>PWMU01000050.1 GCA_003558065.1 Opitutia bacterium | reverse complement strand
GACTTACGGCCGGGGTGAGCCAATAACTGACAAGAAAAATCCATAGCTTTCCGGACAATAGAAACTCAAAAAACGGCGGCAAACCTTTTATTGTCATTGTCTAATCACAAAACGGGCGCCACCAGCCGACCAAATCGGAGCCACTCAGAGAGCCGCTCACGGCATCCATGGCTTCAGCCCATGAATCCCTTCATAAGGCGAAGACCCCAGGGAAATCCGTACCATTCAGGAATCGTTTTGACGGCAGTGGCTTCTGATCCGTTACCCGCGAGGCGTTCCGTGATCAGACCATTCAGCCTTCAACGTAACCGGTCTGACACCACCCCGCTTTCAGCTCGATGGTTTTTCCGGGTGATAAAAGCACCGCACCGAAGAGTCACTTCTGCGCCGCGGCGCCGGCTGAAACCGAGCGCTTCGCGATACGGTCGATCAGGCCGTTGAAGATGAATGCGTGAAAAGGGTATAGGCCGTACCAATAGACCCATCCGGACAACCCCCTCGGGGCGAAGAAAGCCGTTTGCGTGAGTAACGATCCGCCTCCCGCTTCAGGCACGGCCTGGAACTGAAGCCACGCTTTTCCGGGAACCTTCATCTCCGCCCGCAAACGGAGCAGCCGGCCGGGTTCCGCGGCTTCCACCCTCCAAAAGTCAAGGGCGTCGCCCACGCGGATCCCGTCTGGATCCCGACGCCCCCGCCGCAACCCCACGCCACCGATAAGCCGGTCGAGAAACCCGCGGCTCCTCCACGCCCAGTTCCAGTAAAGCCACCCGCGGCTCCCGCCGAGACCGGTAAAGACGCGATAAACCTCCACGGCGGGCGCCTGCACCACCCGCTGGCGCCGCTCAAGGACCATTCCCTCCTGAGTGGTCAAAACCACCGGAGGACGGTTCCGCTGGCTCGTACTCAATGCGTCGCTCCAGGCACTTTCGATGTTGCTGGCCTGCAACCGTTCCAAAGCCCGCTCCACCGAAGAACGGTAGTCCGCGGGGCGGATACCGGGAAAAAGTTTCCCGGCCAGCGGATCGCGCACCGTATTCTCGTTGCGCAAGCCCTCGACCAGCGGGCGGGCGATGGCCGCGGGAATGGGCGTTACCAGGTTCACCCAATACGAGGAAAGACGCGGGGTCAGCACGGGCACCGATATCAGCCACCGCCTCAAGCCGCGCACCTCCGCATAGATCGTCATCATCTCCCCATAGGTCACCACTTCCGATCCCCCGATCTCGATGATGCGGCCGCGACTGTCCGGCACGTCGAGAGCCGCGGTCAGGTACTCCAGCACCTCGCGGATCCCGATGGGCTGTGTACGGGTATAAACCCAGCGCGGGCAGATCATCAGGGGCAACCGTTCCGTCAGGTAGCGAATCATCTCAAAGGACACGCTGCCCGAACCGACAATGACGCCGGCACGAAACTCCGTTACCGGAACGCCGCCACGACGGAGTTCTTCCCCTGTCTGCTGTCGCGAACGCAGGTGCTCGGAAAGTCCGGGCGTGCTCTCCGCCAGGCCGCCCAGATAGATGATACGTTCCACCCCGGCCGCGCGCGCGGCCTCCCCGAAATTCGCGGCGGCGGCGAGGTCGCGCCGATGGAAGGTCGAACCGCCTCCCAGGCTGTGGACCAGATAATAAGCTGCCTGGACGCCCGCCATGGCCGGACCGAGCGTATCCCGTTCAAGAACGTCGCCCCGGACCACTTCAACCGAAGAGTACCAGCTGCGTCCCTGCAACCTGGCCGGATCCCGGACCAGGCATCGAACCCGGTAGCCAAACCCCAGGAGGCGCGGCACCAGACGCCCCCCGATATAACCGGTGGCGCCGCTCACAAGGATAAGGCAATCAGATGGCATTAATCTTCCTGACTCGTCGGCGCACGCTTCCCTAGACCGCCCATATCGGCCACATCATCGCAAGAGTCAAACACACAGGCTTGAAAACAATGGGCCTCAAACGGGCAAGCGGGAAAGGTTTCTGTGACCCTTCCAGTCGCGAAGGAGGGAGCGGCCGGGGCAATCACCCGGTTCCGCCTTCAATCGTCATCCTCGATCACAGCCTCGTCGGCGGCAATCTCCTCGTCGAGCTGGTCCAGCATCTCGTCCATGTTCTCTTCGGAGATGCTTTCGCGGGCCTCGGTCTCATAATCGGGCCCCGTATCGGCGCCTTGAGATTCCACTCCATCCTCGGCTCCGCAACCGGCCATCAGAACCAACCCCAAACCCATCACGCCCATCATCATAATTTTTGTCATCCTCATACCCTTTCAAAAAAAGTTTCTTCGAAATACGGTGCGTATTCACTCAACCCTCGGGGTGAGCGGCCTCGGGGTCAACATCCTCGGTGTCCGGCTCATCAGGCTCCTCCTCTTCTTCCGGCACGTCTTCGTCCCCGGTCTCCTCGCGGATTCCTGCCATGCGATCCCGGAGTCTGCCGATTTGACTGGTGAAGCGTTCGGTTTCGCGTTCGATGAGGTCATCGACGCGTTCCAAGACATCATCCCGGTCGTTCTCGACCGCAAGCTCCCGGAGCCGCTCGAGTTGGGCCATCCTGCGGGCATTCACTTCTTCGAATTGCGCCATCTGGCGCTCGAATGCCTCCATTCTTCGCTCCAATCCCTGCCGGCCGCGCTCGGACGCCCCCCTCACAGCCTCAGCACCAGCTTCCCCGGCCTCTTCCGCCTGCTCGGGAAGGTCGGCCGCGCGCTGCCGCAGGTCGCTGCCGGGACCGTTACGCCCCCGCTCGTCCGGTTGAGCCGATGCCACGATGGAAAATCCCAGCGTCAGGACAGCGGCGCCGCAAATCAATTTGGTCCAGTTATTCATGCTTATACCGTGTAAAATTCAGTTTGGCTCAGGCATGCTGCCTGCTTTTCAAAAAAAGAGACTGCCTCGATTATTCCAACATGTCAAGAACGGGCATTCTCCCTACAGACGTTGATTCCGCTTCGGTGAGGCATTCAGCCCAATCAGAATGTCGCCGGAATAAGCAGCCTCGCGGCAACGAATCGAGTTCTGTCTTCAACCTTTGGGTCGGGAGCGTTGCCCGAACCCCAATCCAGAGCGCAAGACTGTTTCGACCGAAGTCCCTCGGCTCACTCACAAGCGGTCGATACCGCCGCCGTCTCTGAAGCGGATGCGACGCTGCTTGTAGAGCGTGCCGAGAACCTTTTTAAAGGTTTTCTTGCTGGTGTTGAAGGCCTCGCGTATCGACTCAGGCGTACTGGTGTCGTCGAAGGGAAGGTGGCCGCCGCGTTTCTCCAGCGCCTCCATCACCTCGCCGGCAATGTCCTTGAGCCGGCCGCCGCCCGCAGGGTCGAGGCTGAGGTCAATCCTGCCGTCCGGGCGTACGGCCCGGACATAGCCATCGATCTGCCGCCCGGCCTCCAGGGCGGTACCCAGGCCGCTGTGGTACACAAGCCCGCTGTAACGGCCCTCCACGATGGCGTGGTAGCCGAGCGGCGTCCTGCGGGTAATGAGAAAGCGCACTCGTTGCTCCCGTGAGTAGCCGGGAGGCTCCTTGTCCAGGTACCGGTTGAACCGGGTCGTGGCAATGATGCGGTCGGAGCGCTCGTCCACTTTGATGTACACCACCACCCGCTCGCCCGGCTTAACGCGCTGTTCGCGCTGCTCGCGAAAAGGGAGCAGCAGATCCTTGCCCAGACCCCAGTCGAGAAAAGCCCCAATCCGCCGGTGAACGGTGAGCACCTTGAGCGCGGCGAATTCGTCGACCGTGGCGAACGGCCTTTCGGTGGTCGCGACGAGGCGGTCCTCCGAGTCGAAATAAAGAAATACCTCCAGACTACTGCCACATTGAAGATCCCGAGGGGCGAGATTACCGGGCAGCAAAACCTCGCCGAGATCTCCGGCTTCGAGGTAGTAGCCGCTTCCCGTTTCGCGGGCCGCCTTGAGCGTGTTGTATTTTCCGATCAAAACCATCCGTCTACCCTGCACGGTATCCGCGCCGGAGGGGAGACTGAAATTCCGGATGGCTGCCGAGGTCGCGAACTCGTCCGTCACAACCGCCCCGACACCCCTCCGGCTGTCATTTCGGGTCCGTGAACAATTCGGTCATAAGGCGGCCGGCGCCGTCGATCAATTGCCGCAGGTTGCCGCCGGGATCGAGGGTGAAGCGGATCTCGTGCGGTCGGAGCTCCATTTGAACACCGCCCCGGGGCACCTTGATCGAAAGCGAGGAGGCATCCGCCGGGTAATCGAGGAAGCCGGCCAGGCGGGACGACTCTTCGAGGGCGTCGATCTTTGCCTCCACATCAAACGTGTTGGCCAACTCGATGAGAACGGTGTCGCAGTAACCGCGGAAGACCTCGATAAACCTGTCCTCATCGATTACATCCGGGCGGGTGAAGCCACCCACCAGGGTACTGACTTCGTAACTCCGGGCGTCGCCCGGGGCCTGCCCCACCAGCAGGGTGGCTTCGAAATCGGGTGTTTTGATCGTGGCAGTGCCGGTGTCGCAACTGTAATCGATGTCTTTCCGCTTGTAGGAGAAAGCCCGGCGCACTTGCCCGAAAAGGGTCTCCGCCCGCTCCTCGATATCCGGATTGCCCGCTTTTCGCACGAAGGCCTCAGCAGCGGGCGAATGGGTTTCGGGCTCAAAGTGCGCCCCCCTGACAAACCCCTTCAGGCGCCGAACCCGCCCTCCTTCGGTCCCGGTCAGGCTCGCGCTCATAAAAGCGTTCATGGTCTGCTCCCCGGTCGGCATGCAGGATGACTACAAGCGATTCACCCCCGGGGCTCAAGCCTCGATCGGCCTTTTCCTCAAAGGCGAGTGCTCCGGGAGTCCGCACGGGGATGGACCGACCCGGTCACTGCCCCTCCGCAGCCCCGGAAGGTAAAGGAGATGTTATTCTTAGGGTTTTCCCTTATGCATGCTTGCGCCCGGTGGTCGGCTGTCTTTAGTTGACCGCATGTACGTCACTACGGAATCGATTCTTGAGCCGCCGCCGGAAGCAACCGCATCCGACAGCGGTTCAGGAGAAGCCGTGATTCATGTCGAAGCGATTGAACCGGGGATTCCTGATTTTTCCGGACTGGAGGGAGCCGGCAAGCGCGACTGGCGGGAAGCGATGATCGCTCTTCTTCGGCACGCGTCGGCGAGCGGCGCGAGCGATCTCCACGTGAGCGCCGGGGCGCGGCCGTTTGTGCGGTGCAACCGCGAAAACGAGTACCTCGATTCCGAACCGCTCAGTGCGGAAGTGGCGGAAGGCCTGAACCGCGCCCTCCTGTCCCCGTCCCAGTGGGCAGACTTTCAGAAGCACCAGGATTTTGACTTTGCGCTGCCATTCTCCTCGGGCGAGCGCTACCGCGCCAATCTCATGGTCCACAAGGACGGGTGCGCCGGGTCCTATCGAACCGTTCCCCGCGACATTCGATCATTCACGGAACTCGGCTTCCGCGACACAAAAACAATCGAAAAGCTGCTGGCCTACCACAACGGCCTGATCATCGTTGCGGGCCCGGTCGGCTCAGGCAAAACCACCACCCTCACCTCCCTGGTGCAACACCTCAACCGGACGCGCGAGGATCATCTCATCTCCGTGGAGGAACCGATCGAGTTCGTCCACCAACCCAACCGTTGCGCCATTACCCAGCGCGGCGTCGGCCAGCACACCCAGACCTTTCACCGAGCCCTAAAAGGCGCGCTCCGGCAGGACCCGGACATCATTGTCATCGGGGAAATGCGCGACCTCGAAACAGTCGAAATGGCCATCAGCGCTTCCGAAACCGGGCACCTTGTTATCGGAACCATGCACACGAGCGACGCGGCCACGACTCTGAACCGGCTTCTCGACGTATTCCCGCCCGCCCAGCAGCCTCAAATCCGGGCGATGGTGGCCGAAAGCTTGCGCGGGATCATCTGCCAGCGGTTGCTTCCGTCCAAAAACGGCGGGCTCGCCCTCGCGTGCGAACTCCTTATCCGGAACACGGCCGTTTCCGCGCTCATCCGCGAAGGCAAGACCCAGGGACTCGGCAACGTCATGGAAACGGGAAAAGCAGAAGGCATGGTGACCATGGACGGCTCCGTGATGGCGCTGTGGCGCGACGGACAACTCTCCGATGAAGTCTCCCTCGCCAATCTGCGCAGCGAGATCGCGGGCCGGGAAATCCGCATGCCGGCTCCTGTCGACCCACCCCCGCCCGAACCGAAGAAACGCGGGTTCTTTAGCCGTAACCGATAATCCCATGGCACGACTCGACCGCTACTTACGTCAAATGCTGGAGGCGGACGGCTCCGACCTTCACCTCAGCGTTGGCTCGCCTCCCAAAATCCGCTCCTCGGGAGTGATCCAGTCGCTCGAAGACACCGTCCTGACCGCCGGCGATATGAGCGAACTCCTGCGGGAAATCTGTCCGGAAGAGCGCTGGACCTATTACCTCGACCACCAGGATCTGGACCTGGCCTACGAAATCCCCGGGGTCGCCCGGTTCCGCGCCAGTTTCCTCTACAATCACTGGGGCCAGGCCGCCGTCTTCCGCCAGATTCCCGCCGACATTCTTTCCTTCGACAAACTCGGTCTACCCGACGTGCTTCGCCAGGTGTGCGGCTACAACGAGGGACTGATCCTCGTTACGGGGCCGACCGGAAGCGGCAAGTCGACCACGCTCGCCGCGATGATCGACTTCATCAACGAGCATCATCAAAAGCACATCATCACCATCGAGGATCCCATCGAGTTCGTGCATCCCATGAAGCGCAGCGTGATCGTTCATCGCGAAGTGGGATCCCACACCGGCTCCTTCGCCAAAGCCCTGCGCGGAGCCATGCGCGCCGATCCCGACATCGTACTGGTCGGGGAAATGCGGGAACTGGAAACGATCAAGCTCGCGCTCAATTGTGCCTCCATGGGCATGCTCGTCTTCGGAACTTTGCACACCAACAACGCGCCGAAAACCATCGACCGCATCATCGACGCTTTTCCATCGGACGAACAGGCTCAGATCCGTATCATGCTGGCCAACAGTCTCGCCTGTGTCGTTTCGCAACTGCTCTGCAAACGTCAACCCAAAGGCCGGGTCGCCGTGCACGAAATCCTGCTCAAACACGACGCCCTTCCCAACACGATCCGGACCGGCCGCATCAGCGACATCCGCGGCATCATCGAAGGCGGTTCCACTCAGGGGATGCGCCTGATGGACAGTTCCATCCGCAATTGCCTTGAAGCCGGCACGATTTCGAAGGAGGAAGCGTACATGAAGGCCTCCGACAAGGACGCTTTCGCCCATTTACTGAAGCATTGACCCCGGTCTCGGTCCGGCCTTTGATTGAGCGGTGCCTATGACCGTCATCAAAAAACGAACCGACCGAAACAAACGCCCCGCCGCCGCCGCCGCAGTTTCCGCGTGGCTGGCAACAGCCGCAGCGATCGCCGCACTCCTCGCGGCTCCTGCCGGAGCGGAACAGGGGCCGTCCCCTTCGGAGCTTTCGCCGGAAGAGTCCGCCTACACCGTCAGGGAGATCGTCGAAGACGGGAGCTGGAACTACCGCGGACGGCCGACCACGGATATTGCGGACGGCAAACTCTTTGTCGCCTACGTCTCCTCGGAGGGCGACGCCTCGATTCGCTCCATCGATCTGGAGGACGGAAGCGAGACCACGACGCGGCTTTCCAGTCCCGGCGTCGACATGCACAACAACCCGTCCTTCACCTTCGACTCCGAGGGACGTATCGTCGTCTTCTACTCGCTGGACGGCGGTTACAGCGATCAGAAGCAGATCGCGCGCAGCGTGGATCCCTGGGACATATCCAATTTCGAAGTTCTGCACGAAACGCTCGCTTCCGAACTCACCGGAAATGTGGGGCGTCAATCCGGCATGTGGAGCGACCGCCAGGGCACGATCTTCATGCAAAACTATACCGTTTACGGCGGAGCGAGAAGGGAGTTGCTGTTCATTTCCGAGGACGACGGACAAACCTTTCGCGAGCACACGCTCTGGTCCTTCGCGCTGGAGGACGATTACAACGACCGCTCCTACACCTATTCCTTCTATGACGCCGGACGCAACCGGCTCCATTTTATGGCGCTGGACAAAAACATGGAGGAACCGATTTCACACGGATTGTATTATGTTTACTATGACGTGGAAGCGGATCGGTTTTTCCGCGCCGATGGCGAGTTCGCCTTCGACTGGAGCGACACCCCGATCACGAACGGCCACGATCACATGGATGTCATAACCGACCCCGAAAAGGGCCATTCCCGGCCCTTCTGGTCGAGCATCAATGTGGACGATGACGGCAACGCCTACCTGACCTGGGGCTCGCGGACCTCCAGAAAAGGCGAGGGCATGATCGGCGGGCACGTCGAAGAATACTGGTCCCGGCACGACGGCGATCAATGGCGTCATTATCCCGTCGGCAACCGTACGGGCTGGAGAACGGGGAGTCACATCAATCCCCGCAACCCTCATGAGGTCTACCTGGCCGTCACCGTTGACGACCGTACGACACAGGTGCAGAAAAGGCGGTTCGACGAAGAATCCGGCGAATTCGTGCTTGCGGCCAACGTCAGCGCCGAAATTCCCGTCGATATTAACGACAGCTCGGCCCCCGGACACTGGGCGCCGAGCGGTCCTCCCAGTCCGGGGGATTCGGACCGGCAGATCGTGGTATGGAATTTCGGACGCTTTATGAGTCAATACGGACGCCGAGGCGGCTTCGAAGGAAGTATCCGAATGGGCGAGAAACCAATCTCCGCTCCTTAGCCCATCTTCGACAATTCCGAAAGAAAGATTAGCTGTTTAAGCTGGTTTCCTGACGATTTCACTGATTTACCAACGCCACAAAGACTTCGGATCTTTGTTCAAGCAATTGGTCCTCAGCAGGTAAGCACCGCGGGCATGGTTGGCCCCACTCCGCCTTGCGTTCATCTTCCGCTCAAAGGCCTTCAGCCGCGACTTGTGGGGGTGCCCACGATATAGAGAGCCCCTTT
Organism: Opitutia bacterium; assembly: GCA_003558065.1. Classification (GTDB taxonomy): domain Bacteria; phylum Verrucomicrobiota; class Verrucomicrobiia; order Opitutales; family T3Sed10-336; genus PXDC01. Next base: position 76,801 of record PWMU01000050.1, on the reverse strand, counting down.
TTCCCGCAGATAATCCAGATTGGCTTCGCTGACCATCCCGCGGTCCATTACCCAAATCCGATCGGCCGCGCCATATTGCTTTTCTTTTGACCGGGTTTTCTTCTTCACCGAGATTCGCAAGTCGTTGATCCTCGCGAGAAGTGTCGAACTTGGGTTATCCCGGCAAATGGGGCGCACTATCGGACAAATAATGCTCGACCTCCCAACCCAGCATTTCACAGTAGCCGGTATGGTCATCAAACCCAGAATTCGCGGATTTGTCTGTATCACCGCCCACCCGGAAGGCTGCGCCGCCCATGTTCAGGAGCAAATCGATCATGTAAAAAAGCAGGCCCCGATCGCGGAGGGACCGAAAAAGGTTCTCGTCATCGGCGCCTCCACGGGCTACGGCCTAGCCTCCCGCATCTCGGCGGCCTACGGCGCGGGCGCCGCGACGGTCGGAGTATTTTTCGAACGGCCGTCGGAGAAGGGCCGTCCGGCCAGCGCCGGATGGTACAATACCGCCGCTTTTCACCGGACGGCGAAAGCGGACGGCCTGTACGCCGCCAGCATCAACGGGGACGCCTTTTCCGACGAGATCAAGCGCCGGACCGTCGAACAGATCAAGAACGACCTGGGAACGGTCGACCTGGTCGTTTACAGTGTCGCCTCCCCCCGGCGCACGCATCCCAAAACGGGTGAAACCTTCAAATCCGTGCTCAAGCCGATCGGGCGCCGTTTCCGCAACAAATCGGTCGACGCGGACAAAGAGGAAGTTACGGAAGTGGAGCTTGAGCCGGCAACGGAAGAGGAGATTCAGAACACTGTCGCGGTCATGGGCGGGGAGGACTGGGAACTGTGGATTGACGCCCTCGAGGAAGGGGGAGTCCTGGCGCCGGGAGCCACCACCCTCGCCTATTCGTACATCGGTCCGGAGCTGACCTGGCCGATTTACCATGACGGCACCATCGGCCGGGCCAAGGCCGATCTGGAAAAGACCGCCGACCGTCTCGATGCCCGCCTCAAAGTAGACCGCGGTCGCGCCTTCATCGCGGTCAACAAGGCCGTTGTTTCGCAGGCCAGCTCCGCCATACCCGTCGTTCCGCTGTACATTTCACTGCTGTTCAAGGTCATGAAGGAGAAGGGCCTTCACGAAGGCTGTATCGAGCAGATGCACCGTCTGCTCGCCACGCAAATGTACAATCATCGCGCGCTCAACTTTGACGACCGGGGCCGCGTCCGGCTCGACGATCTCGAGATGCGCGGGGATGTTCAAAAAGAAGTCGCGGCGCTCTGGGACCAGGTCACGACCGAAAACATTCGCACAGTGACCGACATCGAAGGCTACAAGAGCGACTTCCACCAGCTCTTCGGCTTCGGGATGCCGGGAATCGACTACGAAAAGGACGTCGACCCGGACGTCTCCTGGTGATCGGCGCGGGTCTCGAAGGGATCCTTCATGCAAAAGGTCCGGCCGCCCGGGAAATTGACCCTGTCCCAGTCGAGGTGATAACGGCCGCCGGACTTTTCAATTTCCCGCATCAGACGGCTCCGGGCCCCGGCCCTTGATCCCTCGGGCGGCTCTGTCATGGCATTTTCAATACAACCGGTCGCCCAAAATCCGTCGCAATCCGCCAACGCGCAGCCGAGTCCGCGCTGGGGATCAATGTGATGAAACTCAAGATCCTGGGACTGCATCCAGGGATCGTTCCAACCCAGCCCCTGCTCGCGGCGAAAAGCATCGAGCAGCTCGCGCTTGCCGACCCAGTCGATTCGGCCGGCAAGCTCCCCGGCATCACCGCGGGCGAGGCCCTCAAGGGTGTCCCCCCATAATTCCAGAAGCGTATCCGTTTCCTCATTGCGCCCGGAAAAGCACCTGGCGGCCGCGCGCCGGTAACGGTCCAGAAGATCAATCACATCCCGTTCCCGCCCACGGCTGTCACGCACCCGCCAGGGAGGATCGGTCTGGCGCGAAATCCGGCGCAAAGCGCTCACCGCATCCTGCAGGACCACCGGCGGAAGCGCATCGGCTTCGAGAAGGTCAAGAACCAGCCTGGTCGTCCCGAGCTTAAGGAAAGTGGTAGCCGGAAAGACATTCGTATCGCCGTGAAGCAGGTGAAGGCGTCTGTAAGCAAGAGGGTCCGCAAGCGGCTCGTCCCGCGTATTGACGATGGCACGGTTGTGCTGCACCCACTCGTAGAAATCGTTCTGCACATAATCCGCCCGCTGGCTCAATTGAAATCCCTCGAAGACGGGCTCCTGGTCGGGCCAACCGACCGAAAAACGCCCCCCCGCGGCCCCCACGCGACCCGCTCCCGTGTACAGGAGGCGGAGCGTCAGGAACGCGAGCAGTGAAAGAATATTGGCTTCACTGAAAGGAGCCAGACGGTCCATCGAGAAGTTCTCATGGCACCCGAAGGTAGCGCCGGTGTGATGATCGATGTTGTTCCGAATGAAGAATACCCGCCCTTCGTAGCCCAGCGCCCGGACTGCCGTCTGCAGCAACCGGTCCCCCGCCCGGTCGTAACGCACGGCGTCGCGGGCGTTCAGACATTCGGGCGTGCAGTACTCGATGTGGCCCATGTCGATGTAGAGCCTCCCGCCGTTGAACAGAAACCCCCCGTTTCCCGCCGGCTCATCCCATTCGCGCTCATACAGGTCGATCATCCCGAAGCGCCCGCCTTCGAACACCCAGTTCCGAACCTCGGTCAAAACCTGACTCAGGTCGAGGTCGCGGTCGGCAAGACAACCGTATTCGGTTTCCAGGCCGATCACCCGCTTTCCATTGCCGTTTCCGTGATTCATGCCCGCTCCCGGATTATGCGCGCCCGGACCTGCCTCGCAAGCCCGGGACGCCCTACTGAAACTCCCCTTCGGCAAGCGACCGGTACTGGGCCGGCCCCGGGCTCGCCCGGTCGATCAGGGCACTTTCCAGGCCGTGTTTCGCGAGCGAGGAAGGAAGGGGTTCCTGAACCTTCAATGCTTCGAAATCCTCCTTGCCGTCCACCAGGGCCGACCAGGCCGTGAGGCAAAGCCCGCGTACCCGGCCGAGGCCGTCCGAGTCGCTCAATCGGCCCCGCAACCACTCGCCGGCGGCGCGCTCGCGATCACGGTCGGGAAATGCGAGGCAGACACCGTCCGTCGCGTATTCCGGCCTCCCGTCGAAGCGGACCCGCACGAGAAGGTCCTCCTCGCGGGTCGCCCCGCATTCGGCAAAGAGGGCCTCGACAATGAGCGGCGCGGCGACGATCTGTTCGAACGCGCTCTTGAGGGAATTACTTATGGAAAACCCGACCAGGCGCCGCAGGGTCACATCGTCCGCCGACCGGTTAAACCCCTCGAGGTGAGCGGTTTCAATGACTGCCTGGCGCAGCTTCTCGATATCGACCGGATTGCCGAGGGCGGCCATGCCGTGACGGTTGTAGATCTCGAACACTTTCGACCGTCCGGGGCCCGCACCGAGCAGGAAAACCCCTTCGGGACGGGAAACGGCGAATACCGGCGTGGCACCGCTGAGCTGGTCCTGGATGTACTCGCGACGGTTGGCCACCGCTTCGAGCCACCGGTACGGTTCTTCAATCATTGGCCCCTCCCTTCTTCCAGGCCGCCGCCTGCTCTTTCTCGGTCACCGTATGAATGCCGTCGGCGGTGAGGAGCCGGATGGTGGCGAAAACCTGCCGGGACGGATCGACCCCGCCGGTGGCGGTATCGAACTGGGCGGCGGTCAGCAGGAGCCGGTTGGCCAGGTTGATCGCCTCGCCGCGATCCCTTTTCTCCGGTCGCGGATTCCCCCATTGGGTCAAGTAGTGAAGAACGCTGCGAATACTGCCGGACCCGGACCCGGAAGCCGCGTAACCGGCGGCCTCGAACTGCGCGCCCAGCGGATCGTAGTAGTAAATGCCCGGCGGTGAATCGCCGTCCGGCTCCCTCCCCGCAAAGAGCGGCGCAACCGCGCCCACCCCCTGGAGCGTTCCCGGGAGGTTGTCGCGGAGGAGACGCGACAACGCCCGGACTTTGGCCGGGAGGCTGAGTACCTGCAGTTGGCTTCGCCGGTAGAACTCGAAAGTCGTTTGCAGCGTTCGTGCCATCTCGAAAGCCACCGCCGGCGATCCCGCGATGGCGATCAGAGACTGATTGTCCAGCTCGATTATCTTCTCCGTTCGATCGGAAAACACCACGTTCCCAGCGGTCGCGCGATGGTCGCCCGCCATGACCACGCCCTCGGAAAAATGGAAGGCGAACACCGTGGTCGCCTCGAGCAACTGGGGACAGTTTTCGCCGACCGTAAGGCCGGAAAACGGATTCGATGAGAGGAGGGAGAGGAAGTCTCCGTTCATGGCGGATGCGCGGGCGTCAGGTTTCTGGTTTCAGGGTGTCGAGGACGGGCAAGGGTTGAGGGCCGGGTTTCGCAGGTGTGGGAGAGAATAAGGATTCCGGCGTCTGAAACCCGCACCCGCAGACCCGCAACGGGCAACATCCCCGTTAGGGGAGCAAAACGCAAGGCGGGAAAGCGGCGGGATCACCTGCCGGTCACTCCCCGGTCCGTTGCCGGTAGCGGCGGGACTGGTCAGGATCGACCTTGCGCATCTTCTTGAGAAGCTCCTCCGTTTTTGGCTTGTTGACTTTCGGGGAAGAAGGACCGCCTCCGTCGTCTCCTCCCCCGCCCGGCGAGGGGGCGGTTGGTTTTACTCGTCTGGTTGGATCAGCCATAAAGAAAATTTAACCGCGATTTCGCTCTTTTGCAAACGGAAGCGCTCTCAAATCGTCGACCCGTTCGGTGCCCTCAATAAACCGAATCGCTTTCGCGATATCCCCCGGAGCAAACAGGTCGCGCAGATCGAGAATGAAGCGGCCGGTGGTTTCACCCTGGAACCCCAGGTGCTCCCACTGCGTTTCATAAATCCGGGGGCCGAACTTCTTCACGCAAAGCCCCCGTACCGCCGCACGGGTGCTCGCCGGCGGCTCCAGCCCCTTTTCATAGATCTCTGCGGCGGAATAAGGCAGCCGAAACGCCCCCTGGTCCATCAGGTTGAGGTAAAGGCCCTCGTCCGGATCCAGACGGTGGTAGGCAAGGTCGAGGCTCCGCACCCAGGGATCGTCCAACTCGACGCCTTCCCGGTCGCGAAAGTCCTCGATGAGCCGGTACTTGGCGCTCCAGTCCAGGCGATCCGCGGTGGACAGCGGATCGGCATCAAGATCATTCAGAATCTCCTCCCAGGCATCGGTAACGCGCCGCCATTCCTCGCCGTCACTCTCAAACAGGTAACGGCGGACCAGCATCAGGTAACTCCGTTGGACCTCGATCGCGTTTGTCGGGCGGCCGTCCTCCCGGTTGATCTCCCAGCGGAAAGCGGTGTCGCGAGAGATCGCTTTCACCGCATCGATCGGTTTGTCCAGTCGCGGCACCCGCGCTCCCGGTCCGGCGCGGCACAGAGCCTGCAGAACCAGCGCGGTCACTCCAATCTTCAAGTAGGCCGCGTACGGAGAGAGGTTGGAGTCGCCCAGGATAACATGAAAACGCCGAAACCGTCCGGCGTCCGCGTGGGGTTCGTCCCGCGTATTGATCAGCGGCCGCCGCTGCATCGTATCCACACTTTGGAGCACTGTGAAAAAATCGCTTCTCTGGGAAATCTGGAATCTTCCCTTGAGAAACCGGTCCTCTTCCTCCCATGCGTATTTTCCCGCTCCGCAATAGAGCTGCCGGGTAACCAGGAATGCCAGAATATTCTCGGAGAGCTTCGCCCAAGGGAGGGTTCTCGGGATCAAATAATTCTCGTGGCAGCCGTAACTGTGCCCGAAAAAGTCGGTGTTGTTTTTATAAAGCAAAACCGGCACTCCGGTCTTTTCCTGCAGGGCAAGGGCACATCCCGTCAGTATGCGCTCACCCACCACTTCCTGCTGGAGGATCTCAAGCGGCGTGGTGCATTCCGGGGTGCAGTACTCCGGGTGGGCATGATCGTTGTAGAAACGGGCTCCGTTCGAGAGCACCAAGTCGCTTTTGATCTCGCGGAAAGTCAGCTGGCGCCGTACGTCCTCGGCCGAATAAAAGGTTTCGTCGGTGTCCTGCCGCAATTCCTGGACCCGGAACCCGCGCATATCGAGATGCGGGTCCTCCTTTGAGTAGTCCCAGCACATGCGCACGCCCGGCGAAACGGCGCTCCGGACCAGCGCGATGGACTCGGCCACCACGTCGATCGGTTGCTCCTGCTGCCGGCTGATTCCGTACTCCGTTTCTATACCGAATTGTATCTCCACTTTTTCTCCATCAGCGTGCCTCCAGCTTCTGTCGGGCGACCCGTGAGAATCGTCCCGAAACTGTAAGCGTTCATATCGAGGTCTGCCGTTCCCTGTCGCTACGCTGGCGGTAAGGGGTCAATCGCACGACGTTCTCCGGATCGAAATCGGTGAGTTTGAGCCAGTCCTCCGTAATATCGGTCGGGGGGAAAAGTTCGTTCTCGCGGTACTCGTGCTCGAAAGCGGTCAGCAAATCCTCGCGTGTAATCCCCGACTCCGAGCCGGTAAGCACGCTCCGCTTGATCGCCAGCTCCTTGGCCCGCTCCACGATGGCGGCGATTATCGCGCCGCTTGCAAGATCGCCGCGGTGAAGGTATTCCTTGCGTCCGCTTCGGTAGCCGACCTCGAGGAAGCGGTTTTCCTCGCTCTCCGCAAAATGGGCTTCGGTCACCGCCTCGATTAGACGGTCGCGCTCTTCCGCCACGGGAAGCCGTTCGTTCAGGTAAATGCTGTAAATTTCCCTGCCCGCCTCGCGGTTCGGGCGACGGACGCGAATCTTGCGATCGATCCGGCCGGGACGGAGGATGGCGGGGTCGATGAGGTCGGCCCGGTTGGACGCCAGGATCACCACGACATTGCGCAACGCTTCCATCCCGTCCATCTCCGCACAGAACATCGGTACCAGCGTCGAAATGATCGCGTTCCCGACGCGACCCCCGTGACGGGTGCCGAGAACCGACTCGGCCTCGTCAATGAAGAGAAACGCCAAGTGCCCCTCTTCGGCCTTCTCCCGGCACTGGCCAAACAGTTCGCGAACCTGCCGTTCCGATTCGCCGACCCACATGTTGAGAATCTCGGGGCCCTTGACGCTGAGGAAATATTCAGGCCGGTCCTCGCCGGTTTCGGCCTCGATCTGGCGGCGCAGGTTATGAGCCGTGGCCTTGCCCAACAAGGTTTTCCCGCATCCCGGCGGTCCATACAACAGGAAGCCCTTGGGTACCGGGTGCTCGAAACGCTCGAAAAGGCTTGCGTGCAGAATCGGCATCTCGATCGAATCGCGGATCGCCTGAACCGCCGAATCCTGCCCCCCGATATCACTCCAGAGAATCGGCTCGACCGTCGACAGCGACCGGTCGAACTTTCGGGCCGGCGCGACGATTTCGACCGCCACGCGCTGATTGGCGTCGAGACGCAACTCCATGCCGGGTTTCAAGGTCTCCTTCCGCAACGCGTCCGAGAGAATGACCACCGAATCCGATATTCCGGCCTCCTGGCCAACCCGAAGGCGCCCGTCGGACAGCGCCTCGGTCAACCGGACCACCGGCCCGCTCTTGTCGAGGCCGAAGGAATCGGTCACCGCGTAGGCTTCGTTGAGGAGCACCCGCATCCCGCTCTCCAGCACCGCCTCGGGAAGCGACGGGTCAAGGTTGCAGACATACTCACCCCCGCCGACGCAGATCAATGCCCGGTCCCTGCCGATCCGCCGCAGCAAGGTCCCCAGCCTCAACGCCGGAGCGCGCAACTTTTCCACCGCCTCGTTCAGCTCCGCCAAAGCACCCTGTGCCTGTTCGCGAATCTCCTCGAGCTCCTGCACGCGATAGCGGAGGTGACGCAAGGGCCGGTGCGGCGCCGCTTCCGCCCCCCGCATCTGCCCGGAAACCAGGTCGATCAACTGCAACGCCGACATCCGCTCGAGCCGCGCCTCGGGATTCAACGGCGCGTCGGCGGGCCCCTCCTCGCGGCGTCGGTTATCGGGCTCCCGGTTTCTCTCCTGTCGTCGTCCACTCACGGCTTCTAAAATAATCCGTTCCCCCCATTCCTGCAAATGGTCTTAATCGAAACCCCCGGGTTGCCGCCTCGGCCCGCCCCGCGCAGCGGTTCAGATCCGTCAGGGCGGCAGGCTGACGGGGACGCGCTTCCGCAGGGAAGCGATTTTAGTAAAAAAACTATAAATCAACGACTTGCATACGAACAAAGCTTGGCTTCAGCACCTGTTATTCGGTATATTTGAGGCTCACGACGCTGTCTTCCCCCGCGCGGCGTCACACCAACACCAACCAACGGCCTCCGGATGAACCTGCGCCCTGTCTTCGGCCTGGATCTCAGATCCCTCGCCCTTTTTCGTGTTCTGCTGGGAACCGTTCTTCTGGCTGATCTGCTGGCTCGCCTGAGCGGGCTTCGGGTTGTCAACAGGGGTACGGTGATTGATGGAACCGTCCAGACCGTTTCGCCGTGGCATTTTCAACTGTCGATTCTGAACGATTCCGGATTCCTCGGCACGACGCTGATGGGGCTGGCCGCGGTTTTCGCCGTACTGTTGATTTTCGGCTGGCGAACCCGGACGGCAGCCTTTGTTTCCTGGATTCTTCTCGTTTCCCTCAATTGGCAGAACGGGCTGGTCCTGACCGCCGGGGACCGGCTTTTGCTCCTTCTCCTGTTTTGGGGATGGCTCCTCCCCCTGGGCGCACGCTGGTCGCTCGACCTGCGTCTGCGCGTGCGCACCCGGGACGACAGCAGTCTTTACTGCTCGCCCGCAACCGCGGGACTCTCGATCCAGCTGTTCCTGCTCCTCTTTTCCTTCGCCCTGTATCAGGCGGGCCAGGCCCTGAATTTTCAGCCCGGTCTCCTGCCGGCGGCGGTTCTGGCCGGGCTGGCCGCCCTCCTGCCGCCCCGGTTCTGGAAGCAGGTGAGCGACATTAGGAAACGGATACGGGAACGAAAACTCCGCATCAACTCAAGAATCGCCCCGGAAATCCTTTACGCTCCCCCGCCATCCCACGAACTCCCCACACGCGCCTTCATACGCGCCGAACGTTGCCGCCACGTCTTTGCCGGTTTCGCCCTCTGCCTGATGCTCGCGGCCAACATCAATGATCATTTCGGTGTGCTCGACCAATCTGATCGTTCCGGCGTGGTCGACCAATCAAATGCCTACCTGGGCCTGCAGCGAAGCTTCGCCTTCAAACAGGACTGGACCTCGTTCTCCTCAACCCTCTACGCCGAAACAGGAATTCCGCAGACCGGCCCTCCCCGGGAAAACCAACCCGAATCCGCCGCTCTGCCGGATCACTAGCAGCCTGTCGGCGAAGCCCGACAAACTCCCGGAACGACTGGTACTCGAATATAGCGAGTAGATCGATGGAACGATGGGTATCGCCGGCGCAACGGACACGCCCCACCAGCCTTGCGGCTGGTCCCCCCTCTCAAGAGGGGAATGAATTAGAAGACGGGCGGCAGGAGAATCCGAAAACTTGATGCAGGGAAGTATATTTCAGAGCTACCGGCACGCCGGACAACATCTGCGCTTTCGTTGACAATCCTCGCGCAGACCCCCGGCGCCGGACCCGGTAGAGTTGGAGTCCTGTCACGTCCCGCGTCCACCACTGGAGAAAAAGGAGATAACTCAATGAGCGAATGGACCAAACTTTACGACGCCGTCCTGAACGGCGACGCCGATACCGCCCGGTCGGTCACGGACGAAGCCCTGGCTGCGGGCACGGATCCGCAAACACTGGTTAACGACTACATGATCCCGGCGATGGACGAGGTTGGGCGCCGCTTTGAAGCCAACGATTTCTTCGTGCCCGAGTTGCTCATCGCCGCACGCGCCATGAAGGGCGCCCTGGGGAAGATCCGGCCCCTGTTAACGGCGTCCGGGGTAAAACCGAAGGGACGCGTCGTACTCGGAACCGTCAAGGGCGACCTTCACGACATCGGCAAGAACCTGGTCGCGGCCATGCTTGAAGGCGGGGGATTCGAAGTCATCGACCTCGGTGTCGACGTCTCAGCGGAGAAATTCATCGAAGCCATTCGGGACGAATCGGCGGATATCGTGGCGATGTCCGCTCTCCTGACCACGACGATGCCGTCAATGAAGAACACCATCGAGGCCCTCAACGAAGCCGGTGTGCGCGGCAACGTGAAGATTATGATCGGCGGCGCGCCGATCACCCGCGAATACGCCGAAGAAATCGGCGCCGATTCCTACGGAGACAGTGCCGCCACGGCGGTCGGCATCGCCCGGAAACTGGTCGCCTCGTAGCGATCCGCCCGCACCCGGGTCAATGAATACCAAGCCGGCAGTCGAATCGCTGGACGCGTTCCTCTTCGGACGGGCACCGCATCCGGTCACCTGCGGCCGAGGCGTGGAAATCGGCGGGGGGCGCATGATTCCGGAAATCAACTTCACTCTGCCCGGAATCGAGGTCACCCGGCGCAACTGGGATGAAATCCGGCGGCAGTACGAGGAGATGGTCCGGGGCGTTTTGCGCCACGCGGTCGAACTGGAAGTTCCCGCGGTGGTGGTCGAGTTCGAAACGCTTCCGCCGATGACGCAGACTCCGGAATGGGGGCTGGAAATCACCCGGATCCTCGCCGAGAACTGCGCCGCCTTCAGCGATCGGCACGGCCTCGCCACGGCGTTGCGGGTCACTCCCAACGACACCCGTGAATTCCGGCGGCCGCCGCTCATGCGCCGGGGCGAGCACTGGGAGCAAATGGTGCGTTTCTTCGACGGCGCCGGGCGGGCGGGCGCCGATCTTCTGGCCATTGAATCGACGGGCGGCAAGGAGGTCTGTGATGACGCCCTGGTCAATGCGGACCTCCGCCGCGTCGTTTTCGCCCTGGGGGTTCTCGGCGCGCGCGACATGGGCTTTCTCTGGGAACAGATCGTCCGGAGCTGCCGGAATACGGACGTCGTGCCTTCAGGGGACACGGCGTGCGGCTTTGCCAATACGGCCATGACGCTCGCGTGGAAAGGGATGATCCCGAAGGTATTCGCCGCATTGGTACGGGTGATTTCCGTTCCCCGAAGCCTGGTCGCCTTTGAAACGGGGGCCCGCGGGCCGAGCAAGGACTGCGCCTACGAAGGCCCCTTCCTGAAGGCCATCGCCGGGGTTCCCATTTCGATGGAAGGCCGCTCGTCCGCCTGCGCGCACTCCAGCCCGCTCGGCAACATCGCGCAAGCTGTCTGCGACTGCTGGTCGAACGAATCCGTAGCCAATGTTCGGCTGCTCAGCGGTTACGCACCGGTGGTATCCATGGAACAGCTCGCCTATGATTGCCGGCTGGCCAACGCCGCCTTGGACGACTCCCCGGAGGCCGCGCGCTCGCTGCGCGATTGGCTGGCCTCGTCCGATGCTTCTCTCGACCCGCAGGCCTACGTGCTGCGGCCCGACATCGTCCTGGAAATTTCGGAGGAGATCCTGACGGGAGCCACAACCTACGAACGAACGATCCGCGCGGCCCGTGCGGGCTGGCGGATCCTTGACCGGGCGCACCGGAAAGCGGCACTGAACCTGACCCCCCGGGAGGCCCGGTGGCTGGGACGCATGGAATCCGCCGTCACCGAGTTGCCCGAAACCGAAGCCGAAATGCGCGAAGCCATGGCCGGAGAAATACCCGCGAACGCGTATCTACCGGAAGAATACGGCCTCACCTGAGAAAGGAGTCCCGCAGCTTAAGCCCTATGGAGAATTCCGTTCTGATTCGGCTCCGTCCACTGGACAAGACCATTCCGGTTCCCGCCGGCACGCCGCTTGCCAATGCCCTTTTTGCGGAGGGCGTCGAGTTTCCCTGCGGCGGACGGGGACGCTGCAAAGGCTGCCGTGTCCGGGTCCTGGAGGGACGGCTGCCGGCGTTCCCCGGGGAGCGCCGGCTCCTGGGCGACTCCCGGGTCAATGCCGGCTGGCGCCTCTCCTGCCGGCACCGGGCCGAGAGCGACCTGACCCTCGAGCTGGCTCAATGGGAAGCCGCCGTCCTGGGAGACAACACCGACTTCATTTTTTCTCCCCGCCCGGGATGCGGCATCGCGGTCGATGTCGGCACCACCACCCTCGTGGCCCAATTGGTCGACCTCGAAAACGGCAACGTACTCGCGGTTCGAAGCGGTCTCAACCGCCAGGCCAGATTCGGCGCGGATCTTATGAGTCGTATCGAATTCTCAATGACATTTGAGGGCCGAACCACGCTCACCAATCTCATCCGAAAACAGCTTGCGGAACTCGTCAGGGATCTGCTTGCCGCAGCCGGCCCCGAAAAGGCGGAACGCGTCAACCGGATGATCCTTGTTGGAAACACCGCCATGCATCACCTGTTCGGCGGCCTCAACACGGAACCGCTCTCGCGCTACCCCTTCGAGACGCAGGCCACCGGCACCCTGCGATTCGACGCCGGAAGGCTGGGATGGAACGGCCTCCCCGCCGGCTGCCCGGTCGTTTTTCTCCCGTGTATAGGAGGATTCGTCGGCAGCGACATCCTTGCGGGGCTGCTGGCGGTGGGTTTCGACCGGCGCGAAAAGCCCGGTGTCTTTCTCGATCTCGGCACAAACGGCGAAGTCGTGGTGGGCAATCGCTCCCGCATGGTGTGCGCCTCCACAGCGGCGGGACCCGCCTTCGAGGGGGCCCGCATCACCATGGGAATGCGGGCGTCCACCGGCGCGATTGCGGAGGTTGTTCCCTGCGCGAAGTCCTGGCGCTGCCGTGTGATCGGGGATGTCGACCCGCGCGGCATCTGCGGCAGCGGGCTGGTGGACGCGGTGGCGGCGGGGCTCGATCTCGGCATGATTCTGCCCAACGGCCGCTTCGCCCACGGCGGAAAGAATTGGGTTCTCTCTTCGCCCGTGCAACTCCACCAGTGCGATATTCGCGAGTTGCAGCTCGCCAAAGGCGCCATCGCGGCCGGGGCAAAGATCCTGATGCGCGCCAACGACATCCGCCCCCGTAACCTGACCGACGTCTTCATGGCGGGCGCCTTCGGCAACTATCTTCGTCTCGACAGCGCCCTGCGTATCGGGCTGCTGCCTTTCCCGGACAAGGCGCTTCGCCCCTCGGGAAACACGGCTCTCCTGGGAGCCAAGATCTCCCTTTTCGCCGAAAATCCGGAATCGGCCTGCGAATCGCTTCGCAAACGCGTGGTCCACGTCTCCCTCAGCCAGGACCCGGGATTCCAGGACACTTTCGTTGAAGAAATGACCTTCCCGGGCAAACCGGCAACCTCGCGGGCATCACCCCCCGAGAAAGCAGAAAAACTATGAACGACATTCGCGAAACCCATGCCGCCCTGGCCATCAAACGCACCATGGGAGTGCGGCGCGAGGAGTACCTCGATTACATGACCTTCCGCCGGAATCAGCGGACGCTCTTTACCGAAGTCTTCGGCCCCCTTGCCGGCCTTCGGGAGGAATGGGCGCAACAGGGCGCAACCCCCGAGGAACTGGACTTTTCCGCGTTTCGTTTCCGCAGCCCGATCCTGGCCTCGGTCCCGGTCCACACCGGCTGGATCGGGGGGCCGGAAACCACCATCCTTGAGGAAACCGCGGACTACGTCATCGCCCTCGACAAAATGGGGCGGAAGATGAAGCTGTCCAAGAAGGCCTCCACCCTTCCGCTGCCGATGGATCACCCGGTCAAGGACCGCGACACCTGGCTTGCGGTAAAGGAACACTATGCCTTTTCCGAAGAGCGATTCGAAGAAGGCTGGGAGGCTGCGGCCCAACGCGCCCGCGAGGAGGGCAAGGTCGTTGTGGCGAAGATTCCGGGCGGATTCGACGAGCTTCGCCAGCTTATGGGCGAGGAACAGCTCTGCATCAGCTTCTACACCCAGCCCGATCTGATCGGGGAGATGCTGGAAACGATCGGCGACGTCGCTCACCGGACCCTCGACCGAGTCACTTCACGAGTTGCAGTGGACCAGCTCAACATCCACGAGGACATGGCCGGAAAGAACGGTCCCCTGATCGGCCCGAAGCAGGTGGACGCCTACATCGTGCCCTATTACCGCCGGCTCTGGGATCTCGTGAGCGCCCGGGGGGTCCGCCTCTTCTACCAGGACTCCGACGGCGACATGACTAAACTGATCCCAAGCTTTCTGGAGGCCGGCCTCAACGTGATGGGCCCCGTGGAGCCCGTCGGGGGCAACGACATTGTGAAGCTCCGCGAACAGTACGGCTCCCGCCTGGCCTTCCAGGGCGGCATCGACAAGCACGTCCTGCGAAAGGACCAAGCCGCCATCACGGCGGAACTGGAGTACAAGATCCCGCCCATGGTTCGCACCGGCGGCTGCATACTCGGCATCGACCACCGCATCCCGAACGGAACCCCGCTGGCGAACTACCGTTTCTATATCGAAAAATCCTGGGATATTATTGAGCGGGAGGAAGCGAAACGCTGACCCCCCGCCCAAAAAGAAAAGACCCGGCCTACGAGGCGATCTCCACCAAAGTCATCTCAAAAACGAGATCCTTCCCGGCCAGGGGATGGTTGGCGTCGAGGACAACATTCTCCTCTTCAATCTTCGCAATCCGGACCGGAACGGGCTGACCGTCGTTGGTGGTTACCTGTAATTGCTGGCCGACCTCCGGTTCCATTCCTTCCGGAAGCCGCTCGCGGGGCACCTCCAAAAGCATCTCGTCCCGGCGGGGACCGTAGGCCTTCTCGCTGGGAATCGTTTCCTTCTTGGTTTCGCCTTCCTTCATTCCGACCACCGCGTCTTCGAAACCGGGAATCACCTTCCGCTCCCCCACCTTGAACTCAAGGGGACCGCGGTCCTTGGACTCGTCGAATACAGCGCCGTCCTCAAGCGTTCCCTTGTAGTGCACCTTGACCGTGTCGCCTTCTTTCACTTCCTGCATTGTTCTGCCTCTTGGTTTTACGTTTCACAGAAACCCGCGGAATCGGGTTTCTTCACTTTATGCCAAGTTAGCCCGGCCCCCCTGCCGATGCAAAAGAAAAAACCTCTTCGGCCCGGTCACGGAGCCGTGCCGGATGATAAGGCTCCACAATTGCGCTTGAGGAAAGGGGAAGATTCTTTTCTCCTGGTTGCCTCATGTCCGCCTCCAAATCCGAACCACCGCTGCTCCGGGCCCGGGGTATCTGCAAGTCATTCGGGATCGTTCGTGTGCTGGACGAGGTCAAATTCGAGTTAAACACCGGCGAGGTCCATTCATTACTCGGAGAGAACGGAGCCGGGAAATCCACCTTGCTTAAAATCCTGGGCGGCGTTCACCAGCCGGAAAAGGGAGAGGTCCTGCTCGACGGAACCCCTGCCTCCATCCCAAGCCCGCAGGCCGCCCGGGAGCTTGGTATCGCCCTGATCCACCAGGAGCCGCTCACCTTCCCCGACCTCGATGTGACCGAGAACATTTTCCTCGGCCACAACTCCACCTGGCGGTCGCGGCTGCGGCCGATCGACTGGAAAAGCCGCTACCGCGAAGCCCGCCGGCTGCTGGATTCCCTCGGCGTCAAACTGAATCCCCGTTCCCGCATGTTCGGGCTCTCCACTGCGGACCAGCAGATGGTGGAAATGGCCGGCGCCCTCTCCCAGAACGCCCGCGTCCTGCTCATGGACGAGCCCACGGCCTCCCTGACCCCGGACGAAACCCGGGAACTGTTCCGCATCGTCGGCCAACTCCGCCGGAGCGGAACCGCGATTGCATTCATCAGCCATCGCCTGGAGGAAGTCTTTGAGATTTCCGACCGGATTACCATCCTGCGCGACGGACAGCTCGTAGCGACCCGGGACAGGGAAGGCACCTCGCCGGACGAAGTTATCGGCATGATGGTCGGGCGGCCGCTGGAGAAATTCTTCGCACGGCCCCGGGCCGAACCCGGGAAACCGTTGCTTCAGGTCCAAAACCTGTCACTGACCGGGCGCTTCGCCGGAATCTCACTGGAGGTCCGGGCCGGGGAAATCGTCGGCGTGGCCGGGTTGGTCGGCGCCGGACGCACCGACGTGGCGAATGCGCTTTTTGGTATCCGTCCTGCCGATACGGGAAACATCCGGGTACGGGAAAAGAACGTCGCCCTCCGCACGCCGGCCGAAGCGATCCGTCTGGGTTTGGCCTGCGTGCCGGAGGACCGGCAGCATCACGGGCTGGTGTTGCCTTTCCAGGTGACACAGAACACGACCCTGGCTGCGCTGCGACGCCTCTTCCCCTGGGGCCGGGTGAGGCCCGGAAAGGAGCGCGAGCTCGCCGAGACCTACCGGGACCGGCTCGACATCGAGCTGCGTGCCGTTGACCAGCCGACCCGGGAACTCTCGGGAGGAAACCAGCAAAAGGTCGTCCTGTCCAAATGGCTGCTCACCGAGCCGGAAATCCTCATCCTCGACGAACCGACGCGGGGAATCGACGTCGGCGCCAAACAGGAGGTCCACCGCCTGATGGGAGAACTCTGCCGGCAGGGTAAAGGGATTCTCCTGATCTCGTCCGACCTGCCGGAGATCCTCGCTTTGAGCGATCGGATCCTGGTGATGCGCGAAGGCCGGCTGACGGGTCATTTCACGCACGACGAGGCCACGGCGGAAAAGGTCATGGGGGCGGCGACCGGACAAACGCCAACCGGGGCGCCGGCCGGCGCCCCGCCTGAATCCTCCGAACCCCGACACGCCGGCGACAACCCGTGACCCCGGATTCAAGAAGAACCTCCACGGCCCCGGAGCCGCTTGCCAGCCGCCAGCCAGGCGGCGGCGGCCGTTTTGTTGCCGCCACCGTGCTGCGTTTCCGTGAACTGGGCATCGCCGTGTTTGTGCTCCTGATCGTGGGAGTCGCGACACTGATCGACCCGCGCTTTCTCGATCCCTCCAATCTCCGCAACATCCTCCTCTACATTCCCCTGATCACGATCGTGGCAATGGGACAGATGATGGTCATCGTCAGCCGGAACATCGACCTGTCGGTCGGTTCCTCCCTCGCCCTCAGCGCCATCATTGTCGGGTACCTGTTCGTGCATCACCCGGATTTTCCTATCTGGGCGGCGGCGATCCTGGCGGTTCTGATCGGGACCGTCCTCGGGGCGATCAACGGCGTGCTGGTCGCGTGGGCCGGCATCCCGGCGATCATCGTCACCCTGGCCACAATGAGCATCTACCGCGGCCTGGTGTTTATCGTGAGCGGGGGAAGCCAGGTCAGCGGAGGCGACCTGCCGGTGGAATTGATCGCCCTGTCCCGCACTTCTCCTGTATTCGGCATCCCCTGGATTATTCTCCTCGCGGTGGCCGTTGTCCTGCTCACGTACCTGCTTCTCCGGTACACCGAAACCGGCCGCGAGATCTACGCGATCGGCAGCAACCCGGAAGCCGCGGCGCTCCGGGGCATTCCGGTCAAGTTCAACGTATTCCTGGTCTTCACCCTCTGCGGCGCGGCCGCAGGGCTGGCCGGCATCCTGTACGCCTCGCGGTTCGGGTACGTGAACCCCGGCAACACGGGGGTCAATTTCGAATTGATCGTGATCTCCGCCGCCATCATCGGCGGCGCTAACGTTTTCGGAGGATCCGGAACCGTGCAGGGAACCCTCCTGGGCTGCCTCCTGATCGGGGTCATCCATATCGCCCTCGCCGTGCTCGGAATCTCCGCCTCCTGGCAGACCGCCCTGTACGGGTTGACCATTCTCCTGGCGGTTTCCCTGGACGCAATCCTCCATCGCAGGTTGCGCAAACACAAGGAAGGAGCAACGATGACGTGACGGAGCGGCTCCGCCACCTGCCCCCGCTTTTCTTTTCCCATGAACGACCTGAAACCACCGCCCGGGAATGAAAGATGGCGAAGTCTCGCCAAATGGATCGGCCGGAGGCCGGAAAGCCTGACGCTGCTTATCCTGGGAGTCGCCTTCGGGGTGAGCTCACTGCTTTCCCCCTATTTCCTCGACCTTTACTTCATCTTCGACTCGACTTCGCTGTACATCGAGATCGGCATCCTGGCGCTGGCCATGACGTTTGTCATCATCAGCGGCAACATCGACCTGTCGGTCGCTTCGGGTCTGGCGCTGGTCGCGGTCGTTACCGCGATGCTCCATGTGCAGCTCGGACTGCCGATGGAACTGGTGATCGTGCTCGCGCTCGCCTTCGGGACGCTCCTCGGCCTCTTCAACGGGTTGCTGGTAGCGAAGCTCGGCCTGCCCTCGCTGGCCGTCACCCTCGGCACCCTGGCGCTTTACCGCGGCGTGGCGCAGATTTTCCTGGGCGACCACTCCCTTTCCGGATTCCCGGAATGGTTCGTGGGTGCGGATTTCATCAAGGCCGGCGGCCTGGTTCCGCTTCCGTTGATTATTTTTCTCCTGCTCGCCCTCGTTTTGGGACTGCTCCTGCACAAGACCGTCCTCGGCCGGTACGTTTACGCCGTCGGCGCCAACGAAGCCGCCGCCCGCTACGCGGGGATCCCCGTCGATCGCGTAAAACTTGCCGTTTTCGCCCTGTCCGGTCTCATGATGGGCGTGGGCGCTCTGCTGATGGTCTCGCGCCTCGGCGTTGCCCGGTACGACCTGGCCATAGGCCACGAACTCGCCGTCGTCACGACCGTCGTCCTGGGCGGCGTCCACATCTACGGCGGTCGCGGAGCCCTCTTCGGGGTGGTCATCGCCCTGTTCATCATCGGCTTCCTCCGCTCCGGCATGGGCGTGGCCAACATTCCTTCCGAAAATCAGCTCGTTGTTATCGGGATCCTTCTCCTCGCCGCCGTCGCGCTGGGAAATGTGATGGAGAAATTGAGAAAGCAGTGATCGAAGACACTCGAGTTCCTCTCCGGAGAAACTTTCGGCGTCCGGGCTGCCGGGGAAATCCGCCGGCAAGCTATCGATGGCCGTTGACTTAAGGCCGAGCGCTCGTGACACTTTCCCTACTTCAACTTGGCGAGGCATCCAGGCTCGCGATGTCCGCCAACCAAGAAGCTATCCGACTATGACAGCCCGGCTCGACGAGAAACTTCAACCCATCTAAAGGGACGTCCTGCATCGCAATCCCGGTGAAACCGAATTTCACCAGGCGGTTCACGAAGTTCTGGAAACACTTGGCCCGGTACTGGTGAAATACCCGGAATTCGCCGAGCACAAAATCATTCAGCGCATCTGCGAGCCCGAAAGGCAGATCATCTTCCGCGTTCCGTGGCAGGATGACAGTGGCGAAACCCACATCAACCGGGCGTTCCGGGTGGAATTCAACAGCGCCCTGGGACCCTACAAAGGCGGCATGCGTTTTCACCCGTCGGTTTACCTGGGTATCATCAAGTTCCTGGGTTTCGAGCAGGTTTTCAAGAATGCCCTGACCGGCCTTCCCATCGGGGGAGGAAAGGGCGGCAGTGATTTCGACCCGAAAGGTCGCTCCGATGCGGAGGTCATGCGGTTCTGTCAGAGCCTGATGACCGAGCTTTACCGGCACCTCGGCGAGTACACGGATGTACCCGCGGGCGACATCGGCGTCGGCCAGCGGGAGATCGGGTACCTGTTCGGTCAGTACAAGCGCGTCACCAACCGCTACGAATCCGGCGTTCTCACGGGCAAGGGCCTGAACTGGGGCGGCAGCCGCGCCCGCAGGGAGGCTACCGGGTATGGGACCGTGTTTTTCGTCCAGGAGATGCTCAAGGCCCGTTCCGACTCGCTCGACGGCAAAACCTGCATAGTCTCCGGTTCGGGCAATGTGGCTATATATGCAATGGAAAAAGCCATGCAACTGGGAGCCAAAGTGGTTGCCTGTTCCGACTCCGGCGGAATCGTGGTCGACAAACAGGGCATCGACCTGGACTTGATCAAGCAGATCAAGGAAGTGGAGCGTCGGCGTATCAGCGCTTACAGCGAAGAGAAAAAGGACGCCAGATATATTGAGGACGGGAACATCTGGCATGTTCCCTGCGAGGTGGCCCTGCCCTGCGCCACTGAGAACGAACTGACCGGCAACGACGCCAAGAAACTGGTGGACCAGGGCTGTATGGCTGTCGCGGAAGGCGCCAACATGCCCACAACCCCCGAAGGCATCCGCGTTTTCCAGGATGCGGGCATCGCCTACGGCCCCGGAAAGGCCGCCAATGCCGGCGGCGTCGCCACCAGCGCTCTGGAAATGCAGCAGAACGCCAGCCGCGACAGCTGGACCTTCGAGTATACGGAAGCGCGCCTCGAGGAAATCATGGCGAATATCCACTTGAACTGCTACGAAACGGCCAGGGAATTCGGTGCTTCGGGAAATTATGTGGTGGGCGCCAACATCACCGGCTTTCTCAAGGTCAGCAAAGCCATGGTGGCAATGGGCCTGATCTAGTACCGGGCTCTGTTCCGGGCCGTCTCACTCCCCTTTCCCGGGCTGCCAGCAGACCAACCGCTGTTCGAGCGCATCGGCAACGACGCGCAATCCAAGGGGAGCAACCTCGTACAGGGCGACCGTTGCGACAACCTCGGGATCGTCCGTCCCTTCACCTTCGACGCCTGCAATCCGTCGCGTTTCCACCTCCGTCAGCCAATCAAGGCGGTAGTCTGTATCCGGGTCGTCGGGAAACAAGGCTACGTAGGCGATCCCCGACTCGACCAGATCCTGGAAAAAATGGGTGCCAAAGGAGAGCTCCGGCACCATGCCCGTCCCCATCTCGGCAACCTCGACCAGTACGGACACGTTACTGATATCAGCGAACCGCGCGGGCACTCCTAGCTCCGGGCTGCCGGTTCCCCAGCGCCCGGGCCCGATCAGCACGGTCGGGGACGTCTCCCGGCAGGCCGCCGTCCGGTTGAGGTGCCCCACGACCCGGGCGACGGCGTATTTCCGGGCGATGCTCAGCTCATTGTAACGGGCTCCGTCCACACGGATCACGCGGGCAACCGGCAGATCCATGCTGCCTCCCATGAAATGACCCCTGGTTGCAAAGAACAGCTGCCGCGGAGAAACACGGTCCGGCAACGCCACGTGCCGGCCCGGACCGAGGAGGGCCAGGGGACGGCATTGGACAAGGTTGAACGAGGGCTCGCCCTCATCGCCCAGGTGAACCGTAAACTCGATATCCACCGGATGCGCATAGGCGGTCTCGAGGGTCTTCAGCATGGCCCGGGCGAGTGAAACAAAGCTTTTCCGCCGAAGTATACCGGCGAACGTTAATCGCCAGACCGGCGCGCTCCTGCCGAGGGTCCGTGAGCGCTCGGTGGCCTCACGGTCGAGTTCCCCCAACTGCTCCATCGGCAGCTCCGGCGACGCTGCGACCAGAGTGCTCACCGGAACGGACTCCAGCCGGTTATCGTCGATATCCAGCACATCCACCTGGTGCTGGGAGAATCGATATGCTTCGTCCCGGCTGCGAAACGGACGCTTATGCGGCAGGTCCAGCGCGATCACACAGGCATGATCCCCTTCGATGCGATCCACCGCCCGCGTTCCGAGCCCCATGACCAGCCGCAGCATTCCCGCCGCGGGATCCATATCCCGGCTCCAGACAAAGGTGTTTTGAGAGACCCCGACCCCCGCGGCATCCGGCAGGTAATAGCGACCGTGATAACGACCGTTCACCCGCTGAAGCAGCAAGGCCATCGGCTCTTCCCGGCTGGCGAGACCGCGCTGCCGGCGATAGACCAGGGCGTCCTCGCTCATCGTCGACGCATAAACCCGGCGAATGGCGGTTTCGAGCTGATCCAGACGCTGCTCCGGGCTTCCCTGGTTAACGCAGAACACACTCTCGTACTTGCCGGCGAAGGCGTTGCCAAAGCCGTCCTCCAACAGGCTGCTCGAACGCACCAGGATGGGATACTGCCCGAAATGATCCAGCATGCGCTCCAGTTCCGGCCGTACTTCGGCGGGAATTTCTCCGTGCAGCATCGCTTCACGCAGGGTGCGCGCCTCGCTGAAATAACCCGCATCAGTGCGCTGGCGCATGACCCGCGGCCACCAACCGTTGTGAACCAGGTACGAATAGTAGACATCGGAACCCAGGTAGTAGGAATCATGCGGCTCCAGGTGCCGCTGCCAGATCCCGGAATCCTCACACATCAGGATCCGGCGGGCCAGCAGCATACCGATCGCTTTGCCCCCGATATAGCCGCTGCCGATCATGCGCCGGCGCACGGCCAGCAGTTCCTCCAAACCGAAGTAGCGGCGCGCGAGCCCCAGCAAACGCTCGTCGCGGCTGATCAGGACGTGCAGGATCGTGTCGCGCACTTCCGACTGTTTCTGCGCGTCCACGTTGTCGGCAACGGCCTGGGAGGCCGTCAGAAACAAACGGTCCCAATAATCCAGCAGGCGATGCTGGCTGTACTGACGGTGGGCAGCCTCCAATGACGCCTGCAAACGGGTGGCATCGCTGCTGTCCACCACCGGCTGGAACTCCTCACCCCGCCTCCGGTGGGGAAGGAACATGGTGGGAGAATGCCGTTTCCAGACCTTCACCGGCTGAACCTGCTCCTCGTTCCCCGCCCGGTGAACATCGATCAGAACCTGGGTGGTCTCGCGGATACGCGACAGGGTGATGTGAGAGTGGTTGCGGGGATGGAGAGCGAAGTAGGCGACTGTTTCCAATTCATACAGGTACGGACACACGACGCGGAAAAAATTGCCCACCATGTGATCGGTGGCCCAGGCGTGGAGCAAATCCGAGAGGCAATCACAGACGTAGAAAGCGCCCTTCCCGTAATCGGCGATCAACTGATAAACGTTTCGGGTGAACAATTCGAAACCGCGGAGCGCGTCGACATTCGCGATTCGAACATTGGGCCCGGGTTGAACGAGGGGCGCGTGGCGACCGAAACGCAAATAAACAATGGCGCGCTCATGGGCCAGCGCCGAGGCGACGAAGGGGTCGACAAAGCGGCGGTAATCCTCGATAGCCTCCACTCTCCAGACCACGTTGTCGCCGATACGAAGTCCATCCAAGATCTGGTCCAGCCCCTGAACCCCGGTGGACACACTGGGACCGACGCTCTTTTCACGCATCATCATAAAACACAGGATGACCCGTTCCGCTCATCCGGAAAAAAGTGCGGCGCCCGGGTTCGATCATTCGTTACGCCCGGCGATCGCTTCAATTCGCAGGATAACCTGGAAACCGTGCTTTCGCCACCCCGATCCTGTCAATTCCAAAAGGGTTGTCATAAGCCCGACGGTGGGTATCCTTCATTTGTATGAAAACGAGCCTGATTCTTGTCGCAGCGGTCCTTTCAGCGGCCTTCGCCGCCGGCTGCACCACCGTCCCGGTCGAATCCGGAGCCACCGACACCGCGCAGTATCGATTCGGCAATTACGACGTCCAGGTTTACTCCGAAATGGACCGGCTCATCGGGGCCGCCGACCGGGCGATGAACGAGATGGATCACACACAAACTGATAAGAAGCGTACCGGACACGAAGCCAGCCTCCGCTACCGGGGTCCGGGCGACAACCTGGTGCTCATCAAGCTCAAGAACCTGGGCAACGACCGCCACAACATCCGCATCCGCTACGGCGTGGCGGGGAACCTCGGGATGTCGGAACAGGTCTACGAGAAGATGCGCCCGCGGCTCTGAGCGCGAAACCTTCGAGTGCCGGAGAGGCGGAAAACGACCGGTGAAAATCTTGCCAGACGCGTTGCGATAGGTTAGTGGTAGAATGAATCACCCACCATCATCACCCTCACCGTTCCCCATGCTGAAACGAATAACTGCTTCCGTCATTCTCATCGCAACTCTCTTGTTCGCTGCCTGCGGCGAACTCGGCCAGGTTGAGCCGCCGGAATCGGCGGAGGACGTCCGCATCGTCTATATCGCGAAAAACGTGGGAAACCCGTATTTCGACGCGATCCACGCGGGTTTCCGCCAGGCCAGCGAGGAGTTGGGTTTTGAATTCACGACCACCGCCCCCTCCACGCCGGACGCGACCTCACAGATTCCGTACGTGCGCGAACAGATTCAGCGGGGCGTCCACGTGATCACAATATCCCCCAACAGTACGGACGCCCTTAACCGCGTTTTCAGGCAGGCAAGTGACCGGGGCATCAAGGTGCTTTCGGTGAACTCGGACATCACCGGCAGCGAGGAGTACCGCGACGGGGCGATTTTGCCGATGGATTTCGAACTGACCGGGAAAAGCCAGATTGAACTGCTCGGATCACTCATCGATTACGAGGGCAAGTTTGCGATCCTCAGTGCGACCACCGACGCCCCGGACCAGAATTACTGGATCGAAGGCATGAAGAAGGTTTTGGAGGAAGATCCCAAGTACGAGAACATGGAACTGGTGACCATTGTTTACGGAGACGACGAACCGGAAAAAAGTCTGCGCGAGGCGGAAGCCCTGCTCACCCGCTACGGCGACCTGCGGGGAATCATCGCCCCGACGACCGTGGGCATCGACGCAGCCGCGCGGGCCGTGGAGAATGCCGGACGGGCGCCGGAAGTACAGGTAACCGGCCTCGGGCTCCCCAATCAAATGCGCCGCTTTGTCGAAAACGGCACGGTCGAGGCCTTCGCCCTCTGGAGTCCCTACCGGGTGGGCTATGTTTCCGGCTACAAGGGCGTTCAACTCGCGCTGGGGAATCTCGAGGCGACAGAGGGTTCCCTTTTCTCGACCGAGGAATTCGGCGAGTTCGAAATGCGCGGGGACGCCGTCACCATCGCAGGGCCGCCATTGATCTTCGATAAGGACAATATCGACGAGTTTGATTTCTGAACCGTCGGCGCAGCCGTCAATCCCCCCTATAAAAGAAAGCCGGAGCCACGCGACTCCGGCTTCGCGCCCGGCGCCTGACGTGCCGGGCTGTTCCCTAACCAATCATTCGATTTTGATTTTCTTTCGCTGGGCGGATTCGCTCTTCGGCAGGGTCAGGCGAAGCACGCCGTTTTTGAGTTCGGCATGGACGTTGTCACCTTGCAGCCCTTCCGGAAGCATCAGGTGCAGGCGGTAAACCGACGGGCCCATCTCCGACCAGATGGTATTCCAGCTTTCCGGCTTCCGCCAGGCGCGGCTCGCCGACAATGTCAGCTCACGCCCTTCCACCGACAAATCAAGGTCGTCCTTGGCCACTCCCGGGAGGAAAACCTCGAGGCCGAAAGCAGCGTCCGACTCCTTGATCTCGTAAGCCGGCGTTACGGCAAACCGGGTATCCTGCCGGCCGCCATCACCCCCGCGAGCCAGCTCCTGATCTCTTTTCGGAACCAAAGTATTCTGAAAGGTCATGACACATCCCTCCTTTCCTTCGCCGGAATTTTTCATTTACCTTCTTCAATCATCACCTTGCGAGCCCGGGCTTCTTCCCGTTTCGGCAAGGTAACCATCAAAACCCCATCGGTATAGGATGCCTTGACGCCGTCTTCGGCGATCGCTTCGGGGATCCGGATGCTCCGGCGCACTTCGAAGGATTGTTCTTCGGTGCCGTCATCGGCAAACCCTTTGCGCGAACCGCTGACCGTCAAGATGCCCCGTTCCAGTTCGACATTGATGGCTTCCTTCTCCATGCCGGGAAGGTCGATGCGGACGTAATAGTTGTCCCCGTCTTCGTGGAGATCGGTCGCCGGACGCGTCGCCGCCGCCCGCTCCGGACGATAACCGAAGAAGTCGTCGTCAAAAGCGAAGTCGAACAGGCGGTCAAAACTGTGGCTCCAATCGCTCAGACGGGGCCAAGCAGTGTCGAAGAACGGATCCCGATGAGTAAACAACGTGTTGGGTGCCTTTCTTTCAATGAGTCTCATACTAACACCTCCTTTCATTGAAGCTGGGAAATTCGCGTTAATGAGTCATTTCGTTACAAAATAACTCCTGCATATCGCATGCCAGCTGAATTCGGGATTAAAGCCTTTTCTAGCAATAGCTTACATTTCACAGGGCGGAGCGGCAAGGTGAGTTTTGTCTCATAATAGAGACATTTCGTCCCATATGGACTCTTTTTCTGCAATGCCACCGGGCACCGCGTCGACGAGGGTCGAATCCATGAGGAATAAGGATATTTTCAGGATTCCACCGCAATACCGGGGTGCCCGAACGGGGTTACCCCCAGCCACAGGTTCCCGGCACTTGAGTGAAAGCGAGTCACTCCCGCCCACGCTCTACGCAAGCATCCATTCAAAATCCGAACGGGACAATCTAAAATCCAACCTTTCGCCCGCTCCGCATTTCTTTCCAACGATCGAGCGAATAGCGATTGTACTCCAGAAGGAACAGCAGGAGAAACACGATGACGGCGAAAAGGAGGTTGTTGGCCACGGTAGGCGGACTCGGCTCCATGACGGCGCCGAAAACCAGGGCGATCATCAGCACCCCGGAAACCAGCAGCGCGCCCGGAGTGAAAAGGCCGACAATGAGCAATAATCCCACCGTCACTTCGATAAACGGCAGAACCCAGGCGAACGGCGCCACCAGAAGCCCGGGAAGCTGCTCGGCAAAGCGCTCCTGAAGGCCGGTCGCGAAATTACCAGGACCGCCCTGGAGTTTGTTGAACCCGTAAAAGAAAAAAACCACTCCCAGGGTGATCCTGAGCAGGGCGTAAGCCAATGCCCTATGATTCAATTCCGATGAAAACAGTCGTTCCTTGTGTTCGAGGTTCATTCAACAATGAAGGGAATACAAACCGGCCATTCCGGCAATGCCCGGAGACGTTTTTCCAACTCGAAAGGAGAGCCCGGTCAGCGGCATTCCCCGCCGTTCGAAAGCCCCCCGCAACAGGCTACCCTCTTCCCGCCCGGAAAACTGCTTCCTCTTCTTGCCATTCGCCGTGTTTTGAGGGATGATGCCCGCATGAAACGCTACCGACCAGCCGCCCTGCTTGGCTTGGCCAGCATTCTCCTGCTCTACGCCCTGTTACGAGACGCTCCCGCCAACCAAAACGACTTTGACCCCGAAGAGCTTTACGCCGCTGAAATTTCGACCGTCGGCATGGACCAGATTACCGGGGCGCCGGTGGTTCTCGTGCGGGCCATCGAATCGGGGAGGGTCGTCCCGATCTGGATCGGGATCAGCGAGGCCCAGGCTATTGCAAGAGCCCTTCATGGGATCGAGCCCCCACGCCCAATGACCCACGACCTCATGGCCGCTCTGATGCGCGCCGGCGGCAATGAAATCGAACAGATCGCCGTCTACGATATCCGCGAAGGCACTTACTACGGCGCCATTCACCTGAAGCGTGGCGAAGAGGGCGAGATCATGAAAATCGACAGCCGCCCGAGTGACGCCCTCGCGCTGGCCTTGCGCCTGGACACGCCCATTCGGCTGGCCGGAAAGGTCATTGATGAGGCCCGTGACTTTCAATTTGTGCCTCCCGAAGAATCCGAGCAGGTGGTTCGGGTTCTCGGGATGACCGCGGTTTATCCCTCCGAGGAACGGAGGGAACAATTCAATCTCGGCGACCGGGACGGCATCCTCGTATCCGATGTTACAGGAGTCGCCGCTGAAAAAGGAATTCAGGCCGGCGATCTGATCGTCAAGGTTGGCGAAACACCCGTCCGCACCCCCGCCGAATTACTCAACCTGACAGGGGAGCTTCGCCCCGGAACGGAAGTGGCTATCACCTACGTGCGTAATGACGAGGAAAACACCGCAACCCTGAGAGTGCCGGACAAAGAAGAGGACGTGGTGCCTATATGACGCCTTCCCCTTACTCCAGCGAAATCACCTTGCCCTCGCGGATCGATTGATCCGCCGCCAACACGATACGGAGACTGTCAACGGCGGCCGTCAGATGTTCGGTCAGGTCGATGTCTTCACGGATAGCCTTGACAAAGTACTCCTGTTCGCGACGGCACAGTTCGTCATGATCCGGCTCGCCCGTGGTATCAACCCATTCATCCTGTTTGGCAAAGTTGCCGTCGGCGTCGAGGTCCGCGTGGTGGATTCTGATGGAATGGGTCGCGGTGTGGCTTTCGATATCCGCCGACGAGCCCTCGCCGCGCTCTTTCTTCCGGTCCGCGATGCTGGCGCACCCCCTGGGCCCGACGACATCTTTGACGAAAAACGCCTCCTCGCTGATCATCGGCCCCCAACCGGCCTCGTACCACCCGACGGAACCGTCGTCGAACACGACCTGAAGGTTCCCGTAGTTATACATCCCCGGTTTGAGTTCATCGCTTAGACGGGCTCCGATCGCCTGAACCCGAATCGGGCGGGCGCCTGTCATCTGGCACATTACGTCGACGTAATGAACCCCGCAATCGACGATGGGAGAGAGCGAATTCATCAGGTTCTTGTGACCCCTCCACTTGTCGCCGCTGCTCTGCTGGTTGAGGTTCATCCTCATAACCAGCGGCTTGCCCAGGGTGCGGGCGGTTTCGATAAACCGGGTCCAGGCCGGGTGGTGGCGAAGGATGTAACCGATCACGGCTTTCTTGTTGTGTTTGCGCGCGGCCGCCACAACCCGTTCCGCTCCCTCGTTGTCCTCGGCGATGGGTTTTTCGAGAAATACGTGGGCTCCGGCCTCCATTGACGCAACGGCGAAATCTACATGGGTCTCCGGATACGTGCTGATACAGACAGCGTCGGGCTTTGTGGCCTCAAGGGCCTTCCTGAAGTCGTCATACTCCGTCGCCCCCCCCAGTTCGCCGGCCAGCCGCCCGCGGCTTTCCGGCCCGCGGCTGACCACGCCGACGATTTCACAACCGTCCATATTATGATACGCCCGCGCATGCGAGGTGCCCATTTGGCCGCACCCGACCACCAGTATTTTGATTTTTCCAGCCATAGTGGGTGGGTATAGCGCTCCCCGGCGCAGAAGGCAAGTTCATCAGACGGGCCGGTTCGGCCGCTGAAGCATCGCCCCCTGGCAGCCGTCGGCGAAGCCCGACAGACTCCTAGACGTGATAATCGACAAACCCTGTCGTTTTCATCGACCGGCCTCCCCGTAAACACCGGCCAGCACTTCCACGGCACGCCTTCCGTCTTTCGCCGTGCAGGAAAGCTCCCATTTTCCCTCAATTGCGCCGATCAGGTGCGCTACCTCTTCAATAAACCCGGCGCTGGGTTCGACCGCGATAGCCTCCACCTTGTCTTCGCCTTTGCGCCGCACGCGCAGAAGAGCCGGCTGGGTGTAGTCGTAGGCCAGGCTCCCGTTCCGCCCCATGACCTCGATCCCGGCCGTGCCGACACCCGCCACCCACGCGGCCGAAAACATTCCCAGTGTTCCGTTCTCGGCTTTGACCGTCAGGATGCCCGCGTCCTCGGTGTCCGTGCCGTCGAAGTGACGGTGTACGACCGCGTGCTGCTCGACAATTTCGCCGGCCACAAACCGGAATAGATCGATAGAATGAGAACTGGTATCGGTGAGAACGCCGCCGCCGGAAATCTCTCGTTTCGAATGCCATTTCTCCTTCATCTCGAACGCCGGCCCGCAAAAAGTATTGTGGAACCAGACAGGCGGGCCAATCTCGGAAACCAACTCCCGCATTCGCAGGACGGCCGGGAGAAACCGGTGACGAAATCCCGGCATGAGCAAGGCGCCCGTTCCCGCCGCCGCCTCCTCCATGCGTCGGGCCGATTCCACCGTCGTCGCCAGCGGCTTCTCACAAAGCACGTGAACCCCCTGTTGCAACCCGTAGACGACCGCGTCCTCATGCGAGGCCGGCGGCGAGCACACGCTGACGACCTGGACACCGCCTTGGTCGATGAGCTCCCGGACGCTCGAGAAGACATCCGCCCCGGGAATCGTTTTGGCGAAGGCGCTGGCCGCCGGCTCGTTAACATCCGCCACGGCGGCTACCGCTACGCCGGCCTTCCGGAAACCCTCCAGATGATGGCCCGCGATGCCCCCGCATCCGATAATTCCTGCTTTGAGAGTACTCATGATAACTTGTAACTGGTATTAATTTTTCCGGAAACGCCCGCACTGTACTTTCTTGCAGGAACCGTCCCCCGGACCGATAAATTCCCGAGGAAAGCCGGTTGCCGAAGAAGTTGACAGGTCACACCGCGTGGGTTTCGGGCCAGGAGAGCTCCACGCCCTGTTCGCGGAGCAATGCCTGAAACGCCTCCAACAGCTCATTTCTCTCGCGCACCTGCCGCGGCGCAACATTGCGCGACAACGCAAAGGCGGCCAGAAATCCCGCGGACTCGCCGATGTTCCATTCGACCGGGTGCAACCGGTAGCAGCCGTTGGAAATGTGAGTGGTACCGATGTTCTTGGCGGCCGGAAGCAGGTTGTCGACTTCCCGCGGAAGCAGGGCGCCGAGAGGAATGCGAAAGGGCAGTGATGAGATGTCGACGTAGTTGTCCTTTCCCGTGCTCGGGTGCAGGTCAATACGGTAGCAGCCGACCCCGACGCTGTCGAAAAAGGGCTCCGCGGGTTTCCCGTCACGCGCCTCGGCGCCGACATGGTTCTCGGTTACCGTAAAGACCGACTTGATTCGTCGGGCCTCCCGGATATACGGGTACTTGGCAAGTCCGTCCGCCGTGCCGACCAGGTCGGGCCGCAGATGCAGGCCCGCGTACCCCGTCCCTTCTCCATCGGCCGTCGGCGCCTCATTCTGCAGCCAGTAGAAAAAACTCAGCGAGAGCTGCCGGGCTTCCTCCAGGCAACGGGCGACCGTCCGCTCATCCTTGTCGATGATGTTGCCCTCGAGATAATCATTCTGGGGCCAGTTGACGAGGGTCACATCGTGAACCGGAAACGGGTACGCGAAATGCTCTTTCCTGACGATCTGCCGGTAGGGCAGGATCGACTGACGCTCGCCGTCCTCTTCCTCCGGCAGAAGCACCCGGGTGATCGCTTTGAGCGTGATCGGATGCGTGTAGGCCCAGCTGAGCATGGGGCCGCTCCACGCGGGTTTCAGCTCGGGAACGTAATCGCGCCACCGGTCGTACTGTGCGGGCTTTTCGATCCGGTACCGGTCGCTCTCCGGCGGACAGTCCGGATCGTAGGCCATCGGGAAACACCAGGTAATCGCCTGAACGTTTTCCGGCTGGGCCGGGCCGTCCACCGCGTGGAGCTCGCCGGTTTCCTCGCGGGATTCGGCACCCGTCACATAATCAATCGATGCCAGCGGCAACAAATCCCCGAGTTCGGTGGCGTCGAGCACGTAGTCGGCTTCCAGGGTTTCCTCGCGACCGGATTCCAGGCAGCGGAGGGTCACCCCCTTTACCCGGGCTCCTTCGCGGTCAACGGCCACCGGTTTGTGTCGCAGCAACACGGTCAAACAGCCGGCCGTTATCCACGGCGCAAGCATGTCCTCTATAACGGCCAGGGCGACCCGGGGTTCATGACACAGTCCCGAAACCCGTCCTCCGCCCGGGTTCAGGTACGGCTGCCGGAGGCCCTCCGCGGAGAGCGGATAATTCGCCTTGTAATAGGCCCGAACCCTGTCCCGGTAGGAGCGATAGCTTCGTGTGCAGCCGAACCGCTCGATCCAGCGATGCTCATCGGGCGGCACCGCCTGGGACGTCATCTGACCGCCGAGCCAATCGCTCTCCTCGGTAAGTACGACCCGGAAACCGAGGCTCGCGGCGGCGCGCGCGGCGGCACAGCCCCCCGTGCCACCGCCGACAATCAGGATATCGACAGGTTCAGTTTTTGAATATCGGACCACGGTCATAGTTCTTTATGTTGTCGGGCGGAACAGTTCGCTCCGCCACCTGCGCTCAGGTGCATCCATTTTAGGATCTCAGGTTTCAGACTTCGGGAGAGAGTTCCCGGATCAGGGAAAAAAGACACGGCGCGGCTGAGACGGCAACCTTCGTCCCGTGCGGTTCCTTCTTTCGCCCCAGGGAGGAATCGCTCATGCGTCAAGAACGGTTCAAACTCCCACCGACAGAAAGCGGAACTCCCGGGATAATCAAGGTTTTTCACGGGAAGAAATCACGTTCCGGCCAAACCGTTGCGCTCGGCAAACGACGCCCCGCCCCGAACCCGTCAGCGGGCGGGACGAAGGCCGGGATCTCGTGTCGGGAATGACGGCCGCATCACGTCTCCTCCCCGCCCCCGCCTTCCGCCGCGGGCAGTTCCACCCGGAAGATCGCGCCTCCTTCGGGAGCGTTGCGGACCGTCAGTTCTCCGTTGCAATCCGAAACGATATCCTTGGATATACTCAGACCGAGACCGAGGCCGAAGTGATTCACCTGCTCCTTGGTGGTATAGTTCGGCTGGAATATCTTCTCCTTGATCTCCTCATTCACGCCGGGCCCGCTATCCCGCACATCGACAAAGACTCGGCAGGGACCGGCCCGGCCACAGGCAATGCGCAAACGTCCCGACTCGCCCATGGCCTCGCATGCATTGTAAATCAAATTGGTCCAGACCTGGTTCAAGCGGCCGGGATCCGCGTAAACTCCGGGAATCTCCGGGAGATCCAGCTCCACCTCGAATCGCTTCAGAGCCGCCCTCAGAATGAGCAGGGTTTCCCGGATCCCGTCCCTCAAATCGATTCTCTGCCGCCCCTGGGTGCCCGGACGCGCGTACTTCTTGAGATGGACCACCAGGTTCCGTATCCGTTCAGAGGACACCTGGATAATCTGCAGGTTGAGTCCCGCCTCGAAAACGGAAAGCAGGCGAGCTACGTTTTCGGTCTCGATTCCCGATTCAAGATCGAGCACCTCCGGCGGGACGGCGGCCAATCGGCGAAGCAGGGGCCGCGGAAGTTTCGGGTGCTCCCGGGCCAGCGTCTCCAGCCGGGAGCGTTGCGTCACCGTATCAGGCAATTGGGCACGCATCCCGGACTCCCAGAACCGCCTGGCTGTACCCTGTTCCACTTCCCCGGGAATCTGCTTCAAAACATCCTCAAACGCCTCACGCAGGTATTCCACCGAACGAAGCACGGCGGAGGCCGGATTGTTGATTTCGTGGGCGAGGCCGGCCACAAGACTCCCGAGCACCGCCATTTTCTCCTGTTGGACCAATCGACTGCGGGTTCGCTCCAGTTCGAGAACCGTTCGCCGGAGCTCGTCGCGTTCCTTCTCCAGGGTGGCATTGAGGGTGGCGAGCTTGAGATGCAAAACCACCATCCGCCGGTAACGTTCGGTCAGGTTGTCACGGATCAGGGTTTGCAGGCGTTCGTAAAGCTCCGGCGCCGACTCCGCCAATGACCCGAATCTTTCAAAACTCAGGGTGAGGGCGGTTACCGGGGACTCCACCACCGCGTCCACAAAATTCGGGTTGCCGGTGCAGTAGGAAAGCAGTCCGACCAAATCTCCCGGGCGAATACTGTCGACCGCAATACGTCCGCCTGTGGGCGCCTTTTTGTAAAGGGTTACCGCCCCTTCGAGCAGACAGAAAACTTCGTCGCGGTACTCCCCTTCCCTAAGGAGGGGCCGGCCGGCCTCAAAGGTTTGAATCAACCCCGAAAGCTCGGGTGAAGCCTCGGCCAGACGCCGCACTTCGGCAACGACAGCGGGCTTCTCACGCGAACCGGAACGGGCCCGCGAGTGCCCCCGGGAATCACTGCCCTGTGTCTGTTCTGTTTCGCCGGTGCACATGTTCAGCAAGCCGTTCCTGGTCGAGGTACCGCATATAGGGAAGCGGATCCCGGCCGCTCGCAATAATATAGCTGGTCAATTCGTCGCGGGCAACCTGCAGGAGTTCCTCGCGCTCCCAGGGCTTGGCCACATAATGGGTTATGCCGGCCCGGTTGATCGCGTCCACGGTATCCTCGTGACCCGCCTGCCCGGTAAACAATACCCGGCGCATCAAATCGAGGTCCAAACGCCCGCGGAGTTCGATCAAGAGGTCGACCCCATTCTGTCCGGGCATCACGTGATCGCAGAAAATCAGGCCAAGCTCGTCCCGGCTCTCCTGGATTCGGCCGATCAGCGCTTTCGCTTCGTCGGCGGACGCCGCGGTTTCGACCGGGAACGCCTCCTCAAGAAGCGCCAGATCCCGGGCTACGGCACGAAGAACGTCTGGTTCGTCATCGACGCAAAGTATGTAGATTTTTTCCATATCGGCACGGATTGAGGACATTCAGGTTCGATTCGGCATAAAAAACTCAGTACTCAGGTTTCTCCCGGACAGGGGGCCGGCAACACTCCCGTCAAATCAATTGCCCACCAAAAGCGGCCACAGGAATTTCGCCAGCACGAACGCCACGGGCAACCCGACAAGCGCGATAATCACTCCCATTCTGGCCATATCCGGAGTACGCAACATGCCGGTGCTCATGGCGATCGCGTTGGGCGGAGTGGAAATCGGCAGCGCCATTCCGAGGCTGGCACCCACGGCAATGATAATGGCGTTGATCTCCAGCGAAGCCGCATCCGCCAGCATTCCGCTCACTCCGAGGGAAATAGCCAGGGGCACCAGCAGGCTCGCCGCCACGGTGTTGGAGATAAAGTTCGACAAGCCGGCTGCAACAAACCCGAAAACACAGATGACCACAAAGGCCCCCATCAAATCCCAGCGGATCAGTCCGATCAGCCACTCCGCCAAACCGGTATCCTGCATCGCGACTCCCAGCGCAATCCCGCCGGCCATCAACCAGAGCACCTCCCAGGGCAGGTTGCGTATCTCGTCGATTTCGACCACCCGGAACGCCGTCAATGCCACGATCGGAAAGAAAGCCACCACGCTGCTGGACAGCCCGTGCCAGGCTTCGCTCACCCAAAGCAGCACCGTCAGTCCAAAGACGAAGTAAAGCGTTATCGCCTTTCCCGAGACGTTGAACCGGCCGCTCAGGTCCAAAACAATGCGCTCTCCTTTAGCCGGATACACCCGCAGCAGGAGCCACCAGACAAAGAACAGAATGACCACCACCAACGGAACCGCGAGCATCATCCAGGTGCCGAAGGCGATCTGAATGCCGTGCGCCTGCAAGGCGCCGATGGCGATCGCATTGGGAGGGGTGCCGATCGGGGTGGCGATGCCGCCCACGTTGGCGGCGAAAGGTATGGCAAGCGCAACCCCGATCCGGTACCGGTCGTCGGGATCGAGCTGGGCCACGATTGGAATGATCACGGTCATCATCATGGCCGTCGTCGCGGTATTGCTCATGAATGCCGACAACGTCGCGGTCACCAGCATCAAACCCATCGTCACGCGCGCCGGCTTCGTGCCGAAGGGTCGCAGGATTACCCGGGTGAGATTGCGGTCGAGCTGGTATTTGACGGCGGCACCCGCCAGAACGAACCCCCCCAGGAACAGAATGATAATCGGATTGGCAAGGGCGTTGAGATAAACGGTATAACTCGGAACCTCGAAATCCAGCAGCCAGTGATCGCCATCTATTACCAAACGGCTTTCCGTCGACAGCTCATCCGATCGAACCGTGACCGTTTCGGCGTTCGAACCCGTTACGGTCACTGGCACCACTCCCGCCTGTTTCCCGTTCTCCAGTACCAGAACGGCATCCTCTTCCTGCAAGGCCGCCGCCGGAATCTCCCAAACCTCCCCTTCCACCGGTAAAGGCGTCGCCGAAGGAACCTCGCTCAACTGGTACAGCGGCCCCTGGACGCTCAGGAAAACGATCTGCAAAAAAATCACCAGCAGGGAGGTCGCATAAATCGGGATCGGCTCCAGAATCCAGAAAACCGCCGCCAGCAGAAAAATGCCCAGCGTGATATGCCCCATCAACGACAACCCCTCGAAATCCAGGAATAACGGCAACAGGAACAGCGCCAAACCGACTGCGAGAGCAAATGTTTTTTTCGGATTCATGACGTGCGATTGAGTGTTGCGAAGCATTCTTCAGCGGACAACTTCAATTTTCGCTATGGAAATACCTAGAAGCTGACCGACTCCCGGCCCGGGCTATTCTTTATGGATTTTTCTGCCGGGCGCTTTCACGAATCCCTTTACCTGCGCCCCATCCCGAGCCACAAGGCGGCTTGAGCCTCTCATTTCCCCTCCCGGTCTTCCTGCTTTTCATCGGAGGGCAGCACGAGATTGATGAGAAATGAAAAGGCGCGGGTCGGGCGGAGGGAAGCGCCGCTGCCGAGAAACAGGAGGCCTTCCTCAACGCCTTCCTGGCGCAGGCGGGAGAGGCGGAAAAAAAGAAAGAGCTGTATCACGATCACAAAAACAAAGAAAGCCTTGAAGCCGGCAATATTCATGCCGACCCCCTGGTCGGTTTCCTTGAGAAAGAACCCCCAAACAATCGGTGAGAGGCCGGCAACGAAGGCGGTCACGGCCCCGAAAATCGAGACCATGAGCGGCCGGTCTTCTTCGGTCATCATAGTGGGCAGGAAGTTCAGGCTGCCGTTGACCCAGCAGGCCGCGCCGAGACCGAGAATGAAGTAGGTCAGGACCAGTCCCCAGATCCAGCCGCCGTCCACCTGCAGGTAGACGAGCCAGACCGCGGCCACCGTTATGTAGAAACAAACCGCCAGCCGCAGGAACGGGCGCGCCCCGAAACGGTCGACGATTCCGCGTATTAACAGCGCGCATACGATAGCCCCTGCGAACTGGGCCATGGTGAACAGAATAATCTGCGCCGGATCGAGCGGCGTCATGGACTTCAGGTAGTACGCGCAGAACGGCGGGATCGGGGCCGAGCAGAGCGCGAAGACCACGCTCAACCAGAGAAATTGCCGAAACCGGCCGGGGGAGAAACAAAATCCCGGGGTATCGCGGAAGATGCGGGCGAGGCCGATGGTCCGCGGCCGGGGACCGTCTGCCAGGCGGCTGAGGGCCACCCAGCAGAGCAGCGCGCCGAGCAGGGCGAGCGAAAACTGCCAGAAAAAGGCGGACGCCTCGGATAGATAGAAGAACAGGAGGGAAGCCGTCAGCAGCGTACCCAGACCGGCGATACCGGCAAAAATCTGGTCGTTGGCGAAATAACGGCCACGGGCTTTCTCCGGCAGAATGGAATAAAGCCACGGCACAAACGCGGCGTTCCCCACCGCCCGGAGCAGGCAAAAGAGAAACATCGACAAAAGCAGTACCCGGATCTTCCAGGGCTGGGGATCGTCGAGGTCGGTCAGGGCCAGCAGGATCGGAGGAACGAGGAACAGGCTGCGAACCCCCCACCCGGCCAGCATCACGCGCTTGAACCCGAAGCGGGGCAGCAGCGCGGTGGAAAGCACCTGGACCGGGGTCATCAGGAAAACAAACGAGTACAGCAACCCGACCTGAAACGCCGTCGCCCCCAGCTGCTCCGCCAGGAGCACCAGCGGCGTTCCGAGGGCCACTTGCCAGGTCATCGCGTTAAAGAACGAAAAGGCCAGTCCGGCGCGGAAGGAACGCAATGAAGGCGCGCCCGAACCGCCGTCCGCACTCGCCCCTTCATTCTGTTCGGTTTCACTCATGATGCCTGTTGATTCCCTCCCGTCTACCGCTCCCGGGATTCGCCCGGGCCGGTTTCGAAAGCCAACACGATTGGATTTCCCGCGGTCCCGGTCAAGCCGGCAGCTTTCGGATTGCCGCAGCCGCGGTTTGAGCCCTGTCCCGCGGGAGCGGGTTTATCCCGCGATCCCAAGCCGCGCTTTCCATCGCTCGATCTCGTCGCCCACCGGCTTCGTGCCCGGCATTCCGACTGCGGCACGCTTTTGCATGGCCCGTTCCAGATCGAATACGTCGGTCCAATCCTCTTCAAAGGCTTCGTGCAGGACTTGCACTTTTTTGAACGGCAGCTGGTTAACCGGAACGTTCTCCTCCTCCGACAGGCGCACCAGCTTGCCCGCCAGGTGGTGCGCTTCGCGAAACGGCACCTTTTTCAATACGAGGTAATCGACGACGTCGGTCACCAGCAGGAGCGGATCGGACACCGCCTTCCGGCAAGCAGCCGCGCGGACTTTCGTCCCGGCCAGGGTCCGCGCCAACACTTCCAGGCACAGCGCGGTCTGGTCGCCACTGTCGAACACCGGCGGCTTGTCCTCCTGGAGATCCCGGTTGTAGGTCAGCGGCAGGCCTTTGACCATGGTGAAGAGCGCCTGCACGTTCCCCTGCAACCGCCCCGCCTTGCCGCGCAGCAATTCCATGGCATCGGGATTCTTCTTCTGCGGCATGAGACTCGAACCGGTGCAAAACGCGTCCGGCAAATCGACAAACCCGAACTCCGCGCTGCTCCAGAGGATCATGTCCTCGGCCACCCGCGAGAAATGCACACCGCACACCGCGCAGGCCTGGGCGAAGTCGAGAAACAGGTCGCGGTCGCTTATCGCGTCCATACTGTTGCGGGTCAACCGAGCCTTTCCGTCGGCATCGACAAAGCCCAGTTGCTCCGCCACGAACTCACGGTCGAGCGGCAGGGTCGATCCCGCCAGGGCGCCGGAACCAAGCGGACAGGCGTTGGCCGCGTCGGCCACCGCCGCGAAACGTCGCCGGTCGCGCTCGAACATCTCGGCGTAGGCCAGAAAATGATGCGCCACCGAAACCGGCTGGGCCCGCTGCAGATGCGTGTACCCCGGCACAAGCACTTCGCGCTCCCGCTCCGCCAGTTCGACGATCACACCGAGCAGCCCGGTCAGTTTTTCGCCGATCTCCCGGCAGGCGTCCTTGAAATAGAGGCGCATATCGGTCGCGATCTGATCGTTCCGGCTGCGGGCGGTGTGCAGCTTGGCCGCCTCGGGAACCTCGCGGGTGAGCACCTGCTCCAGGTTCATGTGGACGTCCTCGTAACGGATGTCCCACGTCACATCCCCCTCGCCGATGCGCTCCTCCAACCGGTCAAGCCCGGCATGAATCGCGTCCCGCTCCGCCGCGCTCAAAATCCCCATCCGGCAGAGCATCGCGGAATGCGCCCGATTTACGCGCAAATCGTAGAGCGCCAGGCGCGCATCGAAGGAAACCGATTCGCTGAACTTCAGCATCAATTCCGCCGGTTCCTCCGAGAACCGCCCGCCCCAGGTCGCCTGTTGCTCGTTGGCCATAAGGGAGCGAATGATGACCGCACATGCCCAGCCCGGCAACGCCAAAGTTGGGTCCAGCCCGACCCGGCGACACCGGCTTCGCCGGGCGGGAAAAGATTCACTTTGTCAGGGGCTCCCCACCGTCCTCATTCTCAAGCGGACGAATGGCGACACCGTGGACCTTCACCGCCGCCTCCCACACGCGGATGCCGAAATAGCCTTCCCTCGCCAGGCCGCCGTACTCGCTGCTGTCCTCATACTCGACTTCAGGTTCCTCCCGGTCGCCCTGATAAAAGCGGTACGTGTCACCGCGCTTCACGATGCGCACCGTGTGACGGTGATTCCAGACATCGTCGACTGTCTGGGAACGTTCGTCCATCAAGTGGAAACCCGGATTTTTCCGCACGATGATTCGGTAGGGCGACTCCTCTCTCGGATTGATCCGGTAGTAAGTGATAGTATGGCCGCGCATCGCAACCGGCTCGGTTCCGGTGAGCTCCTTATGCCGCTCGACCGCCGCCTCCCTGTGGTGCAACCAGGTATAGTGGCCGGTACGCTCATCACCGTCGTTGATGATATCCCGTTGCTCGTCCTCATACCGGTAATTGAACATAAACAGCAGATTGCCCGGTTCCTCGCCTTCCGGCTTCGGCGCCACGGGTTCGATATCCCATTCCATCACCCAGTCGTCCGCGAGCGGCGTCGGATGCCACAGGTTCAGCCCTTCCAGCCCGCCGGGCCGATGCTGGCCTTCGCGCGTATCGATAAAGAGAGCGCCGTCGTCCAATTCGATGGTCGCTCCCGGGGGTTCCTCCCAATGCCAGTGGTCCCAACCACGAGAAAAATCCTCCTTGATACCCGTCGCGCCATCAGCTTCCGGCACCTCTTCCGCTCCCAGGACCGGAATGTCGATATAAAACAACGTCACCGAGCAGGCTGCAATTACCTGACAACTCCTCAAGAACGACCCGGCCGAAAGTTCGCCGCCTTTATTGCGCGAACATTCACGAAAACCGGCAGACGGAAAATCCCGCATCCGGTCATCCGCGCAACCGGCGAGCTTCGCATATAAAGTCAATGCCTTCATGCCTCCCAACCTTCCAAGGGGAAAGGTGAATGACAAGCCTGGAGTCACTTCGTTCCGGGTGTCGGAATGGGATCAGGCCCTGGGACCGTGTTTCTCTCCGCAGAACGCGCAACATTTCGGCACAACCGAGTGCCAACCGCCCGCAAGGGGAGGCAACGCGACCTCACTCGGAACTGCGGCCCGTGCGACGGGTCTGGGCGCCGCGCAGGTAAATGGTGCCGTCGACCGTAAAGGTTTCCATGGCCGCCTCATAACCAAATCCGTCGTCGTAAAACACCGAGTCGCGATGAATTTCGCGGGTGTATTCAATTTCATCCGGATCGGGTCCGCCGCGCAGGATCTCGTGCATGACTCGGCCGTCAAGACCGTCCGGAACGTCGAGACCGCGGAGGTGCAGGATCGTCGGGACGAAGTCCACATTGCCGGTCGGCACACGACTGCGTACGCCTTCCTTGATGTCGGGGCCAAAGGCAATCAGCGGAATGTGCATGTCGAAGGGACTGTCCGAACCGTGCGTGGCCGTACCGCGACGGGTGGTGACCCCGTGCCAGCCGTATTCGTTCACGTCGTCACTCCAGGCCGGCGTGAAAATGATGTCGCTGCTTCGCTCGTGGGTCCATTGGATCAGATCGGTCGACAATGTTCCGGGGACTTTTCCGTGAACGTCGCCCTCGTTCTTCGGCCGGGTGTACACGTTGCCCACCTGCCGGTCGCGTTGCAGTACTTCGACCATGCGCTGAAAGTGATCGTATTCCCCGCTCTTTATCCAGATCATGTTGGACTGCCGGTGAGCGTGATCGCCGAGGTCCGCCTCGGCCATGAGGGCGCCGAAACTCAGCGTGCCCTCGTTCTGGGTGAACCCGTGGTCGCTGGTGATGAAGATGTTGACCTCGTCGGTCAGGCCGTGCTCCTCGTGTTTGTCCAGAATGCGACCAATGTGCCTATCCACACTCGCGAGCGCCTCCAGGGTTTTGGGGGCTCCGACGCCGTGGGCATGACCGGCGGCATCCGGTTCACCCATCCACATCAAAACCACTTCCGCCGGATCGTCGCCCAGCGAATCGTAAAGGTAACTGTCGGCCTCCCACTCGGTTCGGGCCGGACCGCGCCCGCCGCTCGGCGGATCGCCGATCGCCGCGGTCACCTCAGCTTTCGCCGCCTCCGAACTGAAACGGCCGCCCGGCTCCCAGTACCCTTTTCCTTTCTTCAGGTGATTCATCAACCAGCACGAATTCCCCAGCGCCAGCAACCGGTCGCCGTGTTCGTCGAGCATCTCGCCGAGCGTTTCGGCCGTCACCATCGGCGTTCCCGAAACGGCCTCCAGCTCCGCCATCTGGGCCGGACGGCTGGTGTGAACCGGATCCTCCAGGTCCGGGTGGTAAAGGTGATTGTGAACCAGTCCGTGGGTGCGAGGATAACTCCCGGTCGGAATGGAAACCCGGTTGGGCCGGGTAAACGACGGGAACACCGCGAACGACTGTTCACCGACCACACCACGCTCGCCCATGGCGTGCACGTTCGGCATGATTTCCGGAGTCACGTAGTCCGGCCGCAGTCCGTCGACAATGATCACGAGGCTCCGGCTGGCGGAGGATTCGTCCGCCGCGTCCGCGGCACCCGGGCCGGACATGAAAAACATCCCCGCGACCACCGCTAAAAGGACAAGCCCCCCGCTGAGCCCCGCCCCTCCTTTGAATCCGGAACGGCGACCCCGCAAGGGTAAAGATGGAACTTCATTCAACCGGCGGCACGTGCCGGAGCGGGTTGTTCTGTCAGGTACGTTCATAATGGTCTGACTCTAATGCTCCGTTCCGCAATTGCCATGAGAAAATGCCAGAGCGCCATAACGCCTTGCCAGAACTGGAACCATCCTCCTTGCTGGCAGTCATCGAGTTCACGGAAACACAGGTTAAAAATTTCCGCCGCTCTCTGCTGTCGTGGTACCCTCGACACCGGCGGGCGTTCCCGTGGCGGGAGGAGCCGTCGCTGTACCGGACCGTGGTTTCCGAGTTCATGCTGCAGCAGACCCAGGTGAGCACAGTGCTGCCTTACTTCGAGCGATGGATGAAGCGGTTTCCGGATTTCGAGACTTTGGCGAACGCCCGGGAAAGTGACGTGCTCAAGCACTGGGAGGGTCTCGGTTATTACAACCGGGCACGCAACCTGCGCCGGCTGGCCGAGAAGCTCTCCGGGAGGAAGTCGATGCCGGAAACCCCAGAGGCCTGGCGCGAGCTGCCCGGCGTGGGCCCCTACACCGCGGCGGCGGTAACAAGCATCGCGTTCGGCGCCCGCGCCGCGTGCGTCGACGGCAACGTGGTCCGCATACTCTCCCGTATTCATTCCGACGATACGGAGTTCCGGGATGGCGGTGCGGCCGCGCGGGCTTATACGGCGACGGCGGCCGCGCTTCTCGACCCCGCCCGTCCCGGCGACCACAACCAGGCCATGATGGAGTTGGGAGCCACGGTCTGTTTCCGGACGAAACCGCTGTGCACAACGTGCCCGCTGCTCCGGTTTTGCCGGGCCGGACAAGGGGGCGACCCCGAAAAACACCCGGTACTCGCGGCAAAAAAAGTAACCCGGGTGGAAGTTCCCCGACTCTGGTGCCGCCGCGACAATTCGCTCCTGCTGCACCGCGCTTCCGGCACCGCCCGGCGTCTCGCCGACCTGTACGAATTGCCGGACGCGCAGCTCCTCGGCCTGGAGGCCGGCGACACCGAAAGCCTCGGCCCGATCCTCCTCAGGAGGAAACGAAGCATCACCCGCTACCGGATCACAGAAACGATCCACCGTTACTCCCCGCCTCGCGGAAGGAAGGTGCCGTTATCCGCCGGCTCCGGCCTGGAATGGATCCCCCTGGACCGCCTGAACGGCATCACCCTCTCCGGCCCGCACAGGAAGTGGGTGGACGAATTGATCGCCGCCGAAGGGGAGGCGGACAGTGACGGCTAGCAGTCGATCGTGGAGAAGCACGCGGAGCAGGAAGGAAAAAGAGTTCTCTAATCGTGAATCTGTTTCTTCTCTTTTATTTTCCGAATCAAATCCAAGTGGTTGAAAACGGATATAATATTTTAATGACGTTAACCGACTCTGCCTTCAAGATCCTCGTCACACTCCCAATCAGGTGACGGCTGGGACAATTTCCGCAGATTCTCTCTCATAAACCATGCCCGCCG
The DNA here is from genome assembly GCA_003558065.1 of Opitutia bacterium. Lineage (GTDB taxonomy): Bacteria > Verrucomicrobiota > Verrucomicrobiia > Opitutales > T3Sed10-336 > PXDC01. The sequence goes on along the minus strand of PWMU01000050.1, from coordinate 33,931 downwards.
ACGCAGCAGGATCCGATAAACCGCTTTGCGGCAGACTTCGCTGGAGCGACCTCGACGAGGGGCATCTGGAACGCCTCATCGGGCTGGCGCGGGACGAGGACCTGGGCGGCGCCGGACTGGCTGCGGGACCGGCGAAAGCCGGCGACGTAACCACGGAAACGCTGATTCCGGGGAAAAGCGGGCGGGCCCGCCTCGTCGCGCGCGAGGCGTTGCGGGTCTGCGGAATCCCACTCGTTCCGCTCGTCTTGAAGGCCTACAATCCGCACAACCCGCCGGACATCGAAACGCGCGTGACGGACGGACAGCTCGTCGATCCCGGCGGGGAAATCGCCGTCCTTCGCGGCGACCTCGCCACCCTTCTTACCGCGGAACGGGTCCTTTTGAACTTCCTCCAGCACCTTTCCGGCATCGCTACCCACACGCGCCGCCACGTCGAGGACCTCGGCGATTCAAAAACCCGCCTTCTCGACACCCGCAAGACCACCCCCGCGTTTCGCGTCCTTGAAAAATACGCCGTCGCCTGCGGCGGCGGCTGGAATCACCGGATCGGACTTTTCGACCGGATGATGATCAAGGACAATCACCTCGCGGCCGGGGGCGCGGCGTTGATGGAACGGATTCGCAAAATCGCGGGCGAGCGTCCGGACCTGGTCGTGGAAATCGAGGTGGATCGTCCCGAACAGATCCCGTTTGCGATTGAAGCCGGCGCCGACGTGATCCTGCTGGACAATTTCAATGCGGCTCAGTTGAAGGCCTCCGTTTCCGAGATCGGCGGAAAATGCGCCACCGAAGCCAGCGGCGGCATTCACCTCGACAACCTTCCTGAGCTGGGACAACTCGGCCTCGATTTCATTTCCTGCGGCGCCCTCACTCACCAGAGCACCTGGAGGGACATCGGTCTGGATTGGGAAGAGTAGGCATGGCGTGCGTCCGGTTGCGGTGAATTGCCACACCACCGCTCACTTCAAACATTGATCCTTTGAACTTTCTCCTCACCCCCGAACCCACAACCCGCAAGTCGGCTGACCTGTCCCTTTGCCGAGTGTTTTGACGCAACGCCAACCGGGCAGGGTTGCCGGGGTTCCGCCGGGGCTTTCAAGAACCAGCAGGGGCTCGCTGTCCGACAGAAGAAACTTGTCCAGCCGCCCGGCCAATCCGGACAGGCACTTCTCCATCTCGCTGTACGGAGGGTCGGCAAACACGAGATCGGCGCGTTCCTCCTCTGCGGGACACCACGACAGAACATCCCGGCAGTACACCCGGACCGGCAAGTCAGCGCCGCCCGGGCCCATGCTGCGCCGGACGGCGTCGAGGTTCTCCCTCAGCGCGGCAACGGCCGGACGGCTGCGCTCGACGAAGACACCGCCGGCAGCACCCCGGCTCAGGGCTTCGAGCCCGTAAGCGCCGGTCCCCGCAAACAGGTCGAGAAAACGCCGCCCCGCCACCCGGTCCGCGAGACTGGAAAACACCGCCTCCCTCATCCGATCGGTGGCCGGCCTGACAGCCCGCCCCCTGGGCGACTTCAGAGCGATTCCGCGCGCCTGGCCTCCGGTAATTCGCATGTTCTTCTGGATCCGATGAGGCGAACGAGGCATTCGGCGCGTTTTTCCTCCCGAGTTTCCCGCGGCCGGCTTTTGAGCGCCAGCCGCTTACACCCGTTAAAATGGCTGGCCAAAGCCCCCTTTTTTCGCAATCATCCCAACTTTTCCGTTTGCTTGACTCGGGTCAATGCAATCCTGTCATTGCTTCAGCAATCCATGCAGCGTCTCCGGCTTCAAAATGTCCTGTCCGTTTTCGTGATTTGGCTCATGTCCACGTCCGCCCTTGGAGGACTGATTCCGGAGAAAAATCTCTGGCCTGCCTTTGTAGGCGAACAGCAGGAGGTGGACGAAGGCTTCGACCACTGGCAGGCGGCCGGCCCCCTCATATTTTCCCGCGAAGCCAACGACGAACGGATCAGCGGCGTTCGCCCGTTCTACATCGCTTTCGACGACCAGTATGACCGCGGGGATTTCCATGTTCTCTACCCCCTTTTCAATTACCGGCGCCGCCACGCGGGCCACTCCTGGGACGTTCTCACGCTCCTCCACTACAATCGGACTCAACGATCCAGCGAGGCCGGCGGAGAAGACTCGGTCGTCAATCTGCGCCTCTCCCCCCTGTTTTTTTACGGCCGGGGCCCGCGCCCCAGGGATGCTTCATTCGGCATTATGCCGTTATACGGCGACGTCCAGCCCCTGTTCGGCCAGGACCGGTTCCGCTGGATCCTCTTTCCTCTTTACATACGGGTGGAAAGGAACGAACGGATTCTGACTCTGGCTCCCTGGCCTTTCATCAAGACCTACCGGGGCGAGGACGCCGGCGGGTTTGAATTCTGGCCCTTTTACGGCCGGCGGTGGGTTGAAGACGAGTTCGATCGTCGCTACATCCTCTGGCCCTTCAGCTACAGCGTCCGGCGCGAACTGTGGAAAGACGAGCCCTTTGAAGCGTTCGGCATCCTCCCCTTCTACACCCGGTCCCGTTCGGAGACCGCGGAGAGCCAGACTTTTGTCTGGCCGTTCTTCGGCTACACCCACAGCACCGATCCCGAATACAGCGAGCTCCGTTACTTCTGGCCGCTGGTGGTCCAGCGGCGGGGCGAGAACCAGTACACCAATCGTATCGCGCCGTTCTACACCCGGTCGATCCGGCGCCACCGCGATCGGCAATGGATCCTGTGGCCGTTTTACCGCAACGAGAAAACGGCCAATCGCGGCCTGATTGAGGATAGAACCCAGTTCCTCTACTTTCTCTACTGGTCCCTTCGCCAGTCCGATCCCGCCCGTCCGGATGCGAAACCCGCACGCAGACAGCATCTTTGGCCGATTGTCAGCCATTGGGACGACGGCGCCGGGAGGCGGCAAACCCAGGTTATAAGCCCGCTGGAGGTCTTCTTCCAGCACAACCGGGTCGTCCGGCACAATTACAGCCCGCTGTTCGCTCTCTATCAAAGGGACATCGACGAAACCGAGGAACGTTCCCGCCACTCTTTACTTTTTAAGTTGCTGACCTGGCAAAGACGGGCGGATGATTACCGCCTCAACCTCGGCCCTCTGCTCACGGTCGAAAAGGAGGACGAGAACCGGGGCGCCGAGCTGTTGAAAGGGCTGCTCGGCTACCATCAGGAGGAGGGCCTGAGACTATTATGGATGAATTTTTTCGGTGACGATGATGAGGATGACGATGATCACGACGACGAAACGGACCCGGAATGAAACAGATCAATAAAATCCTGGAGGACTTTGGCAGCACGATCATACTCGCCCTTCGCGCCTTCTCCTATCTCCCCTGTCTCCCGCGACAATGGTACCGTTTGGTCGAGCAATGCTACCTGATCGGCTACACCACTCTTCCCATCGTCGCCATCCTGAGTTTCTTTATCGGCGGCGTGCTCGCGCTTCAGGCCGGCTACAGCCTCGCCCCGGTCGCCGCCCAGGACTTCATCGGCTCCCTGGTCGGCCTCTCGCTGGCCCGGGAGCTCGCTCCGGTGATGACCGCGATTCTCGTGGCGGGACGTGTCGGCTCGGCGATCTCAGCGGAACTCGCCACCATGAAGGTTTACCAGGAGGTGGACGCGCTGGTGACCATGAACATTCCTCCGGAGCGCATCCTGGTGATGCCTCGCCTGATTGCGATACTGATCATGATGCCGATACTCACCATCATCGCCAACCTCATCGGCTGGATCGGGGGCGCCGTTGTCGCGCAAAATGTCGACTTCATTCAGCTCGATACCCGCATCTACTTCCAGGGAATCAAGAACTTCGTCACTTTCCGCGATATTCTCGACGGTTTGATCAAAGCCGAGATTTTCGGCTTCGTCACCATCCTGGTTTGCTGCAACGTCGGTCTGCAAACCGTAGGCGGCCCGCGGGAGATCGGAAGCTCGGTGACCCGTGCGGTCGTAATCTCGCTGATCCTCATCCTCCTTCTCGACTACTTCGTCACCAGTGTGCTGCTGAAGTTTTGATTCACTTCCCCATCACGGTTATGACGTCTGACACAAAAGAACAAAAACGAACATCGATCGGACTGAAAATCGAGGATTTCAGCAAGAGCTACGATTCGGTCGAGGTCCTCCGTCACGTTTCCCTTGAGGTCGAACCGGGCGAGATTTTTGTCATCATGTGCCCCAGCGGTTCCGGCAAAAGCGTGCTGCTCAAGCACGTTGCCGGACTGGAGATCCCGACCAACGGCCGGATCGTGATTGACGGAATGGATATTGCCGAACCCAAAACCCGCAGCCAACTGCACATGGCGCTGGTTTTCCAGGCGGGCGCCCTGTTTAATTCGATGAGCGTCTTCGATAATCTCGCGCTCTACCCGCGCGAGCACCGGCTCTATGACAAAAAAGCCCTCAGGGACAAAGTGATGAAAGCCCTCGAAACCCTTTCGCTCGAAGACGCCGCCGAAAAATTCCCGTCTCAGCTGAGCGGCGGTATGCGAAAACGCGTCGCGATCGCCCGAGCCCTGGTCATGGAGCCGGAATTGATTCTCTACGACGAGCCGACCTCCGAGCTCGACCCGACCATGGGCGCCACCATCAGTGAAATCATCGCCGATCTGCGGGAAGAGTTCGGTGTCACCAGCCTGGTGGTCTCGCATGACCGGGACCTCGCCTTGACGATCGCCGACCGGGTGGCCATTCTGATGCACGGTGATCTGCTCGAAGTGGACACCCGTGAAAACATCAAAAAGTCCGACAACCCGAAAGTGAAGGATTTCCTCAATCCCGTTATCGATATCAAGAATCCCCGATTCAAAAGAAAAGACTAACCGCAATGAGCCACACCTTGAACACCGCCCGCGTCGGGCTTTTCTTTCTGCTTGGCGTCGTCCTCATCTGGATCGTTTACCAGTCGTTGGGTGACGGCACCTTTTTCCGCGAAGAAGGCTATCCGCTCGCCGCTCAATTTGATGACCTGAAGCAGCTCAAAGTGGGAGACGAGGTCCGCATGGCGGGAGTCAAGATTGGCACTGTCACCCGGACCGAACTGGTGCGGGGCCGGGGAGAAGCCCTTTTGACCATCAATCCGGAGGTGGAAATCCCGGAGGATTCGGTCGCAACGGTGGCCATGGCCGGGCTTTTGGGTAATAATTTCCTTTCGATCCAGGTCGGCCAAAGCGAAACCAATCTGGAACCGAATTCCACAATCCCCACCCGCTCGACACCGGATTTCAACGAAGCCTTTGCCCAGATCGGAGAGATGACCGGGCGGGTGGAGGATTTCCTTGAGGACATGAGCCGGGCAGTAAACGAGCTCACCGGTGACGACGAACAAGACGGGCTGGTCCGCAACCTGAACCACATGGTGACCGAAAACCGGGAAAACCTGCGGGAAACCCTGAGCAATCTCCGGGAAGTATCCGACGCCCTCACCCGGGGCGAAGGCACCCTCGGCAGACTGATCCACGACGACGAAGCGTACGAGTCCCTCATGAATATCGGGAAAAGCATCGAGGGGACCACCGACGAAGCCACGCTCCTGGTGAAAGACTTGCGCGAGATCGTCGACCAGGTCAAAAGCGGCGAGGGAACGATCGGCATGCTCCTCTACGACGACTCGACGGCCGAGGAAATTCGCAAGATCGCGCGCAACCTGGGACAAGTATCCGATCAACTGGCGGCGGGCGAGGGAACCCTCGGCATGCTGCTGGCCGACGATACCCTCTACAAAGACCTGCAGGCACTCCTGCAGAAAGCCGAACGGACCATCGACGGCCTGGGCGATCAGGGACCCATCACCGCGGTCGGCATCACCGCCAACGCCCTGTTCTAAACCCCGAACCCGCCGGGTACGCCGCCGCTGACTACCCGCCCTTTCCTGTCATACGCCCGGCAGATCCCCCGCGCGTCCCCCGGCTCGGAAACTCCGGCGGTGCGGGAATCTCATTGAGGTTCGTCTCGCCGAGGGTCTGGGGGCGTCCGGGGAGTCAACCCCGATCCCGCGAACCCGGCGCCGGGATCAGGGCGCCCCGGCCAGGAGTCTGTCCGGCTTGGGCGGTAGCCTAAGTTCGACAGTCGGCTAGATCCCGGTCTGCCCTACAATCCCAGCACGTCGCGAATAGCGTCGAACGGCGAGGGCGAACGTTCCTCCCGCCCGGGCGATTCCCGTGCGGTCGCCGCGCCGGTGCCGGCCTGGATCAGGAGGTTCCATACATCGCGCAGATCGGGATCCCCGAGCGTTCCGGTAACCGAAACCGGTCGCTGCCGCAGCATCTGGTAGCCCAGGTGATTTCGGTTCGGCGAAAGCAGGTCCAGGATTTCGAACTGCTCGCGCAAGGCACGTCGTGTTCCCAGGTTGACCTCGAGGTTGAGCCGGGTGTCGTCCAGGGCATCAAGATCGACATCCTCCAGCCGGCCGCTTCCGTCCGCATAGAGGTACGGCCCGACAAACTCCAGCCGGTCGACCTCGAGGGTCCGCCCTTCCTCGGTCATGACCAGGGCGACATCGAGAGATTCGTAGGGAATGTTGGTGAGCAGGCTAATGCTGTCGGCCAGGGCTTGAACGCCTGGAGGCGCGCCGGCGAGCCGGGCCACCGCGGAGCCGATGGCGCCCTCCTGCATATTGAGAATCCTGCGAAGGCGATCCATCCTTCCATCCGGAATGGTCAACCGGATACGGCCCTCCGATGCGGTCAGATTGAAGGCCCCCTCCAGGTAACGCACCAATTCCTCCGGCCGGGCGCCGCGCGCGGACACGTCGTAATCGAATGCCAGGCTGCCCTCGATGTCGGGCTCGGCAATACCCTGGGTTTTCCGCAGGAGTTGCTCGATCCGTATCGCCCTCCCGGAACCCGACGAGACAAGCGACAGGATGCCTTCGTTAATCGCAAGCGTTCCCGTCAAATCGATCTCAGCCTCCTCCGGCAAACGGGCGCGCATTTCCCGCAACCGGATCCTTTCGTCGCCGCCATCCAATTGGACGCTGACGGAAGAAAGATCGAAATCCGGCATAACCCGCATCCTTGAAACGTTAAGCTCGGCATCAAGTGCCACCGGAAGCAGTTCGCTCAGGGGGGCTGGCGCTTCGGGAGGCGGCTCGTCAGGAGCGGGTTCGCCTTCGAAGATCCCGGCCAGTGCCTGGAGCTCGACAAGATCCAGGAAGTCGCTGACCGCACGAACGGTCACCGAAGGCAACGTCCCGGATCCGTTCGGCAGAGCCTCCACGGCAATATCGAGATCCTGCAGGGATCCGCTTCTTTCGATCCCTGCAATCAACCGAACCTCGGTCGAGGAATCGACGGATTGCCCGGAAAAATCCGATTCGATGGAAAAGACCGCATCCGGATCGCGTCCCCGCAATTCCGGAACCAGGAAATGCCCCTCGACAACGGTACGCCCGTCCTCCGGCATGTATTCAAATTCCGACTGCAGCTCAAAAACACCTGCCGCCAAACGAGGAAAATAGCCTTCGCCCAACAGGCTTTCAACCGACGCCAGGTCGCCGTTCAAATCTAACGTGCCGACCACCGGCGCCGCGTTCTCATCGATTCCGTTCAGCGCCAGGGTACCGGACAACGCGGCCTCCAGAAGCGCCACCTGGTCTGCATAAAGAACCCAATCATCCACTCCAAAGCTCAACCCCGACTCATTGAGGACGGCGCGGGGGGCGAATACCATACTCAAGACCGGATTCTCCCCTCCGTTAAATCGTCCGAGACGCACCCCGGCAAGTTCCACCGCGCCTTCTTTGGGGCGAAAATGAAGGTCATTATTTTCCCGATACAGCTTGAAACCGCCCCGTACCTCGCCGCCCGTGAACTCACCGCGCTGCGCCTCCGGAATCCACTCCTCCAGCCGAAGTTCACCGAAATCAATCTCCAACAGCTCCCCCTGGGGCAGTTGGTCGAAAACCGTCCCCTCCTCGCCGAAGGCAATCGCCCGGCGAAGTCCGGCACGCACAAGAGCTTCACCGCCTTCCGGAGATACCGCCGCATCGAACGACTCCAGAACAACCGTATCGCCAAGGCGAAAACCCGCGTCAGCGCTCAAGGAAAACCTCCCTTCTCCCGGCAGGGCGCGTTCACCGGTATCCACGTGCAGTCCTCCGGAACCGGTCACCCGGAAATCCGCGGGAGAAAGCGCGCCGCCATAGTCAAGTTCCCCGGCCAGGTGAAGAGCCTGCACGCCCTCATGCCGGTCAGCCAGCGCCTGAGTCCACCAATCCGGAAGGCCCCAACGAACTCGGCCTTCGGTTTGCCGCCAGTCGGGATCGACCGTTCCGACGACCGAAACGGCTGGAGAACCCCCTGTGTCATTGTTCTCGGGAAGAAACACGTTCAGTTCATAAGGCACGCTTCCGGAATTCCGTGCGAGTTCGCCATCCCAGGCCACGCGGCCGGGAAGCTCCGCCGGAGCGCTCGGGCGCGCGGTGCCTTCGGCATCGCCTTCAAAGCGGACACGACTCGGAAGAGGACTCCCATTCTCGTGCCCGGTATGAAAGGTCCCGTTCATCACAACCTCCGAAAACGGCCCTTCAACCGGGAGCCCGCCGGCCTGCAGCTGTATCGTTGAGGTCGTCTCGGCAAGCGGAAAGGCGCCCGATGATTGAATTTCCAGTGCGAGGGAATTCAATTGCGGCGCGGACGCGTCCGCGGCCAGGTGTATCCCGAATTCCGATGCTGAAAGGAATCCGGACGGACTCAAGTTGATGTCGGTCCGCTCCAGAAGGATTCCCTCGGGGCCGGCCAGGGAAAGACGGCTCACGTTCAGCGGCCGCCGGGTATCCATTTCAAATCGTCCGTCCCTCGCATACAGCGCGAACTCCGCCGTAACCGGAGCCGCAGTAAACCGGTAATCCTCAACAAAGACATCCACCAACTCCGCAGGAATACCGGGAATAGCGATCACCAGGAGCGGGTCGCTGCTGTCGGCCAAACTCCACGACTCGTCTCCAAACCCGATATCGAGAGAGGAAGGGGCATGCACCCGGGCGAGATCCGTGTTGTTTCCTCCGGATACGCCAATATTCAGGGCGTTGACCGAGAGGCGGGTGGGAGAAACGACAAGATCGACCGAAGAATCGACCGTCAGTTCATCGAATTCCTCGGGTATCCCCAACCGAGCGGCCAACTCGAAAAGTCTGGCGCCTGTCTCGCTGGCCAAGCGGAGGTCGCCTTCCGGGGAAACGGCGAATTCGGTCCGCCCATGAAGCCGGAATTCCGGAATCCTGTCATCGAAACCGTCAAGCGGCGGGCGGGCGCGACTGACGTCCAGGTCGATCGCCCCGCTCGCCTCCCGCGCCCCCCGCAACCATTCGGCGTTCCCGGTCAGCAACGCACGGTCCGGCTCCGCACCTTTCGGCGAACGCACTTCAATCCGGTATTCTTCTCCATCGTCGCTGCGCGAAGCACAAAGCTCCGAAACCAAGAACGGATCCCCCGCCGCGGATTCGCCCACGGTCAGGTCGGCGCAAAGATGGCGGAAGAGCCCCTCTCCATCGAATTCCGGACGGACTTCGATCTCCGCAAACCATAAACCCTCACCGGGAAGCATCTCATCGTCCGTAGCCAACCGGATCTCGATCCGGCCGGTATCGCTCCGTGAATTCAGATCCCGTCCCTGCAGAACGAATTCGACGGCGGGCGCGCCGGGGGACCGGAAAACGCCGTCGATTTCGGCCGTCGCCACACGAAAATCCACCGGAGGCTGTTTGAGGATCCCATCGAAAACCTCCCAAAAATCGATTTCCTCAGGTTCTTCCGCCTCTTCCGTTTCGATGGTCAATCCCGCGAGAGTCAACGACTCCACGTCCACGGTCCCGCGGAAAATGAACGCGGCCGGCCGGAAGCGGGAGTCGAGGTCCGCGAATTGAACCCTCGCCTCCGGCGTCGCCATATCAAACCCCCGGATCACCGCGGACCCGGGTCGCAGGCGAACCTCATCGATGGACACCTCGGTCTCCGGACCGGAGAGCACCCACGTCATTAACGACTTCTGGACTCCGGGAATAAAGAGCACGGCGATCGCCACCGCCAGAATGCCCGCGCCCGCTGCGAGCACCCGAATGAAATAATAAAAAAACCGATTCATCTAATGCTGTTACCTCTGCCGGATGGAAATTGCTTCAGTACCGTTCGCCTGACCCCAAACTAACGAACCTGACGTCTGACGCAACCGTCGGATCGCAATGCCCTGGCTGTCGTCCGGACGGCAGGCAATGATGGGGGCGGCATGTCTGAGCAGTTCGTCAAGATGGATCGGGGATACCCCCGATGTTGTTGCCTGTGGATTTGATGCCAGGCAGAAAGAGGGTATCTCTGGAGTGAAGATAGGTGTTCGGGACAACAGCCTCCCGGGATTCGATACGCAGCCACCCGTAACGGGTCCCCTCCCCCGACTCGAAACTGAAGCCGACATACCCCACTCCCGTTGCGCCAACCGCCCCGCTCCCTGTTTCGCTTCCGGGCATCCGGAACCAGGTCACCGAACGCCCCCACCGGCCCCCGCGATTGTGGTTTCACCAAGGGTCAAGGCGCCCCGGCAGCGCGCAGCATCTCCATAAGAGGCTCAACGAAAACCCTGGACTCCCTCAGGCCGTCGAGAATGAACTGGATGGATATGGCGGCAAGAACCAGTCCGCTGGTACGACGGACAACCTGCATGACAAGCGGATGGATGAGGGTGGCGCCCCCGCAGGCGAGGCGCAGGATAACAAAGGTTGCTGCCAGTACCAGGACAAGAGCTAGATACAAAAGTCCGGTCTGCTCCAAACCTTCCGCCTGTCCCTGCAGAATGACGACTGCCGAAATCGCGCCCGGTCCTGCGAGCAACGGAATGGCCAGGGGAGTGACTGCGACGTCATCCTTCGTACGCCCCGCCGCCTCTTCGCCGGAAGACAATTTGCCCTTTGCCTCCCGGGCCATCAACATATCGAGCGCGATCACAAAGAGCAGGATTCCCCCCGCGACTTGAAGCGCGTGGAGAGTGATTCCCAGGTAGGAAAAAATCAGGAGTCCCGCCGCGGCGAAAAAAAGAAGGATGCCCGCTGTGACAATACAGGCAACCGCCACCATTCGTTCCCGCTCGGCGCGTGAGTTGTCAGGTGTCATCCCGAGGAAAATCGGTACCGTGGAGACCGGGTCGACGATCACGAAGAGAAATATCAACGCGGAGACAAAAAATTCCCAGGTTCCCATGTAAAACAATCGTAGTAGCTTTGTTTCGTCCGGTCGACCCGATTATCCGGCGCTGCCCGCCGGCCGCCGATATAACCGGTGGCGCCCGTTACGAGAACGGTGCGGGCCCTGCTTTCCTTCACCGGCACGCTGTAGCCTTGATGCGTTTTCAATAGTGCTATTTGCCTTGTCCCGCCGCAACCGGAAGGCAAACTAACGTTGTAACCGCGTTCCGCCAACAGAGACCGGCAACCGGCCCTATCACGAATTCTTAATGGGCTTACTCTCAGAGGATTCCCAAGCCACACCAATCATGAAACTTATCCGGCTGATTGTTTATGCTTTCCTGCCTTCGTGCGGATTATTCAACCCCGCCTTGTTCGGCGGAGATATTTTCATTGTCGATGACGGCGAGCCCGGAGGAGTGGTTGTCCTGGCGGACAATCCTTCACCGACCGCCCTGTACGCCGCCGAAGAGTTCATCCACCACGTGAAACTGGCTACCGGGGTTGCCTTGCCGGTGGTTGCCGAATCCGAATTTCCGGATGAACCTTCCGCGCGAATAATCATCGGGTTGACCGCCTCCGCGCGCGCGCTCGGATTGGATCATTCGCAGCTCGGGCCCGATGCCTTTGTTTTGAGGCGGGAGGGGGACCAAGTCTTTGTATTCGGTGACGAGGACCGGGAGGCCGACCCACTCGATGAACGCAATTCCGCAAGCGGGACCCTGTTTGGGGTTTACGAGTTACTCGAACGTTATCTCGGGGTCCGTTGGCTATGGCCCGGGGAAACCGGTACCTACGTTCCCTCCGCGGATTACCTGGCGATCGGCGAGCTCGATGAGACGGTGGATCCGGCGCTGAGGTTCAGGCGTTTTCGCTGGAACAGGGTGGAAGACGCCCTCGGGTGGCGTGGCGCTTCGCGTGAACCGGGATGGATTGATCGCGATCATGAGATGCGTTACTCTCAGGAGAAGGAGCGCATCGCCTTTTCCCGGGAAGGCTTGCGCAACTATGGACGTGACCTCGTCGTGTTTCTGCGACGTCACCGCCTCGGCTACTCCGAGCCAAAACCGCAGGTGGGGCATTATTTCGGCGGTTGGTGGCAGCGTTATGGCGAGGAACACCCGCAATGGTTCATGCTGCGGGAAGACGGCGAACGGGGACCCCGGCCCGATGCCGGTGAATTCCAGACAAGGCATGTCGCCATGTGTGTGAGCAATTCGGAATTGCACAGCTACATCGTCGAGGAGGCGTGGGACGGTGGTGACATCCTGCGTCTGGGAGAGGCGGACACCGCCGCGTACTGCCACTGCCAGGATTGCCTGTCATGGGATGGCCCGCAGCCGGAAGATGCGGATGGACGCATCATCAGCGACCGCTACGCCCGTTTCTGGAAAAAAATCCGCGAGATGGCGGTGGAGCGCAATCCCGATGTGCTGGTCACCACGTTTCTATACGTAAACTATTTTCCCCACCCGTTGACCGACATTGAGCTGAACGAGAATTTCTACGGGGAATTCACACCCTGGAGCCGGTTCATGGTCTGGTATCCCGCAACCGAGGAACGGCTGGAATGGCAGCGGAAACAGTGGTTGGGTTGGGCCGAGACCGGTATCACCATGGCCTATCGCCCGAATCACACCAAGACCGGCTACGTCTTGCCCCATGTGAACACCTGGCAGGGGGGCGAGTTTGTCCGCTTCGCCTATCAACACGGCATGATCGGAATTGATTACGACGACCTGAGCGGTCAATGGGCGGTTAAGGGCCCGGAGCATTACATGTATTTGCGACTGCTCGTGAATCCGGATCAGACAATCGAGAGTATTCGCAAAGAATACTTCTCGGCCTTCGGCCCGGCGGCGGAACACGTCGAACGCTACTTCGATTACTGGGAAGACCACAATCACCAGTTGCGCGAGGACGGGCTGTGGCATGACATCCGTTTCAATCCAAGGTATGCGCCGCGGCAATACCCGCCGGAAGTTTTTCCCCCGGCGGAGGCCATTCTCAAGGACGCGATGGACGCCGCAAACGCCGATCCATCGCCTGAATTCTCCCGGCGGGTGAAATTCCTGCAAGTCGGCCTGGAACACGGCCAACTCTCGGTGAGGTTCATCCGCAGTCTGATCGATGAAGATCCGGATGCCCGCGGCGCCCTGCAGGAGCTCATCGGTTTCCGCCGCGAGCATGAAGACATGAATATTTCCAGCTACGTGAATGCAGCACGCGGCGAGTTGCGCTTTTTCGGCGACGAAATTGGGGCCTTATTCGAGAGCGCAAACGAGGGGCCCTGAACAAGCAGGCTGCCGAAGCACAGCCGGGCCTGACGGTCGCCGAAAAATGCTCCGGGTCCCAGCTGTATCTTCGTTCACATTGGATCGCGGGATGAAGCCGCTCCCACAGAAACTGCGACAAAGCGATCCGGCACATTCCGTTCGCTCACTCCTCGCCGGCGTGGCGTTCCGCGATGGCCTCCAGGCGGCGGTCGATTTCCTCGCGCGGGAGCCATTTGCCGCTCCGGATCACACCGGCGACCTGCCGGACGTGCGCCAGGTCCTCGAGCGGGTTGGCTTCCAGCAGAATCAGGTCCGCCCGCATGCCTTCCGCGACCCTGCCGAACCGGTCCTCCTCCTGAAAAAACACCGCCGGATTCACCGTCCCCATTTTCAGAACTTCGAAACGCGAAAGCCCCGCCCGCTCCATCAACTCCATTTCCGGATGTATGGAAAACCCCGGCACATTAAAAAATTGGGGGGCGTCCGACCCCAGCAGCAAACCGGCGCCTTCTTCGTGAAGCGCACGGATCAGATCGAGGCGCACCTGGACAAAGGCTTCCGCCGCTTCCCGGTCGTAGAGGCGGTCCTCCCGGCGATTTCGCACCGTCTCGACCCACCGGTCCACAATGTCCGGCGGCATGTAGCGGAATTCCGGCCGTTCGTCGCGGATCGTATCAAGGTCCCAGATCAGAACCGCGTGCATAAGCGTCTCGGTCGGCACGTTCCAGACCCCCGCCTCGCGGGTGCGCCGCGCCATTTCACGAATCCGCTCCTTCTCGACGTACGGCGCCAGGCGGAAGCCGAAGAACCCGCCCTCGATGTCCGCGGTCTCCTCCGGATCCACAAGGGTCGGCATGTACGCATCCAAATGATCAATACTGGCGTATCTCGCTTCGAGCGCGCGCGGCACGCCGACGGCAGCCGGCACATGGCCGGAAAACTCAATGCCGACCTCCCGCGCTGCCTCGACCATAGCGTCAAACGCCTCGCGGGAACCGGAGGCCACCTTGATGAAATCATAACCCGCTTCCTTCTGCTTCCGGGCCAGTTCGGCGCCGCGTTCCGGCGTCGGCGCGATCCGTCCGCTGAAGGCGGGGTCGGCGGCAATCAGGCGCGGCCCGAGCAACTCCCCGCCAGCCAGTTGCTCGCGCATTTCGAGGTGCACCGGGTCTCCGAGCATCCCGCGAATAAGAGTGACGCCATTGGCGAGGTAAAGGAAAAGCACGTCGTGACGGTACTCTTCGGGCTGCCCGCCGCCCGGCACATGCGCGTGCATCTCGGCCAGCCCGGGCATCAGGTATTTCCCCGAACCGTCGATGACCTCGGCATCATCGGGCGGGTCCGCCTCATCGGCGGCCCGGATGTCAACGATCATCCCGTCCCGGATCGTGACAGTACGCTCGGTCAACACGCGTTCCTCATCCATGGGGACGACGTTGACGTTGTGGAGCACAAGGACTTCGCCGGCCTGCGCACACGGAAGCCCTGCCATTGCCAGCCAGGCCGGCAGAAACACAGTCAGATAACGCAACATGGGATACTCCTTTCTTGCCAAGTTTATGACAGAGCCGATTTTGTACCGGATCCGGAAAATAGCAACGATAAAGCGCCAAAACAGACGCCCACCGCACGGCTTTTTCATTTGTCCTCTGAAGGCCGCATGAAAAAGCATTTCAGATCGTAAATTTGAAATTCGAGATTTTTGGTTAAAAAAAGCGGATCAAAGCTTGCAAATGAAAAGACCGTGACGCCCACCGACCTTCTCTCCCCTCCCCGATCCCGGTCATCCCCTTTTACCTTTTCCCAGAACGCGTTTGCAATCTGGGGAATTACCCTGAACATGGAACACCCGAAGCAGCGATTCGCGGGTGCCCCGGCCTTCACACTAACGACAACCGAACTGTCATCATGAAACGCTTACCCTTCTTTACTCCGGTCCGTTTGATCCTTCCCGTTATCGTCCTTGCGGGCGTCGCGGCCTATCCGTTTTCGGCGGAGGCGAGGCCGAATATTTTGTTCCTTTCGATCGATGACCTGAACAACGATCTCGGAACGCTCGGAGTCGATTACGTAAAAACCCCGCACCTTGACGCATTTGCCGAGACGGGGCGTTTGTTCAGCCACCATTATGTAGCGGTGCCTTCCTGCGGCCCCTCCCGGGCCGCCCTTCTGAGGGGGAAGCGCCCAACGGAACAAGCGCATTTGCCGAATACCGCGATGCTGCGCACGCACGAAGATTGGGGAAACCAAAGCCTGCCGGCGTGGTTCCGAAAACACGGCTACACCACGCTCGCGCTGGGCAAGGTGACCCATTACCCCGGAGGAATGGCGGGCGAGGGCTGGGCCGCGGAGCCGGAGGAACTTCCGGGAGCCTGGGACCGGACATGGGTTCCCGAAGGCAGCCCGTGGGCAACACCCGAGGATATGATGCACGGGTATGCCAATGGGGTGCCCCGTGACCGGGGGAATTCGTTCGAATCCGGATCTCCCGCCTGGGAAGCGTTCGACGGCCCGGACAATGCCTATCCTGATGGCTGGGTGGCCGAGGAAGCCATCGAGGTTCTCGAGGAACTGGCCGGCTCCGAGCAATCCTGGTTTTTTGCCGTCGGCTTCTTCAAGCCCCATCTGCCGTTTGCCGCTCCGAAAAAGTACTATGAGATGAATGATCCGGATCTGATTCCGGAGCCCCACGATACGGATCGGCACGCCGCTCCGTCGAGCTGGCATCCAAGCAACGAATTGTCCGTCAATTACGGGGGGCATCCGGACCATCCGAATGACGACCCGGCGTACGCTCGGCAACTCCGCCATGCTTATGCGGCGGCAACGTCTTATGTCGACGCCCAGGTGGGACGCGTGTTGGAGAAGGTTGAACAGCTAGGTCTGGATGACAATACAATCGTGGTCGTGTGGAGCGATCACGGTTTCGCTCTCGGGCATCACGGCATCTGGGGAAAGCATTCCCTTTACGACATCGCGCTCAAAGCCCCCCTCATGATCCGGTACCCGGGCATCGAACAGCCGGGCGAAATCGCGGACGCTGTGATCGAAACCGTCGACCTTTATCCGACCCTGACCGATCTGGCGGGAGTTCCGACGCCGGAGGCATTACACGGCGTAAGCCTGCGCCCCTGCCTCAAAGACCCGAAGACACCTTCCGTCAAACCGGCCTTCGCCTTTTTCCGCAACGGCCAGACATCCGTGCGAAATGACGATTGGCGGCTGATCATGCACCGGGATGACGAACAGATCTTGGGGTACGAGCTGTTTGATTTCAGGGACGATCCGCACGGACAACGCCGGGATCCCGACGACCACCCGTCGGTGGTGGAGGATCTTTCGAAACACTTCGACACGCTGCCGTGGATCTCCCGGTAATCCCCCCTCGTTCTGCTCCGCATCAGCGCGCCATCCCCCACCTCCCATCCACCGGCTCACCCGGTCTTCGACTCCGGGGTCCCCTCACCCCGCGCCCCTACGGCAATTCCAGTTTTCCACTTCCACCTTTCAACTTTTCAAACATGGCTGAGATCGAGGGAGAATTACGTGTGGTTTGTGCTGTGATCTCGGATCAATCCGGGCGCTACCTGGTTGCCAGGCGGCCGCAAGGGAAAGCCTTGGCCGGGAAATGGGAGTTCCCGGGAGGAAAAGTGGAACCCGGAGAGGAGCCCTCGGAGGCGCTTGGGCGGGAGATATGGGAGGAACTGGGCGTGGCTATTTCGGTGATGGGTCCGTTGACCGAAGTCGTCCATCACGACAACACCAGCTGCATCCGCCTGCTGCCTTTCTCCGCACGGCTCAACGACGGAGTGCCGCGTGCCATTGAACACGAAGCCATTCGTTGGGTTTCGCCACAGGAACTCATCACACTCGATCTGGCAGATGCCGACATCCCGATTGTTCGCCAGCTATCAACCCTACCCTGAGTGGTCAGCCCCTGGAGTCCGTCGGCATGAGGCTAAACCCCTGGAGTGCGGCGACATCTCACCCCAGCGGGGAAGCGGCGTCAGGCCGCCGCACTCCAAAAGCCGACATGTCGGCCAAACGAAAGCGGTTACTTCCCCATTCCACTTTCAACTTTTACCTTTACCTTTCAACTTCTAGTCACCCTCGACCGGACCTTTGAGAAGGCTCGCAAAATCCTCGCCCTATGGCGTCATCAATTGCCGCAAAGAGACCCCGGCGACGTGACATCATTCGGTGACGCCGCTCCACATCCGGCGATTCACGGGTCAGTTCGTAGTGAACGCGATCATCGCCGCATACTTCCCTTAGAAGCTCCATTTCATCTCGACCGAGTGCCAAGTGCTCGCCCAGCTCCTTGCCCGGATATCTTGCATTCGTAGCGCGCTCGTAGATCCCTGGGAGCGAATCCTCCACTTCATGTTTTTCAAGCATCCATATCCGACGAATTTCTTCCAGCTCGGCCAAGCTGATTAATTCCATGTCTGCTGCATGTGTCATTCCTTTTTCCGTCCCCATCTCCGTCACCGCTTCCTGAGCTGAGAGAAGTTCGAAAAGGGGCGAGAGGGCTGAGGAATCGAGCGGGCCTAAAGGCGCAAACGAAAGTGCGATCTTGTTTCAGGCGGTTCTAAGGAAATGACTTTTTACATGTAGACGTCTATTTGTAAAATATGGTCGTCACCGCCGGGCGGCCTGCTGTGGAGTCTTCCTATGGTCGGGACGGCGGCGGGATCGAGTTTAGTGAGTTTGCTGAACCCGAATGCAGCTTCATCATTGGAAGGAGCCAGGGGAGGTCCGGTTTCTGTGACTAATGACAGGGCAAGGTGGAATTTGGAGGAGAGATTTCCAGGTGACGCCGGTCTTTGTGGACGATTATTGAGCTTGCCGAAGAGGGGTTTTCGGATTACCGATTTGGAATGTTGAAAGAGGAAATCCGCTTCAGAAAAGTTGCTTCTGGTCAACGACCTGTGGGATGATCTGGCGGAGGTCCAGGAGGAGATTCCGCTTACCAATGAACAGAGGACTCTTTTGGACGAACGTTATCGGGCATTTCTGGAGAATCCGGAGGAAGGAGAACCCTGGGAGGTTGTCCAGGAACGTATCCGGAAGATGCTTTGAGCTATTCTGTCACCATTCGTTCCGACGCCGACGATTCGGCGCCGGAGCTTTTCGCGAATCCGGGCCTACTTTGAGTGATCTCGGAATTTCAACCACATCTAAGGCTGCGCGAGATTTGACGGAATTGTCCTTTCAGCTTAGTGATGTCCCATGAAAAACAGGTATATTGGAAAGTCGATTCTCGTCACCCTTTTGCTTTTTGCCTCGGTGTCCGTGGCGGGTGCTTCAGGGAAACTGCTGACCATCCTCTCAACGGAATCTCAAGAAACTCAAATGATGGCTCTGGTTCTGACGACACAGGCCCACAACCAGGGTACGGAGGTGACAATCCTCCTTTGCGGTGAAGCCGGTTATCTGGCAACGGATAGGAAGGAATCGCGAACTTTTGACCCGGCCGGCCGAAGCCCGCGGGATTTGCTGAAGAATTTAAAGGGCAACGGCGTAACTGTTGAGGTTTGTGCTATTTTTCTTCCCCAGCGAGACCTGGAAGCAGGAGACTTATGGGACGGAGTCCATGTTGCCCAGCCCCCCGAGGTTGCTGCGTTGATGATGCGGGACGATGTGAAATTACTTACCTTTTGAAGACTAGGCACTATAAAGAAGTCTTTCTTGTGCTTGTTTATGCCTGCCTTGGGGGATCTCTTCCTGTAGAAGAGTTCGGTCTTACTCCGAAAGAAACCTGGAAGCCGTCCTGTCGCAGTTCGCTGTGATTTACGAAGGTTTGACGGAAGGTGAAAAAGGGAAATAGATCTGGAGTGCGGCGACATGACGCCGCCTTGGATCGGGGTGACATGTCACCCCAGACAAAGCGCAGGACATGTCCGCGCACTCCAGAGTCGCCCAACGCGAAATGAAAGGGCGAGATCGGACATAGGGATTCGCGGTAATCACTTCGTTAGGAACCTGTCCGATGGGCAACCATGGATGTCCCTTGCCCAATTCGGGACCACGCCTCCCGGATGTCCACATCCGGGAAACGAACGGGATGGAAACCCCGTTCTCCGTTAGCGGAACCGGAGGGAAACAACGGTCTTTGAGACGCAGCCCCAGGGAGCCGAATTCGGCGCTTGACCCCAATCCGCCGATAGCTCTTGCTCGTTCCGTGAAATCGGCAAGGCCGACAGGTGTCGGCAAGCTCGCTGACGGCTATTTCCCTCGCGGAGACGCCCCAAAGCAAATTCTTATCCCGGGATGTGATGTTCACCAGGTTCTGCATGGCAATAACAATTATCGCAATGGGCATTTGGGGACCGGTCCTGTCGGCACAAACCGATTTGCCCGCGGATGACGTCGTCCGCTACAGTCAATTCGGAGCTAAGGGTGACGGCGAGGCCGACGACATCGATGCCATCGTCAAGGCCCATGAGTTCGCGAACGAACACGGCCTTCCCGTACGGGCCGACGACGGGGCCACCTACTACATCAGTGGCAGGAACCGCACGGCGGTCATCCAGACCGACACCGATTTCGGCACGGCCGCCTTTCTGATCGACGATACCAAGGTCGAAAGCCGCGGAGCCCACGTGTTCCTGGTGAGTTCGAAGCGGCGACCGTTCAAATTGGAAGGAGTAACGTCGCTCAAGAAGAACCAGGAAAAAATCGACGTTTCGCTGCCCGGTCCCTGCCTGGTCACTGTCACCGACTCCAACGTAAGGCGTTACATTCGGTTTGGGGCGAACCGCAACAGGGGCGCCAGCCAAACGGACGTCTTCATCGTGGATAAAGACGGCCATGTGGATATGGATGCGCCGATTATCTGGGATTTCGACCAGGTCACGGAGATCACCGCCCGCCCTATCGACGAGGAGGCGCTGACCCTCACCGGGGGACGTTTCACAACCATCGCCAACGGCGCCGAATCGAGATACACCTACTACAACCGCGGTATCGCGATCCAGCGGTCCAATGTCGAGGTGGACGGGCTGGAACACCGCATCACCGGCGAAGGGGAACAGGGCGCTCCCTATTCCGGGTTCCTCAACATCAGCAATTGCGCCTACGTGACGGTCCGCAACACCGTCCTGACCGGCCGCAAAACCTACCAAACCATCGGCGCGGCGGGCACCACGGTCTCCATGGGCAGCTACGGGCTCTCCCTGACCCGGGCCCTGAACGTCTCCTTCGTGAACTGCAGCCAGACGAACGATATCAACGATACCACGTACTGGGGAATCATGGGTTCAAACTACTGCAAGAACCTGGTCTTCGACAATTGCACCTTTTCCAGGTTCGACGCCCACATGGGTGTGGCCAATGTCACCATCCGTAATTCGACCCTGGGGCACCAGGGCATAAATGCCATCGGCAGCGGCACCTTCATCCTGGAGAACACCACCGTCTACGGCAGGAGCCTCATCAATTTGCGCTCTGACTACGGCAGCACATGGCAGGGGGAACTCGTCATCCGCGATTGCGTCTTTGTCCCCTCGCGCGGCAGACCGGCCAGCGCCAGCCTGATCGGCGGGTCCAATTCAGGGCAACACGATTTCGGCTACACCTGCTACATGCCCGAACGCATCACGATCGACACGCTCCATATCGACGACTCGCGGCATCCCGAAAACTACCAGGGCCCGGCCATCTTCGCCAACTTCAACCGCAACTTCACCGACGCGTCCTACGTGGAGGAGTTCCCGTATGTCAGAACCGAGGAAGTCGTCCTCAGGAACGTGACCACCGCCAGCGGCAAGCCCCTGCGGCTCAGCGACAATCCGTTCATGTTCAAAGAGGTCAAAGTGACTACTATCGACGGGGAATAACCCGGGGCAAGGGACGAGTGGCGTGGGGGAGGAGTCGGGGAGCCGGGGAGTGGGTGAAGGGCGAATCTTCGGTGGCCTTCGACCGGCTCATGCGAGTCGCAGGGTCGCTACGGAGTGAAGCATAGGAACTGAGCGGAAGAAAAGGCGCTGAACCCGGGGCCTGTATGGTTGGGCGTTCAAACAGGTGGCAGAATACCCCATAGCGCCAAAGGATGTTCGGGAGTAGAATAGCGGGGTGACGATCGGATCGGGAAGCACTGAAGATTCTCTGCGGAATCGGTACTGGATCGCTCCGTTCAGGAAAGAATCCTGTCATGAAATTGCTGCTCTTCATTATCGGCGCCGTCATTGGTGCTTTGGTTGTCATGGCCGTTGTTATCGTGATCGCGATTGACGGCATAACAGAGAGGCTGATCGAGTCCCATGTCGGCGACTCGCTGGGTGTGACCACCACCCTTGACAACACCAGTGTCCAATTGATCGACGGAAGATTGGACCTGTATCAACTGGATATCGCCAATCCGGAGGGGTTCGAGAGTACTCCATGGTTCCTGCGCCTTAAAGAAGGGAAGGGAGAACTGTCCTTCGTCGACCTGTTGCATAAGGTCGTCGAAGTCGAGCGAATCACACTGGAAGGGATCGAGATAAACCTGGAACACAAAGGCGTCTCCAGCAACTACGGTACAATTCTCGATAACATTAAGGCGTTTCAGGAGCGAAGCGATCCGGAATCGCGCCGGAAATTCATCATCCACGAAGTTGTGCTGCGGGATATTACTGTCAACGTAAGCTACTTCCCGATCGGGGGCGACGCGACCCGAACGGATCTGCACATTCCCGAGATTATACTTAACGAAGTCGGCACCAGCGAGGACGGTATCTCCAACGCCGAAATCGCCGGGGTACTGACCACGGCCTTACTCGCAGCCATTCTTCATGAAGGCCCGAAGGTGCTGCCTGATGCGATCCTCGATGGACTTGGCAACGGTCTGGGGGCTCTGGGCAATATTGCTCAATACAGTATATCGATTGCCAGCCAGGGGTTTGACAACGTCGGGGAACTCCTCGGTTCGGTTATGGAAAGCATCGGCGGGGTTTTTAGTGGAGAAAAGGAAGATGAATGAAGTGTAAGGATCCGGAATCCGTTCCCATTTCTTGATCGGGGAAGGATCCGCAACGGAATAGCGTCCCCCGCACGTATGTACGTCACAAGCCACCGCCGTCGCGGGACCGAACCGCTTTTCGGGAATCAATCCGGATTAGCCCGAATGCTACTCGGTTAAGGCGCTTGATCAAAGTAGCTTATTAGCCTTCCAGCCTGAGACAACACGCCGAAAGCGTGTTCTACTTTGGGCTTAACCGAGCGCTATTCGGGTTAATCGTCGACGGCATCGTCCACCGCGTCACCGGCATCCTCGATCATGTCATCCACCGCTTCACCGGCATCTTCGAAGTCATTGTCTCCGCAACCGGCAAAGATCAAGGCGAGTGAAGCGAACAGCGTGATGGCGAGCGTTGTGAGTGTATGCTTTTTCATTGGATTCAAGTTGGTTTATCGGCGTTTATCAGTGTGAAATTGACTCGACCGAGCGTTCATTGTAGGAGCGCGGTCTATCATTGGCGAGAAAATTCTCACCGACATATGGCAAAATCACGGATCACTCCCCCGGCGGGGAAATGAGGACGAGGTGTCTCCTTGCGGATTGAGGGCGGCTGGCTAAATTGGATCATCCTGAACCGACCATCGCAAGTTTTGGTCGATTCGATAAGGAGATCGGGTCCTTCTTCCTGTCACGAAAAGAAAGACGGCCAAAAACAATTTGAACAGGAATCCTTCACTGACTCAAATGGGCGCATATACGCCAGGTGTGATACGTCGTTGAATTTAGCCAGCGGATACTGTCGAGAAGCCCAAGCGTTTGATCAGGATCGCGTTGATGTGAGGCCAATTCCTCCAGGAGTTGCGCCCTCCCCCGTCGGCGCTCTGCCGCCACAGTCGGCGAGATTTCCTCAAGGCGCACCACCCCTGCAGGATCATCGTTTCGCAACACCCTCCCGGCCAGTTGCAGCGTCTCGGCGCATTTTTCCGCAGGAACTCTCTCTCGTCGCGTATCGGAAATAACACTTCGATTAATGACAATGGAAGTTTAGCGGGAATGCTTTCAATCCAAGAGGAGGCCGGGGTTTCCCGGGTAAACCAGGTCGCCGCTAGGTTGAATGCCACTCGGTTAAGGGCACTCGTCGTAGCGACGCCTGCAAAGGCGTCGACCCGGGCGCGCCCCGTACGCCTCTCGTTTTCGAATCTTCAGTGGAAGATTCGCTACAGGAAACGACCTTAACCGAGTGCCATTCACCGTAATTGAACCGAGTGTAACGGCCGGCGCGCAACGCACACGCCGCTTCGTTGGCGAAGGCTGCGACGCGAACGCGCATAGGCCGTCAATCTGAAGGCGCTCTCCGCAAACGCAATCGCGCAATGCGACGTTCGGTAGGGGATTCGGAATTCGTTATTCGTTACTCGGGATTCGTTACTTGTGATTCGTTATTAGTTTTATCTGAGAATAAGGATCTCACGGATTTGAATGCCTCAACCTTGGCGTCTCCGCGTCTCTGCGTGAGACCCGAAGAACGCAGAAGGATCGAAAACCGTTTTTTTGTAATTCGCGGGGCAGACAGTCGGGGATCCAGTGCTCTGCCCCGCTACAGTTTCAACACCCGCGCATCAATAGAGCCGGTCTCTTGGTGGAAGGGAAAATTCACGATGAGAGTCGTGCCGGTGCCATCCATGACTTCCGTGTAGTCGATCCACGTATCGAGGTCCAGTCTCTACTGCACCTTGTATTTCACGTTGTCTTGATCGAGAATCAGATTTTTGTTAAAATACCCGAACGATGCCTCCCAAATCTCCGCAGCTTCTTGGCCGCAGAAAATCCTTCGGTTTCGGCGATCGTCTCGGAATGGCGACTTCCGCCCATCTGGCCGCCGCTCGGAAGTACGATTTCGCGCCTGTATTCGCCCAGCAATCGATTCGCGAATTGAGCCGGACCGACCGCTCACACCGGGAGGTTCTCAGGGCGGCCGCCGAAGTGCTCGAAGCCGAAAACTACGACGGCGCCTGGGGTGCTGATGCCGATCACCTCAAAAAGAAAGCCGATGTGATCGAGGCCGCGAACGCCGGTTTTACCATTTTCACGATCGACCCTTCGGAGCACGTGAATGACCACGTCCAGGACCAACCCATGAACCGCCTGGTTTCGGAAGTCGAAAGCCTCTACGGGGCGGGTTTTTTTCAAACCACCGACTGGGACCGCCGTTATCTGGGGCAGAAATTTGACGTGGGCGGAACGGTTTACCGCTTCGACCGGGAAAGCCTCTTTCGGGCCGCTGCAAAATACGGT
This sequence comes from Opitutia bacterium, assembly GCA_003558065.1. GTDB lineage: Bacteria > Verrucomicrobiota > Verrucomicrobiia > Opitutales > T3Sed10-336 > PXDC01. The sequence continues at coordinate 9,251 of PWMU01000050.1, read as the reverse complement.
CGGGCCCTCACCCACTACCTTACGATGGCCAGATGGATCGATCGTCATGCGGGAAGAGGCCTCTACGAGACGGAGATTTCGGTCGACGAAACCACCTCTCCAACCTCGCCTCTCGAACACCTTTTCATTGGTTTGGAATTAAGGCACTGCGGCATCCCCGTCGCCAGCCTTGCCCCCCGCTTTCTTGGCGGCTTTGAAAGCGGAATCGACTACAAAGGCAACCTGCGGAATTTCGAGGCGAACCTTAAAGAGCACGCAGCCATAGCCCGGTACTGCGGCCCGTACAAAATCAGCGTCCATACCGGATCCGATAAGTTCAGAATCTACAGGATTCTCGGCAAGGTCTGCGGCGATCGGCTGCACGTCAAGACCGCCGGCACCAGCTACCTGGAGGCGTTGAGGGTCCTCTTTCGCGCCAATGAACGCCTCTTTCGCGAACTCCTTGAATTCTGCGCGGAGCATTTCCCCGAAGACCGCGCCTCGTACTTCGTCTCCACCACCGAAGAAGAGGTTCAAGGGCTGCTCAAAGAGGGCGCGGCTACGGAAAAGAATCTGTTTGACCAGCGCCCCGGCCGCCAACTCCTTCACGTCACCTACGGCTCGGTGCTGGGCGAGGGCAAAGACAGCCGGGGCCGCTCCTTTCGCGAAGCCCTGCTCGAAACGCTCGAAGCCAACAGTCAGGAGTATCGGCAACGCCTGGAGGCCCATTTCGACAAGCACCTCGCCGCCCTCTGCCAGGGCTAAGTTCCGTCCTCACCCGCCCGGCCGGCCGCCTTTCAGAGAAGCCCTCTATCGAGATCGAGAAAAGTGGCCGTGTGGGTTGGGTCGATAGCCCATCATGGGAACATGTCCTTATGCGAAGCAGATTGAACGAATACCTGAGGAGTAGGCCCTACCCCTTGGGGGCCCACTGTCGAACAACGGATTGTTCAACGACTCGGGAAAGTTCGGCGGCCCGGTGCATTCTCCAGCACCTCTTTGTGAACGAAACGGATTATACTCCCGGAGCCCGAAAACAAACGTCTTCGCGTTGAAGAAAGGCGGGGAGGAATAGCGCTGGAACGGTGTTTCGTTGCTCCTATAGGTGGATTTTTTCAAGTTTATAATTCGATCTTTTCTGGTTCCGAGACGACCGTGTTTCCGTCGCGATCTTTCACGGTGAGCGTGACCTCATACTTTTTGGGCGCCCGTTCCCGATTTCTCAGGTTGTGTTCACCTTCGGCCTCGATGCCGCTGACGGATGTGGTTTCCGAATCCTTCAAATCACCGTCCAAAAACAACTCGCTCTTCACGGACTTGAGATCGGCGCCTTCGATGCCGTCTTCGGTGCCCGCCTCGGTCACCGTTCCAGTGAGCGTCCCGGTCTCAGCAGGTTCGGCCTCTAAGCCCAGAGCCCAATCGGCCCGGACCAGCCCGGCGCCTTGAGCCGTTGAATCGTGCCCCAGATTTTCCGCTGTGTCTACCAGAAGATCCCTAATCTGGTCGGTATTCCATTCTCCTCCGTTTCGTCCGATCACCAACGCAGCCGTTCCGGCCACATGCGGCGCCGCCATCGAGGTGCCCGAGGCCTCTCGGTAACCGCTGTCGATCCAAGTGGATTCAACATTGACTCCGGGGCCGGTGATATCGACTTCGTCGCCGCGGCTGCTGAAGTCCGCGATTTCGTCGTTCTCATTACTGGCCGCCACTGCGATCGTCCACTCGTATTTGGCCGTACGCAGCGACCGTTCCGGCAACATGCGTTCCGTGCTCTGCCCCGCTACAATTTAAGCACACGGGCATAAATCGAGTCGGCCTCTTCGTCGAGGGGGATGTTGACGATGATAGTCGCGCCGGTGCCATCCATGACTTCCGTGTAATCGATCCACGTATCGAGGTCCAGGCTGTACTGCACCTTGTATTTCGCGTTGACCACCGACTTCCAGCGAACTTTCAGATTCTTGCCATGAATCCCGATGACGGCATCCCCCACAATGTCGAGGGTATCCGGATTCGTGAGGTCTAACAGGGTGAACTCCCTACTCCCGTCTTCGAGCGTTTTCCTCTCCAGGTAATATGGATACGACAGAGGCGCCGATGACATATGCGCAACCGGCCCGCCCTCAAGCCGGGTCAATTCAAGCTGGTCGTGCCTCACAAACTGATAAAGCGCCATCCCCCTGCCGCCTAGCATCAATTCGTCCCGGCTGACATAATGAGGGGTGTGCGGAAAATCGGACGACGGCGGCTCCAGTTCGCGCAGCACCGTCCCCGACCGATCGATCCAATAGATCTTCCTGACGTCCACAGGAGACGCATGAGCGTCCACTATGGCGACTGTCCCATCACTTCCCACCAGGAAACGAAATCCAGTCTCCGGAGTCAGAACCTTCGCCCATAATGCCGTGGCTCCGGACGCTTGCGCGGACAGGGATAACAAGACCAAGAGGCAAAAGGAAAAGCGGATAAAGGGCATGCTCTCTTTTGCAGGAAATATGACACCCAGTCAAGTCAAAACGCCCCCAGGCGTCTCCTCCCAAAGGATTTCTCCCCGCCGCGGGGGAACGCGCCCGCAAGCCTACCGGAACAGCAGCACCGGGACACGGCAACCCCCGCAACAACGGTTGTGAGGCGGCGAACGCCACTGCCTTGTGCGCGCTCGGACTGCCCTCGAATGCCAGCACCCAACGGTCGATATCCTGAAACGCCCGCGAAGCGACCAGGACCGGCCGGCGGCTCGAACGGATCACCCGTTCCAGGTTCGCGCCGAGGTGCATCCGAGCGAAATCCGCGTTCTCCCCGCGTTTGCCGATCACGACGAAATCCCTGTCAACCTTCTCCAGGGTCTCCACCAGTGTTCCATGACGCTGCTCCGCCCGGATATCCGGCATTCCCGCGGCCTCGAAATGCTGGTGTGCCGCCTTAAGCATCACGCGGCCCTTCGCGTTCGCCACTTTCGACTTGGCCTCTTCCAGGGCCACCATCTCCTTCATCAGCTCGTCCCCTTCATCCGGCTCAAGGTTGCCGCTGAAATCATGCACGGCCGACACATCCCGCTGCGGATCCAGCATATGAAGAACGAGCACTTCAGCGTTCGTCCGGCGGGCGGCCCAGATCGTGTGATCATAGACACTCGGTGCGTAAAGGGACCCGTCGGTGCAGCAAAGGATGGTCTTCATAAGGTCGATGTATTCAGAAGTTAATGACCCGAGGAAAGGGTGGCGCCGGGTTTGTCATGTTCACCGATCTTGCCAACCAAAGTGGCGCTCGCCTCGTTCATGCCGATCAGTTCTTGCCCACCCAGTCCCCAAGAACGACGATCATGATCAGGAGAAAGACTCCCGCTGCGAAACACGACAAACGCCCCCGCCCGCCGGACTTCACGTTTATCACCGACTGCCCGATCATCGCGCAACCGGCCATGCCGCCAAAAAATCCGGAGACCACATTGGCGATTCCCTGTCCGGCGCATTCCCTGTTTTTCGGTGAGGGCGTGTCGGTGAAATCATCCACGATCTGCGCCGTCATGAGCGATTCGAGCAGCCCGACAATGGTCAGAGGAATGGCGTAGGGAAGGATGATCATGAGGGTTTCGAGATTCCACGGAATGTCCGGGATCAGGAACACGGGAACCGTTGAAGGCAATTGCCCCATGTCACTCACCGTTCGAAGGTCCATCCCGGCCACGATCGAAGCAATCGTCAGAACGACAATGCAGATCAGCGGAGACGGCACCGCCCTGGTGAAGCGCGGCAGAATGTAGATAATGGCCAGCCCCCCGGCCACCATCGCGTACATCGTCACGCCCGCCCCCGCGAATTCCGGGAGCTGGGCCATGAAAATCAGGATAGCCAACGCGTTCACAAACCCGGTCATCACTGATTTCGACACAAACCGCAGTAGATTCCCCAGTTTCAAGAAGCCCGCAAGGATCTGCAGAATCCCCGTCAGGATGGTCGCCGCCAGCAAATACTCCAAACCGTGCTCGCGAACCAACGTCACCATCAAGAGCGCCATCGCCCCGGTCGCGGCCGAGATCATTCCCGGACGCCCCCCTGAAAAGGCAATCACCACCGCAATGCAAAACGAGGCATACAAACCAACCTGCGGATCGAGCCCCGCGATAATCGAAAACGCAATCGCCTCCGGAATCAGTGCCAGCGCGACCACCACTCCCGCGATCAGGTCCCTCGGCACATTGGAAAACCACTCTCTCCTGAGATCTCTTATTATATCATTGCTCCAATAGACAGCCTCACCGCATTCGCATGCGGGAGGTCCGCTAAAAAAGCAGCCGAGTGGATTCCCACTCTACCGCGAACGCAAGCACTAATTCATCGGTTGCGATTGCCGGGATTGATCCGTCCGTACCGGGAAGGAGCCGCGAAACGCAGCCATAAAATCTCGAGGGATCATGAGTCGGGCAGCCTGGGAGGTGTCGCTCGGCATCCAGTGGTAATGATTGCCGAAACATGGGTGGTTTCGCGGTAAGTCGGAACTCCGCGGCCCGCATCCAGGTAGCGCGTTGCGGCGGTGACGCGGGTCCGGGGGAGCCGGCCGCTGTGCCGGCTTCGATTTCATTGGGTGGTCTTCTCCAGGTTGTTCAGCAATGCCTTGACCGAATCAAACAGGTTATTCCGCGCGATCTCTGGGTCGACACCGGGGAGGCGACAAAGGATCGCCAGGGCCATCCCCGCAGCGGACGGGAGCGGCTCGCGCATCGCGACCAGGTCAGGAGCAAAACCGGCAACCCGCGTGCGGAAATGACGCCAGTAGATTTCGGAGTGCTTCGCGACGCTTCCGGTGCCGACAAGTGGCAGGGATTTGCCGGAAAGATCCAGGGATTCGACCACGTCGCGCAAGGTTTCGGATAGGTCACAGGCGGCCTTCTCCAAAATGCCCCGGGCGATTGCGTCGCCGGTGTTGGCCAGTCGGTCAACTTCGTTGGCCAGGGCGGCCACAATGGAGCGATCGAGGTTTCGAAGACTGATCGGGACCATATCGCCCGGCCGGCTGACACCGAACGCGGCGAGCACCGCGTGCTCGAGCGCCGTGCGGTGACGCGGATGCCATCCCGAGCGCACGGCCGCCCGCAGGGCCATGCGCCCGATCTGGTAGCCGCTGCCCCAATCGCCCAGGAGCGGCCCCAGCCCGTCGAGGTGTGCGATCCGGCCGTCGGCCAGTTGGGCATACACGATCGCGCCGGTGCCGGCCAGGACGACGATCCCGTGCGCATGACCGGCCAGGTTGAGCGCCCCCTCATGTTCGCCGACCAGGTGAACCTGTGCCGCGAATTTCTTTTCTGCCGGGAAAAGCCCCTCCGGCATTTTCCCGTTAAGCGTCCCGATGTGCAACTCGGAGACAGCCTCCCTGGCCGAGGCCATCGCCCGGCTTGCCGCGATCTGTGCAGCCTCCCTGCTCCTCCCGCTCAGACCCGGAGTCCGGCAAATCCCCCAGCCGAGCGCGACGCCATCGTCGCGGACCAACGCAGCCTCGCACTTCGAACCCCCGCTATCTACCGCGAGAACATGTCGCATACCAGAAGATAGAACTGCGGGGGATCCGGTCCGATGGCAAGCATCGTGTACCCGCTGCCGGCACGTGAAGTGCGATTGAGATGAGCGAGCTGTCCAAAGACTTGTTATTCCCGCCCGGCGGTGGTTACCATCGGCGACTGTTATGCGATTGAAAAGTACGGCGGCCCGGGAAATGTTTTTCGTTTCGCCCAGGAGTCTGTCGGGCTTCGCCGACCGACTCCCAACCTAATAAAACGCCACCGTCTTGTTGCTTCCCGTTTTCATTCTCAACAGCTTCCTCTGCGCCACGCTGCTCTTCTGGGTGCAGCCGATGTTCGCGCGCATGGCCCTGCCCCTGCTCGGCGGCTCCCCGGGAGTCTGGACCACGGCGATGGTCTTTTATCAAGCCGCGCTGCTGGCAGGGTACGCCTACGCGCACGCGACGTTCGCACGCTTTGGCGTCCGGCGGCAAACCTGGATCCACCTGGGAATTTTGATTCTTCCATTTTTCTTCCTTCCCGTCGCCGTCCCCGAAGGCTGGCTGCCCCCCGCCGACACCAATCCCGTGCCCTGGCTTTTCCTGCTGCTGCTCGCCGGCGTCGGCATTCCCTTTTTCGCGGTCGCCACAAGCAGCCCGGTGCTGCAGCGCTGGTTTTCGACCACGGACCACCCGACCGCCCACGACCCCTATTTCCTCTACGCCGCCAGCAATCTCGGAAGCATGCTGGCGCTGCTGAGCTACCCGCTGATTGTCGAACCCCTCCTGACCCTGGAAGACCAAGGCCGCCTCTGGTCCTGGGGCTACGCCGCCGCTTTTATCCTGACCCTCGGCTGCGCCGTTCCCCTTCTTCTCCGCGGAACCCCGTCGAACGATTCGCCGCCCCAACCGCTTCCCTCGGCTTCCCGCCAAAAGGAAAAATCCGAAGAGCGGCCCTCCTGGGCCCGCCGCGGCCTCTGGCTGACCCTCACCTTCATCCCCTGCAGCCTCATGCTGGGCGTCACCACCTTCATTACAACCGACCTCGCCTCGATTCCGCTCCTGTGGGTGATTCCCCTCGCCCTGTATCTACTGACCTTCATCCTGGTTTTCAGCCGCCGCCGGATCCTCCCCCTGCCCCTCGCACGACGCCTTTTGCCCATCGCCGCCGTAGCTATAATCCTGATACTGACCACCGGCAGCAACGAACCTCTCCCGCTGATTCTCGGGTTCAGTCTGGCGGCGTTCTTCATCGCGGCCATGTGCTGCCATGGCGAGCTGGCCGCCACCAGGCCCGCCGCCCGCCATCTCACCGAGTTCTACCTCTGTCTTTCCCTGGGCGGATTTCTCGGGGGTGCCTTCAACGCCCTCCTGGCCCCCGTCGTGTTCACTTCCGTGGCGGAATACCCGATCGCCGTCACCCTTGCCTGCCTATTCGGCCTTCTCGGTCCCGACCACCGCAGGCTCCGCGCGATCAACGCCGGCGATGTCCTGGTCCCGGCCGGACTCGGCCTTCTCACTGCCCTGCTCTTCCTGGCAAGCAATCACTGGCGCCCCGCCGAGGACGCCCACACCGCCGTTCGCACCATCCTCGCGGGGATTCCCGCGCTCCTTTGCTATCTGTGCTCCCGGCGCCCGGTGCGCTTCGGTCTGGCAGTCGGAGCGATCCTTTTCGCCGGCCACGGAATCGCAGGCGATCACGGGCGCGTCCTCCACGCTGAACGCAGCTTCTTCGGTGTTCACCGAGTCACCACCGACCGCGACGAGCGCTTTTACCGCCTCGTACACGGCAACACCTTCCACGGCAAACAGAGCCGCGACCCCGCCCGGCGCGGCGAAGCCCTCGCCTACTACCACCACACCGGCCCCATGGGTCAGGTATTCGAAGCCGTGGACAGCTTTCCCGAAAACCGGATCGCCCTGGTGGGACTTGGCACGGGCGCGCTGGCGGCCTACGGAAAAACGGGAGAGAAATGGACCGCTTACGAAATCGATCCCGCAGTGGAACGGATTGCCCGGGACACCCGTTATTTCACCTACCTCGAAGACTCCGCCGCGGAGATCAAGGTGGTGCTGGGCGACGCCCGGCTGATGCTGGAAAACACCCCGGACCGGCACTACGGCCTGATCGTTCTCGACGCCTACAGCTCCGACGCCATCCCGGTCCACCTCCTCACCCGTGAAAGCCTCCGGCTCTACCGCGAAAAACTCGCCCCGGACGGCCTCCTCGCCTTCCACATCTCCAACCGCCATCTCGACCTGCCACCGCTTCTCTCCGCGCTCGCGGAGGACGCGGGACTGTATTACCTTTTCCAGGACGACACGATCGCTTCGGCGGAGGAAGCGGACGAAGGCAAACTCCCCTCCGAATGGGTCATTATGGCGGAATGCGAATCCGCCCTCGACCCCTTCCGCCGCGACCCCCGCTGGCAATCCGTCGGTTCCGAAGACCCTCCCCGAGTCTGGACCGACAACTACTCCAGCCTGTTCGAAGTCTTCCGATGGCGGCATTGAGGGGTGCAACCCATGGGATAAACGCCGTATTGAAGCGTACCCGATGGCCCTGGGTTCTACCTTTGACGTCTTCCAGGCCTGTTCCCGGCAAGATGGAGTGCCGGGCACGGAGCGATTGGGGCCGAATCACGGGTGACCCGGTCAGGGGGCATTCTCGCGAAGCGGTTTGCCGCAGAGGGGGACCTTTTCCGGCTCCTTTTCGATATCGAACTGCAGCACGGCCAGGGCTTCGTCGTATTTGTCGAACAAGTCGGATTGGTCCCGCCCTCCGATAAAAACGTTGGCGATTTCGTAGCTGTACATGTCCTGCCGGGCGAGATCGCTCAATTGCTGGCCGGGCCTGACGAGGGATTTGACGATCGTCCCCGGTTGACGCTGGCCCAGCTTCCGGATTGCCGCCGGGCTGGGAACACGGGTGACCTTTCCCTGCTCAAAGGTACGAAGCATGAACTTGGCCGCGATAGTGTAAGCCCCTTTCCGTTCGAGCGGCCTTGGCATCCGCCCGAGGGCGAGATCGAGCATGATGCCTTGATGCGAGCATCCGTGCACTTTCTCGAAAAGGTCGGCATGCGACTCTGAAATGCGCGGATTGATCTCAAGGAGCCAGACCCGTCCGCCGGTTTGGTCGTAAAAAAACTCCACATTAAACGGCCCCTGGTCGTACCCGATCTGTTCAATCGCGAGGCGGGCAACATCCATCATGCGGTGCTGAATCTCCAAAGGCAGGCAACTGGGATATTCGTAGCGGGCGAAGGAGGAGCTGTCGGGCTCAGGGACGGAATCGACTATACCGTAGATCGCCACCCGCCCCTCCGCGCTGTACCCTTCCAGGGTGCACAGGAAGCCGCCGAGGGCCGATTCCGCGATAAAGGTCTCTCGCATTTCGGAGATCTCCGGAGGCATGCCGTAAGTCCGCATCAGATACAGGAAAGGAGCCGTCATAGAGTCGCCCTTCTCCCGGCACAGGGACACGACCTCTTCAAAATGGCGCGGTCCGGTAATCTGGGAAGCAAGGAAGGATCGGAAAGATTTGATGGGCTTGATCCAAAAAGGAGGAAGCAGGTCGAGCCGTTCGTAGGCCTCGTCATCCCAGGGGTCAAAGGGGCGGAAGCGTGGAATGTTGTCCGGAATAACCTTCCGTTGTTCCAACCGGCTCCAGTATTTGTGCTCGCACTTCAGAACCGCCTCCAGGGAGGGCCCGGGAAGGCCGAAGCGTTCGGCCAGTACCGCAGCCAGGGTGCTCCCGGGAAAATCCCAATACGATG
>PWMU01000147.1 GCA_003558065.1 Opitutia bacterium | reverse complement strand
GGACCTGGCCGATCAGAGTCTTCTGGTAAACGAGCTGTATCCGGACAAGCCGGACGACTGGGGCGTCGACGACGGCTGGGGCTGGATCGACGACGGCGGCACGCATTGGACCTTCATCGCCCATTACCTGCATTGGCACCGTTTTATTCAGGTGCGGTGGCGTATTCAAAACCTCCGCGACGCCTACCTCTACACCGGCGACCCGAAATACGCCCGGGCGGGACTGATCATCATGGACCGCCTTGCCGATATCTATCCCCTCCTCGACATTTCCGAACACGACACCAGCGTGTTTCGGAATTCCAACGGCGGAACGGGCACCGGAAAGATGGTCGGGCGCTTCTGGGAAGCAAACCACATCCGGCAGATCCTCGCAGGTTACGATGCCTTCTTTCCGTTGATCGAGGAGGGGGATGCCTCCGTGGTCGATTTCCTCGGCGGCAAAGCTGAAAAATACAACCTGGGTGCGGGAAGGGGAACTATCGAGGGCATCGCGCTCAACATTGAGGACAACATCGTCCGTGAGATCCTGCCATCGGTAAAGTTGGCCCGGATCCGGGGCGATTTCGGCAATCCGGCCGCGCTCGCGATGGCGGCGGTGGTGCTCGACGAGCCGGAGGGCTATACGGCGGAGGTGCTGGAATTCATGATGCAAAGCGGCGGCCTGGAAAACATCGACGGCGAATGGCGGACCACGGGCGGCGGGATTCTGCCGTACCTGGTCGATCAGACCGATCGCGACGGCCATGCCGACCGGGGAGCTCCCCAGTACAATCGTATCTACGCCGGACGAATGGGGGTGTCCGCGGACATTCTTCAGGGGTACGACGCCCCGCCTGAACTGAATCTTGCGGAGCACCCGAAGTATCTGCTCATGCGGGATTCCCAGAAGGCGTTGAGCATGCTGGACCGCTACGTGCCGACGATCGGGGACTCCTACCTGACCGGCAACCCCACCCGGCACGCGCATTCTCCCAGCCCCGAGGAGAGCGCGAATCTGGCCGGCTACGGGTTCTCGGCCCTTCGAGACGGCGAACGGGATCCCGAGACCTGGCCCGATGACCGCCGGGCCGCGTGGGTGTACTACGGGCGCAATGCGATGCGCGACGCCGACGGCAATCGGATCGCCGGCGGCCATGCGCACCGCAACGCCCTGCAGCTCGGCCTTTACGGATTCGGCCTCGACCTGGCTCCGGATCTCGGATACCCGGAGCAGACCGGTTCCTGGCCGAAGCGCGTCAACTGGACGGCGAACACGATAAGTCACAACACCGTCGTCGTAGACGCGCAGCGGCAGGAGGGGCATTGGGTCGGAATTCCCCGGCATTTCGAGGCGAACGAGAAGGTCCGCTTCATCGACGTCGAAGCGCCGATCGTTTACCCGCAAACGGAGACCTACAGGCGGAGCACCGCTATGATCCGGGTGGATGGGAAGAACTCGTATCTCGTCGATCTTTTCCGGGTACGGGGAGGCAGCGACCACCTGTTCAGCTTTCACGGCGCAGAGGGACCGGTGGAGCTCGAAGGCTTGAACACGGAAACACAGCCGGGGGGCACCTATGCGGGCGAAGACATCCCCCTTCCCGGTCACGGGGAGAACACCGGCTACAATAATCAGGTCGGCAACGGTTTCAATTATCTCTACAATGTCCGCCGTGCCGCGTCTCCCGCCGGCGGCTTCAGTGTGGAATGGCGGATCGAGGACAGTTGGGACGTACTGCCGGCGGACCGGAAGGACGGCATCCGGCTCCGGCTGACCATGCTGAACGACGACCTCGACGAACTCGCTCTCGCCCACGGCGATCCGCCCCAGCACGTCGATTCCGACAATCCGCGCCGCCTCAACTACATGCTGGCGCGGCGGCAGGGCGACAACCTCGAGACCAGCTTTACCAGTGTGATCGAGCCGTATCGCGGGGAACGCTTTGTCCGGAGCGTCGAGGCGCTGGATATCGTCCCGGCCGACAACGGCGGGCCCGTGCCCGATTCCGAGGCGAGAGCCCTTCGCGTCGAGCTGGAGAATGGATCGACCGACACCATTGTGCAGAGCACCAATCCCGGCCGGGAATATGAAGTGGACGGGGCGTTCCGTTTTCAGGGAGTGTTCGGTGTGTTCCGGGAGGACGCCGAGGGGCGGCCTTCGTATTCCTACCTGCACGGCGGTAAGCGCTTCGAGCGCGTGGACGACCGCCGGGCGGCGATTTCCCGGGACGAGGCCTCGCTTTCGGTGGTCGTTCTCGATTTCACCGACGAGATGAGTACCGGGAATTTTCTCGACGTCGGCCTCAAGGAGGCCGCCGAGTACGTCGACAAGCTTGCCGGCCGGTGGATCTACGTCGAAACCGACGGCTGGCGGAACGGGGCTTATGAGATTCACGACGCCACCCTGATCTCCGATGACCGGATCCGGCTCGATCTCGGAGCCACGACGCTGATTCGGGAATACGTGGATCCGTTCGATTTCAGCGAGGGATTCGTCCACAATATTTCCATCGCGGCTTCCGCGGAAATCCCGCTCTCGGCCGAGATCGACTCACCACCCGCTGAATCCTTCGAGGCCTGGATCGAGGAGCTTCCCGCCGGGTACCGGCCCCCGGAAGGGGAGCGGGGGCCGCTGGACACACCCGCCGGCGACGGGGTGGCCAACCTCCTCAAATACGCTTTCGGTCTCATGCCGATCGAATCCGCCGGCGACGCCGGCCCCAGGCTGGTGGTTTCAGACGGATTCTTCGCTCTCGAGTTCGACCGGTCCAGGTACGCCGACGTCGAGTGGGAGGTCGAAGTTTCCGGGAATTTGAGCGAGTGGGACTCCGTCCATTTCGAGACGGAAGTCCTCGGCGACATCGACGACGAACGGGAACGGGTCAGGCTGGTCAGCGATATCGATTCCGGGGACATGTCCGCCGAGCGTTTCCTCTGACTGGTCGTCGGCCTGCCGTAGGCGGGTCCCGCTTCCTTCCCGGACGCGCGTATTCGCGGGATTTTTAAAGAAGCAATATTTGATGTTTTTAGCCGTATGGGGGATCCGGAAGCCCGTGCTCATGCTCGGCGGCGGTTTCGCTGTGACAAAGTAACCGGGCGGTGAGAAG
>PWMU01000041.1 GCA_003558065.1 Opitutia bacterium | reverse complement strand
TCAACCCATCGACCGGGACCGCGGAATCCGGCCAGTCGCCCGGATCGCCGCCGGCTTCGACCGCGTACTCGACATCACTCACGGCATTGGGACGGGTGAAGGTCAGGGTCAGGTAATCGGCGGCATCCTCCTCCACTTCGAGATTCCTGAGCTGATGAACCGGCAGCCCGCCTGTCCCGGGAGCGAGCGGTGAGAGTCCGAGCGCGTATTTGAGGAGATTCGGAATGCCGTCGCCGGCGGGATTGTCTTCCGGACCGTCCCGGCCCTCCGGCAGATCGAAACCGGCGATCCAGGCTTCAAACGAAAGCGGCGCATCCAGTTCCAGTTCGAGGGCCAGGATTCCGTTGTCGGTGCAAAGCGCGTACGCCATGCCGTTGCCGAAGACCACCGCCCCCGTCGCATTCGGAATGGAATTGGACGTCGGGAACGAATTGATCGACAGGGGAGTGAAATCCTCCGCGTCGAACAGGTGAAAATCCTGCACGGACGCATCGACGCCCCCCATCACCCCCTGTTCCTCCAAAAACCCGATCGGGCCGATAGGCGCCGCCAGAACGAACCCCCGGTTCAACGTCGCGGTGAGCTCGCCATGATCGAGTTCGATTTCGTAAAGCGATCCGCCGCCCGCGCCGTAGAAATAACCGTTCGGCCCGGCCACGATGTCCCGGAAAGCCCCGGAGGGAATATCGTGCACCGAAAAAATCTCCGCCTCGAATTGATTGTCGGGATCCGTCGCCTCCTCCAGCGGCGTCAGCCGCGCCCAGGCGGTCGTGTTCCAGGTGCTCAGGATGATCTCGGTTTCGTCGCCGCTGCCGAGCACCACCAGCGAATCGCCGAACCGGCGATTGCTGCCCGAGCCGTCGGCGCTGTTGAGCGGCGCGTCGAAAACCAGCTCCGGGTCCGCGTCCTTGTCGGCCCACCGGTAAATCCGAAAATTGTCGTCCTGCGTGTCGACCGCCAGGTTCGCCGCATAGATCACCCCTTCCTCGTCGATCGCGATCTTGTTGAGGTGGAAGCTCCCGAAACCTCCCGTCACGCCGTCCACGGACAGCGTGCCCAGGTCGTCGCCGGTCAATCCGTCGAGGATCGCCACGGTGGGCGGCGCGGCGCGACGGACGAGGAGGAGATACCCCTCTTCGGGATGAATCGCGAGCCCGCGCTCCCGGGTGCCGGTTCCCAGATACGGCCGGTCGCCGGGCGAAAGGCTCCACGCAACGGGAAGCGGATCGGGCGGCGCCCGATGCGGGAGGTCCGCCTCCCGCGCCAATTCCCCGACCAGCGCGCCCTCGAACACGTAGACGTTGTCCAGGTCGAAGGAGCGAATCGCGCCGCTGTCCAGATTGAATCGGACGTTGTCCAACGGCGTGCCGGCGGACATGGAATCGGAACGGGAATTCACGTATTCCTCGATCAGGTGCTCCCATTCTCCGGTAACGTAGTGGAACAACCAAACGGACGCCATCCCGGCCCCCAGTTCGGTGGTGCCGCCGCCGGGGGTGTCGTAAACGATCGTTTCGGTCGAATTGTTCATGACCGTATCGATGCGTACGGGCCAATCGTTCCCCCCGATCGAGGGCTCGTTGCTCACGCCGCGAATAGTGGCATCGAGGTTGCGTATGGACGTGATGTGCGCCGTCGTGCCGCCCTGGCGGATTTCGACATTCAACCAGCGATTCCCGTCACCGAAATTGACGCGTCCGATATAGTCGAAACTCAGGGTCAGGACTTCGGTTGCGTCGAAAGCGGCGGTAAGGCCGAAATTCGCCGCGCTCTCCACCCGCAGGAACCGGTTCTCCTCTCCCATCCCGAACACGTCGTTGTCCGCGTCGACCAGAACGGTCGCGGCGCCCTCCCCCGGACCCGAGACCGATCCCCAGTTGAAAAAGGGCGGCGATCCGGGGGAATCGGCGTCGAAGTTCGCCCGGAACAGGAAGGGCAGGTCCCCGGGATCCTCGCCCGGGGGCAAATCCGCCGGGTCGGCGGAAGCCGCGACGCCGAAATGCGCGTCCTCGCTCTCGACAAGCCGCTCGAACCCGAAGTTGTCGATCTGGTACGCTGACACCCCCGCATCACGCTCGGCGATCAGCAAGTGGGTGCCCGACGGACTGAGCTCGAGCCCCAGCGCCCCCGTCAACCCGTCCCGCAGCAGTGTCGCCTCCGCGGTGGCGAGATCAAAGCGACTCAACGTGCCGGTGCCAAAGTTGGTGAAATACAGGTGGTCCTCCTCAGCATCGTACGCCAACCCGTAGGTTTCACCCGCACCCGGTACGTCGACAAAAGCGTCCTGCTGCGACGTGTTGCCCGAAGGAAGCTGCGTGCGGAAAATCGTGTCCATACTGGCGGTAATCCACACCAACTCTTCATCGTTCTCTCCCCGAAGCGCCAACCCGGTATACTGGGCAGCCGCGGGGAAGTCATCGAAGAGCACCTCGAGGTTCCCGCCATCCTCCAGGTCCGCCTGAAAGAGGCCGCTGCTGAAGTCCGAAAAGTAAATCTTCTCATGCACCTCGGAGATCGCGAGGAACTGAGGTGACGAAAACGCGCCGTTACTCTCCACGAAAACCTGCGCCTCGCTTCCGTCAAGATTGGCCCGCCAGATACTGGCCTCGGCCTCGGAGGGTGCGTTGTCGGACCAATAGAGGTACTCGTCGGTGACCACAACGTCCACCGCCGAGCCCTCCATACCGGTGCCGTCGAAAATTTCCGTGACATTCTCCCCGTCGATATCGGAGGCCATGATCACTTCCTCTTCCGTCCAATAGAGGTCGTGGGCCGAAGCCTGAACGGCCCCCAGCGCGAAAAAGACCAGCCCCCCGGCAAGTCTTCCCCAATACTGTATCAGCCGCGTTATCATTTCATTCTCCTTCCGGTTGGGATTACTTTCCGATTGTTAAACTTGAACTTTGGATTCCGAAGAGCAAAAAGCGGCCCGCCGAAAAAATCCGGCGGGCCGCTTTTATGAGAATCATTCCGACCACTCCACCGACAGCCGAAGGAATCGACGGTCGGAATCTTCGATCGGCTGGAGGTCGCGGTACGTGTACGTCGTCGTGCCATCGCCGTTATCGGTCGTCAACCCATCGACCGGGACCGCGG
>PWMU01000023.1 GCA_003558065.1 Opitutia bacterium | reverse complement strand
GTCAGAATATCCGCCCTCGCCGTCACCCGGTCATCCCGCCCCGCGTACTTCTGCAGCTCCCCGATCGCGATTTCCAGGCCCATTTTGGCGTGTTCGCGGGCGACGCTTTGTTTCTGGGAGTAGCTTGAGACCTGGGTTTCGATCCGGGTGAAGGTGCTGACGGTGACCAGGAGCAGGACCAGGAAGGCCATCAGGGAGATGGTGATGATCAGGGCGAAGCCTTGCCGGGACTCGGAACGGGAGAATGAAAAAGTCGAGTTCGCTCGAAGGGAGTTTAAGTGATTCATACAGATCAATTTAAAAGGAAATCGCACAGCCGCCGACTCCGGCGGGCATTGAAGGCCTGGTTTCGACGGAGTGTAAACAGTAATCTTATCACCTCATGCAAGCGGGCTGCACCGAAGAAGCTGAAGCCCAACGCGGGTTTTTCCGGTTTCGAACCTGTTCCAGTACAACTAGCTCCATGGGGATTCATTCCAATAATCGCCCGGTCCTCCGGGTCGCCAACATACAAAGGGATTATGGCGCCGATGAAAATCACAAAATGAAGAGGAAGCGCGTGCCGCGCTGTTCTGGGTGCCTGGTGCCGGGTTATACTCCCCGTCATCGAGTTTTCGGAAAACACACCTCACCATGCTGGCGCATGGCCCCCTCTCCAGAGGCGAATGTTCTTGATTTTGAAGGGAAAAAGAATCCGAAAACTTGATAACGAGCGGTATACCCGAAAAGGAAATGCGGTGGAAAAGGATGTCCGGCACGGCCGAATGGCGCTCGGTCAGGGGGCTCGACCGGAGGGATTGGGCTTAGGGAGAGTGGGAGAGGCAGGCCAGGCCGATTCACGGCAGCTCCGGCAGGAAGACGCCCGCCCGGTTTCCCTGTCGTTACCGACAGGCCTGCGTGGTTCCCTGTCGTTACCGACAGGCCTACACGATTCGTCCCCCTGTAGGCCGCTCGGTGACGAGCGGGAATTCCGCTGGGTAGGCGGTGTATTCGAAGCCGCCACTCAATCCGGGACGGAAATGATGAAGAAGCCGCGGTCGCCCTGGAGATCGACGGTGGTCGAGGTCGTACCGTCCCCGTCGGAGGTGACCGTAGCTACGAGCGTATCGTACGGGCCTTCCGGGATCGGGGAGTAGTAGACTTCGTATTCCTGGCCTTCGATGCTGTTCCAGGTGAGGACGGCCGTCGATCCCCCTGCTTCGACGGGTGCCAGGGAGACCCGGTATCGAAACCCGTCGGGCGAGGGATCCGGGGGCGGGGCGTCATCGCCGGGCGATTCGCTGCCTCCCGTTCGGGCCGCGCGATCCCAGTAGGCGATGTGGTCGCCCACCTCGGTTCCGTCTTCAGCGTATTCGGTATAAGTCCATTCGATACGCGCGAAGTTGAGTTCGATTCGTTCCAGCGGCCGTTCGTCGCTGCCGGAAACGGTTTCGAACGCCACCCGTTGGACGTACACCTCCTCCAGAACGATCCGGTAAAAGCGCACCCCCCTTGCGTCGCGGCGGACAAAATCGACGACCGCCTCCGGACTGTGTGCTCCCGCAGCCACCCGCTGGGCGAGCAAGGGAGTCGCCCGGTCGATTTCCTTGAAAAGCACCACCGGAGAATAATCGCCCGCTCCGGAATCCCCCGGCCGCACGCCTCCATGGCTAACGGCGGCCAGATCCATCCACCCGTCCCGGCCCACGACTTCGGAGCCGCCTTCAATCCCTTCGATCCGGAGAAACGCGTCGTACCCGCCCGAAAGCTCCGGCAGCACCAGAAAGAGCGCGAACAAACTGGCCCAGAGAACACGCATCGGTTGTCACGGTTGAAACACTCGGGGCCGGCCGGCTACTTGGCGGTGTTACTCATGAGATCCCAGCCGGCGGCAACCGGCTCGCCGGTCGTGCCGTCGGGATTCCGCGGGGTGTACTCCCACTCGATCTCGCCGTAGACCAGCGAAACCGACTCGGTCGGCCGGTCCTCGTCGACGGAAGCCTCGACCTGCGAACCCGTGACGAATACCTGGGACAAAGTGATCCGGAAAAACGGTTCCGGAGACTCGCCGGTCGACCGGAGGACCAGCTCAGCCGTGGGGAAATGTTTCCCCTGGGCCACCCTCAAAAACAGTTCCGGGGAGGCAATATCCAGGCGCTTGCCCATCGACAGCTCGCTGAAGCTCGCTTTTCCGGCGCCTCCGCCGGACTCGAGATCGACGTGGTTGGTGACCCCCCAGGAAAAGGACTCGACCTCGATCCAGCCCTCGTACCCCTTGGCCCTGGATTCTCCCTTCACTCCTTCCAGGTGGAGAAACATATCCACCGCGCCTCCGGCCGGCACGGCCGGGATCAGTAAAAG
This sequence comes from Opitutia bacterium, assembly GCA_003558065.1. Taxonomy (GTDB): domain Bacteria; phylum Verrucomicrobiota; class Verrucomicrobiia; order Opitutales; family T3Sed10-336; genus PXDC01. The sequence continues at coordinate 9,943 of PWMU01000023.1, read as the reverse complement.
CACCGTCGCGGCGACGCCAATCATTATCAGAATTGTTTTCATGGGCAGTTTCTTCCGCGGGGTGGATTCGGCCAAATTCAATCCGAACCGGCTCGTGGAAGCCAGAATACTCGTATAAAGGAAGCCAACACCTGCCTTCAATGCAAAATTTCGGGTACCGTGTGACTCCCCGCCTGCACTATTCCCAAGGGCGCAGGCGTCTTGGTATTTTCACCGTCGCTCATTCAGGTTTCGGACGGAAAAAGGACCGGCAACGCCGACCCCTGTCAGATGAAAAACGACAAAGGACCAACGACAACAACAACCAAACACCGAAACCTGATACCGAATAACCGATAACGAATAACGAATCCCCCCCTACCCCGCCGCGTGCGCGCGGATCGCCTCCACCAGGGCGTCGAGGTTCGACTGTTTGGGTTCGACGTGGACCGTGATGCCGTAGCCTTTCAGCTTTTCGGTGGTCACCGGGCCGATGCTGCACGCCAGGGGGTGCTTCGCCGATGGACCCAACTTCAACGACCGGGCCTGCTCGGCGAAGGACTGGACCGTGGAGGAACTCGTAAATACGATGTAGTCCGCGCCTTTCTCCCGGAAATCCCCGACCGCCGGGGCGTCGTCGAGTTTTTCCAGTTCGGTCTTGTAGACCGGAAGCCGGTCGACGATGGCAAAGCCCTCGCTCTCGAGGCGCGAAATCAGCTTTTCCCCGCCCCGGTTGCCGGTAACCACCAGCACCTTCGCGCTGTCGAGGCTCCCGGTCTCGATCAGGGCGTCGGCCAGTCCTTCGGCCGTGGCCTTTTCGGGGACGAGCTCGCAGGTCAACCGGTAGGCCTCCACCGCCCGGGCGGTGGCCTTTCCGACCGCCGCGATCCGCATCGCCCCGAGATTCCGGATGTCGGGATGTTTTTTGAGCAGGTAGTCAAAGAAATGTTTCACCCCGTTGGCACTCGCGAATACGAGCCAGTCGTAGGAGCCGAGTTCCTCCAGGATTTCGCTCCAGATGCTTTCGTTGTGATCGGGCGACACCCGGATCAAGGGAATCTCCAGGACTTCCGCCCCGAGCCGTTCCAGCCTCTCCCGCAGCTCGCCGGCCTGGGCGCGGTTGCGGGTGACCACAACCCGCCTGCCAAAGAGCGGCCGCTCTTCGTACCAGTTGAGGTTCTCACCGTAAGTCACCACGTCCCCTACAATCACGACGGCCGGCGCCCCCAACCCGGCTTCCGCCACCCGTCCGGGCAATTCCGCCAGCGGCGCGCGACAACTGCGCTGGAGGGGCGTGGACGCCCACTGAACAACGGCTGCGGGCGTCTGCGGGTCGCGTCCGCCCTCGATCAGCCCATCGACGATATCCGCAAGGCGGGCCATCCCCATGTAGATGCAAAGGGTCGTCTCCAGCGCCCCCCACCGGGGCCAGTCGATCACCCCCGTCCCTTTGACCGGATCCTCGTGCCCGGTCAGGAAGGTGACCGAGGAGCTGGTGTGCCGCTGGGTCAGCGGAATGCCCGTGTAGGCGGCCGCGGCCGCCGCGGCCGTCACGCCCGGAACGATCTCAAAGGCCACCCCGTGCTCCCGGAGATGCCGCGCCTCGTCCCCGCCGCGGCCGTAAACCAACGGATCCCCACCCTTGAGACGAACCACCACGCGATGGCCCGCCCGGATCTGTTCGACCAGGATCGTCTGGATCTTTTCCTGACGGACACTGTACTGACCGGCCATCTTGCCGACATAGATCTTTTCGCAATCCGCCCGGCAGACTTGCAGCAGGTCCGGATGGACGAGATGATCGTAGACAAGCACGTCCGCCTCCCCGAGCAGGTCGTGGGCCCGCCGGGTGATCAGCCCCGGATCCCCCGGCCCCGCTCCGACCAGATAAACGGTTCCTTGTTCTTCAGCCATAGGCAAACCTTGAGCAATGAAGCGTTGCGGGTATCAAGTCAAGCGACCGGTACCGCCCAATCGGAAACGCACCCCCCACCGACCGCCCGGATCGCGGGATAAACCCGCGATCCGCCGTAGGAGCGGTTTACTCCGCGATCCCCGCCCCCCGGCCCTCACCCTTTTCCACTACGTCAACCCCAGGCGCGTCACCAGCTCCCGCACCGCCGCTTCGGTCCCGCCGGGACCCTCGAGGCTCAACGCTTCCTTTCGGTACCCGGTCCGTTCGTGAAAAATCTCCAGGTACCCGTCGCGGTAGTGCGCGGCGAACGCGGCGTGACACCCGCCTCCCAACGCATGCAGGAACGCCCGTTCCGCCCGGACCGCAAGACCGGTTTCAGCATCGAGCGCCGGCGCCAGTTCGTCGGCAAATTCTTTCCGGCATTCGAGCGCGATCGCCCCCTGTCCCGGGGCCGGGACCATCTCGGACACCTTCAGCTCCCGGAACCGCAGCCCGGGCCGGCCCCCGATCCCCAACCGGCGCAACCCGGCGGCCGCCAGGATCGTGCCGTCGGCCTGCCCTTCCGCGATCTTGCGCAGGCGCGTCTCCACGTTGCCGCGAATTTCGGTCCATTCGGCCCCGGGAAACAAAAGCGCGGCCTGGGCCCGGCGGCGGGGACTCCCCGTCGCCAGGGTCTTCGGCGTCCCACAGTCCTCACGGAGGACCAGCACGTCGTTGGGACGTTCCCGGGGCAGAAAACCCGCCAGTACGAGCCCGTCCGGAAGGGTCGTCGGAAGATCCTTGCTGCTGTGCACCGCCGCATCGGCTTCCCCCCTCAGCAACGCCTCTTCCAACTCCCCGGTAAACAGCCCCTTGCCTCCCTTCGTCTCCAGCGACCAGGCCTGCTGCCGGTCGCCGGTGGTGATCAGTTCCAACGTGTCGAACGCGCACTCCGGCCAGCGCCCGCCCAGGTACTCCGCAACCAGCCGGGTCTGAGTCAGAGCCAGCGCGCTCCGCCGCGTCGCCAATATGACCTTCGCCTTCATCGCCTGCCCCCTGCCTTATCTCACACCCCGGCCCCCACCAACACAATTGGATTCGGGGATCCGTTATTGGTTATTCGTTATTGGTGATTGGTTATTCGTTATTGGTTATTGGTTATTCGTTATCGGTTGTCGGGTTTCAGGTGTCGGATCGGCAGCCATGAGCCATCTCAGATGAAAAATGAAAAACGACAAATGACAAAAGCCACCTCACCGCCCGCCCATCACCAATCCCTGATAACGAATCACCAATCACCAATCCCTGATAACCGATAACGAATCACCAATAACGAATCACCAGCCCCCTCAGCTCCCGTACGAAGCCTGGACGCCTTTGAGGTTCTTCTTCGCCACCCAGGGCATCAAACCGCGGAGGCGTTTGCCGGTCTTTTCGATCGGATGCTGCTCGCCTTCCTTCATCAGCGCCTTGTAATTCTTGAGCCCCCCCTTGTACTCGGCCACCCACTCCCGGGCGAACTTGCCGCTCTGGATTTCTTTGAGAAGGGTTTTCATCTTTTTGCGAACCTGGCCGTCGATCACGCGCGGGCCGCGGGTGACGTCGCCGTATTTGGCGGTTTCCGAGATCGAAAAACGCATTCCCGAAATCCCGGACTCGTTGATCAGGTCGACAATGAGCTTCAACTCGTGCAGGCACTCGAAGTACGCCATTTCCGGCTGGTACCCCGCATCCACCAGCGTTTCGAATCCGGCCTGGATCAAAGCCGTCGTCCCGCCGCAGAGCACCGCCTGCTCGCCGAAAAGATCGGTCTCGGTCTCTTCCTTGAAACTGGTCTGCAACACGCCGGCGCGCGTGCCGCCGATGCCCTTGGCCCAGCCGAGGGCGATCTTCTTGGCTTTTCCCGAGGCGTCGTTGTGGACGGCGATCAGACTCGGAACGCCTTTGCCCTCCTGGTACTGGCTCCGCACGACGTGCCCGGGGCCTTTCGGGGCGACCATGATCACGTCGACGTCCTTCGGCGGTTGAATCAGGTTGTAATGGATACAGAAGCCGTGACTGAAAAGAAGGCATTTCCCCTTGGTCAGGTGCGGCTCCACGTCCTTCTCGTAAACCGCCGCCTGCTTCATGTCCGGCACCGCCAGCATGATAACGTCCGCCTTCCGCACCGCTTCGGCGGTGTCGTAGACTTTGAATCCGAGCTTGGCCGCGACAGGCCGGGATTTGCTCTTCGAATAGAGCCCGATGATGACATTGGCGCCACTCTCTTTCAAATTGAGCGCATGGGCGTGCCCCTGGGAACCGAAGCCGATCACGGCAACGGTCTTCGAACTGATCGATCTGAGATCGGCGTCTTTCTCGGTATATACTTTTGCTGGCATTTTTTTTGGTGTTTGGGTTTGAAGATTTCCGGTGATCCACCCGAATCAAAATCAACGGGCCATCGCAAGTTTCCCGGTCCTCGCCAACTCCTGAATATCGAACGGGGCGAGCAGTTCGAGAAAGGCATTTATCTTGCCGTCGTCGCCGGTGATTTCAATGACCACGGAGTCGGCGGTCACGTTGATGATCTTCGCCCGGAAAATGTCGCAGATCTGCATGATCTCCGAACGGTTGCCCGAATCGGCTCCAAGCTTGATTAATACCATCTCCCGGTCGACCGACTGACCCTGGCTGAAATCCTTGACCTCGATCACGTTGATCAGCTTGCGCAACTGTTTCGTGATCTGGTCCAGGGTCGTGTCGTCGCCTTTCACCACAGCCGTGATTCGGGAAAGCGTCGGATCCTGGGTCGGAGCGACGTTCAACGTGTCGATGTTGAACCCGCGCCCGCTGAACATGCCCGCCACGCGGGCCAGGACGCCGAATTTATTGTCGACGAGAACTGAGATGGTGTGCCTCATAAATGAAAACTCGGTAGACGGCGAGGGACTCGAACCCCCGACCCTCTCGGTGTAAACGAGATGCTCTAACCAACTGAGCTAGCCGTCCAAAAAAGAAGAGGTTAAACGCCGGGCAGGCGCCAAAGGCAAGAAAAAAGGTACCCTGTAACGGGTTTATGGAGAAGTTCGTGCTCGCGGCATAAAGCCGCGCCCTCCCAGGAACGTGTTTACCCCCATCTTCCGCGCAGGAGCGGGTTTACCCCGCGATCCTCCGAGAACCTAATTCTCCGCATCCCGCTCCGCCAACAACTCGGCGATCTGGAGAGCGTTCAACGCCGCGCCTTTCCAGAGCTGGTCCCCGACCACCCAGAAACTCAGCGCGTTATCAAGAGCGAAATCCACGCGCATCCTGCCCACGCCGCAATTGATCTTTCCCGCGAAATCCAACGGCATGGGATAGCTCAATTTTTCCGGATCATCCATCAGGTCGCATCCCGGAAAAAGACGGATCGCCTTTTTGGCCTGATCGAGGTCCACCACATGTTCGAACTGCGCGGTGATCGCGATCGAGTGAGCACGGAATACCGGCACACGCACGCAGGTGGCCGACGCCTTCAGAGTCGGCAGATTCATGATCTTGCGGCTCTCATAAAGAAGCTTTAACTCCTCTTTGGTATAACCGCTGTCCGTGAACGCATCGACGTGCGGCAACAGATTGAAGGCAATCGGATACGGATAAACTTCCGGTTTCGACTCCTTCCCCTCGACGTAGGCCCGCACCTGAGCATCCAGCTCCGCGATCGCTTCGGCTCCCGAGCCCGACACCGCCTGGTAGGTCGAAGCGATCACTCGCTTCAAACCAAACTGCCGGTGCAGCGGGAACAGCCCCATCAGCGCGATTGCGGTCGAGCAGTTGGGGTTCGCGATGATTCCCTTGTGATTGAAGGCTTCCTTCCCGTTGATCTCCGGGATCACCAGCGGCACGCCTGCATCCATCCGGAACGCCGAGCTGTTGTCAATCACCACGCAACCCCGTTCGACCACCGCCGGGGCCAGCTCCCGCGAAACCGAGGCGCCCGCGCTGAAGATCGCCACGTCCAGCCCCGCAAACGCCTCCGGGGCCGCTTCCCGGATCGTCCAGGTCCGCCCGCCTTCGGTCACCTCCTTGCCCGCCGATCGGGCCGACGCCAGCAGGCGCAGCTCCGAAAACGGAAATTCGCGCCGCAGCAGCAGTCGCAACAGTTCTTGACCGACCGCCCCGGTCGCCCCGACAATCCCGATTTTCAATTCTTTCTTCAATGGACGTTTCTCCTTTACGTAGAAAAATCATCCTGCAGGCCGAACAGGGTGGATTCAAGCCAACAAATCACCTCGTCCACGTTTCGATCCGGAATCAGCGCATGCACGTTTTCGAAGGGGAAAGCAAGGTCACCACCTACACCATTTCCACCTCCAGGAATCCGCCTTCCTGCGTCCAGGATTCCAACGGCACCCCGGACGGCCTTCACCGGATCGCCGAAAAGATCGGCGAGGACGCGCCCCTCGGAATGGTCTTCAAGGCGCGCGAACCAACCGGCGATTTTTACTGGGATCTCAGCGGCGAAAACCTCATTACCACCCGCATCCTCTGGCTGGAAGGGCTCGAGCCGGGTCACAACCGGGGCGGCGACCGCGACAGCAAACGGCGCTTCATCTACATCCACGGCACCAACCACGAAGACCGGCTCGGCCACCCCCAAAGCGGCGGCTGCGTCAACATGAGCAACACCGACGTCATCGACCTTTTCAACACCGTTGAAACCGGCACCCTCGTCTGGATCGATCTGGAATGAACGGTGACCAGCCCGCCCTCACTCAACGCCCCCCCGACTCTCCCAACCGGAAATCCCCAATCCGAAATAGCCCAACCCACCTACCCCTCCCAGCACAATATCTGGTACAACGCCTCCGCCAGCGCCAGGTGTCCGTGCGGATTGAGGTGCACGCGGTCGGGCGCTATCATCATCGGATGCTGCTCTTCGAGCAGCCGGTCGATCGCCGCCTGGAATCCGACGACATCGAGAAAGAGTTCCTCCGCCAGATCCCGCACCGCGTCCCCGTACCGGTCGCACATTCGGCGCATCGGCTCGTCCACGTCCGGTTCGACAAAGAACGGCGTTCCCATGCAAATCCCCTGAATTCCCGATTCCTGCGACACCCGCAACAGCTCCCGGTAAATCGCCACGTACTCCTCCAGCGGAACATGAAAGTCGAGTTTCTCCGGATCCGCGAAATTTCGCCACACATCATTGATCCCGATCAACACCACCAACCGGTCGGGACGCTCGGCCAGAACATCCGCTTCCCATCGCCTTTCGAGGTCCCGGATGGTGTCGCCGCCGATACCACGGTTGATCACCCGCACCCGCCATGAGGGATGACGCTGCAACAGCAGGTTGCGAAACATCCGAACGTAGCCACGACCGTACGGCGCATACTCCGGCTCCCGCCGCCCGCAATCCGTAAGACTGTCCCCGACAAAAAGAAGCGTTTCATTCGGCTGCATCTTCATCGCTGCCGGCACTTTCATGCGGACAACGGCCGAAAAGCAATCCTTTATTGCCCCGTAGGAGCGGGTTCACCCCGCGATTCCCCGTAGGAGCCGGTTCAATTTTGGATTTCAGGCCAGCGAAATCAGATTGCCCACCACTCACGGTTCTGAAATACTTTCCATTTCTCATCTTCATCCTGCAACCGCGGCCCGCGGGCTGTCCCAATGGCAACATGATCGGTTTCAATAGCGACCACGAGGCCGCCCCCGCCTCCGCCCTGCTCAGTCCGCGGGTAGCGAAGACTTTCGGGAACTCCGGCTGGCTCCACCAGGAACTCGGCCTCGACCACCGTCCGCAGCAGGAGGCGATGGCGAACGCGGTCGCGGAGGCTTTCGAATCCGACGCCTCGCTGCTCTTTGAAGCCGGCACCGGTGTCGGGAAAAGCCTGGCCTACCTGGTTCCCGCCATCCTCCACGCCCTCGAATCCGAACGCCCTTGTATCATATCGACCAATACGATTTCCCTCCAGGAACAGATTCAGAACAACGATCTGGAACTGTGCCGGTCCCTGTTCGGGGAAATTCCTGAACTCGAAGGTGTCCGCAATTTCCGGACCGCCCTTCTCCTGGGAAAGTCGAATTACCTCTGCTCCAACCGACTCGCGCGCGCCATCGAAACCAAGGGGGACCTCTTCGGAACACCGGAACAAGAGGAGCTTCACCGCCTGGCGGAATGGTCGCAGCAAACCACGACCGGCCTTGTCCAGGAATTGACACCCGCTCCGAATTTCGAGGTCTGGGACAACGTCAACGCCGACTCCTCCACATGCAACCGAAAAAACTGCACCCCCGAAACCTGCGCCTACCAGCGCGCCCGGGCACGACTGCGAAAAGCGCACCTGATCATCGTCAACCACAGCCTCCTGTTCGCCCTCATCAACGCCACCGGCAGTCCCGAAAAAGGAAAAGGGATTCTCTTTCCGGACGACTTTGCGGTCATCGACGAGGCCCACACGGTTCCCGCCATCGCCACCGAGCACTTCGGTCTCAGCCTCGGCTCGGTCGGCCTCCAGCGCCTGCTCAATTCCCTTTACAACCCGAAAAAAAAACGCGGCCTGCTGGCCCGCCACGGCGGTTCCCACCCGAAACAGGCCGTTGTCGACGCGGGCGAGACGGGCGAACAGTTTTTCGGTTTTATCCGCGAGCGGATCCTGAAGGATCGAAGCATCGTTCGCTTGCGCACCGAAGGCTGGGCCGAGCCAACCCTGGGACCGCCGTTGCGAGCGCTGATCCAGCATGTGAACGCCGTCCTCTCGCGCCTCGAAGAGGGACCGGTTCACGATGAATTGCGGGATCAACGAAAACGACTCGAATCCTACCACACCGGAATCAATCAATCGCTCGGGCTGGCACCCGAGGACCACGTTCACTGGGTCGAGCGCACCGGCAAACAGGGCGGGAACGTCACGTTGCGCAACGCGCCGATCGATGTCGCCCCCTATCTCCGTGAATCGCTCTTTCAACGCGAAACCTCCGTCATCCTCACCAGCGCCACCCTCGCTCCGGCAGGCAGGATGGACGCCTTTCAGACCCAGGTGGGAGCCGACGCGGTCCGTGCCGAAATCGTTTCGTCTCCCTTCGATTACGAAAACCGGATGCGGATCTACCTCGCCACCGATGTTCCCGCCCCAACTCCCGCCGAAGGACGCCTCGCCCTCGACATTCTTGCCGACTACATCCTGTTTTGCGCCGGCAAAACGGAGGGCGGCTCACTGGTCCTGTTCACCAGCTACCAGGATATGCGCAAGGTCGCCCTCGAAGTGGAAGAAGCCTTTCAGCGCCTGCGCCGGCCGTTCTTTATCCAGGGACGCGATTTCGCCCGGACCGAACTGACCCGCCGCTTCGCCCGCTCCGGCAACGGCATTCTCTTCGGCACCGACAGCTTCTGGGCCGGCGTCGACGTGCCCGGCGACGCCCTTTCGCAGGTCATCATCGCCCGATTGCCCTTTGAAAACCCCACCCACCCGATCCCCGAAGCCAAATGCGAATGGATACGCGAACGCGGCGGCAATCCGTTCGGGGAATTCACTCTCCCCAAAGCCTTGATCAAGTTCCGCCAGGGAGTAGGCCGCCTCATCCGCAGCAATACCGACCGGGGCGTCGTCACGCTCCTCGACTCGCGCCTGGTCCACAAACCCTACGGGCGCCTCTTCCTGGCTTCCCTTCCTCATACCGATATCCGGAAGTTTTCCCGGGACAGCCGCGAAGCACGGTTCCGGCCTTTCCCCCGAATCTCCTGAGGCAGCACCGACGGGAGCCCGGTCCGAGCCCGGCCACCCAACTCACCTTTACCCTTCAGAAGAGGCCCTCCGGTAGAACGAACACCGGGATCGATCAAAAGCCGACTGTCCCGGAAAAGTGACACCTCAGCCGGCCTCCCGGAAGTTCGATCCCGAAAAAGCTCATGTCAATATATTGCCTGGCCAAATCTCGGGAGCGGTGCGGCACCGAAAAAAGGGGCGGCGTTTGGAAACGCCGCCCCGGAAATGTGCTCTTCGGTCAGCACGCTTGTCAGTCATTTCGCAAACGCCGCCTCAGGAGAACGAGCATTCCGGCTCCAAGGGCAAACATAAACGCGTAGGTGGACGGCTCGGGAAT
>PWMU01000100.1 GCA_003558065.1 Opitutia bacterium | reverse complement strand
AGCGGCTCGGCCCGCTCGTGGGCTTCGAGGATCTCCAAGATCGTCGGAACACGTTTCCGGCGCTCACGGCGACGCAGCTTCTCGGGGGCGAACCGCTGAAGCGCATCCTCGATCGTGTGAGACTTGACCCGGAGGAATGCGTCGATTTCGTTCGCCTCTTTCTCCGCCTCCCGGCGGTCCGTGGAAAGCGTGAAGTAATACTGCTTCCCCTCGAAAACTTTCCGAAGGGTCCACGCCTTCGCATAGATCGTGTCCCCCTTGTATTTCTTCGCAAGCCGTTGGATAAGGACCCCCCGGCGCGTGCGGTATCTTGTTTTTGCTTGCATCGTGTTGAGAGTTACCGAAATATGCGGGATTCAACGGGGTAAAATCTGGTTATCGACTTATCTCGTTCATTTTCAGCTGGTTAAAACTGGGAAACGCCAGATTTTTCCAAACTTCTTTAATCATCCCCGACCCAGGCCGTTCTAACATTTTTCTGACATGTTTTTTCGCTGTTCGTCAACTGTTCATTTTATACCGTCACGCGCCAAGCCTTTATTTAAGCCGTTTTGCGACAATGGGTGAACACGCCGCGAACATGCTAGTTCAGATTTAGGATCTGGTGCCGTGAGGTGTGTGGGTTCGAGTCCCACCCTGGGCATTCTTTTTTGGACCGTGCATGGAAGCAGGTGCACTTTGCGGTTCCTGGTCGGTGAGGTTTTCGGCCGCCTGGGGCCGCCGGTGCGTTCGGTGATTTCCCGGCGGAAGCGGTCGACCTCGTTTGGTCGATGACCTGGCGATCGCGCGAGTCGGGCGATTATTTGTCCCTGGATTCGCACAGACCCTTCGAGCTCGAGTTCGATTACCTTTATTTCATGGGTTACTCCGATAACAGTTGGCTGGACTTCGACTATCTGCTTCCCGATCGGTGGACGAACATGGGGGCTACTGCCGCCACCGACCCGGTCGGCCACCGCTTTCGGGTCCGGGTTATCAGCGCGACGGAAGTCGAATACCGTATCATTCACAAGGCGGACGGTAACTGGACGTCGGTTCCCGGTTCGGAGGGCATCGCCGAAACCGATGGTGATCTTATAGTTTCCGGCAACCACGTTCCCGGACGCCCGGTCCACGTGCGTTTCCGGGTTCATGGCATTGAGCCTTTACGCCGCGAACTCTGCTGCGGCACATGACGTGAACCGTTACGGCAACCAATATCACATTCCGGCGAATGAGCGATTCTTCGAATGGCTGCCACTCTACAGGGTGAACGGCTTTTCCTCCGGTCAACGTATGAGGCCGGACTGTATGGACTTCGAGCATGGAAAGGTCATGGGCCATGTGGCCCTTTACCAGCCAGTCGTGTTGCGGCGGCTCAATTTGTGTCAACCTGATCGGTTCCGCTCCTTCCGGTGCTCCAAACTCCGGAAGCTTCTTTCGGTGGAATCAGTCCAGGAAATTCATACGAGTCGGAGTTCTTCAGTGACTTCAGCTTTTCATGATTCCGAAGAGCAGTTTGGGCCGGTTATATCGATTGTGCTTTTTGATGGTATTTCGGAACCTATTAACAATATTATACAATCGAGCTATGGACAGCAACACCACTTGGTGTATTTCGTGCTTAGCGGTTAAAAAAAAACGGGAGTTCCACCCTCTGAAAACGATCTATGTTCAATCACCTCACCGATATCACAAGAAAGGCTCGCCGGATCCTGCTGCTTTCAGCCATCGGCGCCATTTCGGCCTCCTGGGTCGGCGGAACGGCGTTCGCTTCGGCCGGCCCGATTTCAGCGACGACAAATTTCGATTCCGGCGGCGGGGCCGAGGTTGCCGTCGGCTCCTTCGAGGGCGCCGGGGACGCGCGGGCCGATGCCCGCATTCGCGTTGAATTGACCGATCCCATGGGCTACCCGCACAAGGGTTACCTGCACTTCAAATTGGAAAACGGCGCGGACCAAACGGTCTTTATCGAGGTGACCAACATCGATGACAGCCGGATGCCCGCCGACCATCGCCTTTTTTACACAACCGATCTCGAAAAGCTGGACTGGCGGAAAATGGAACATGAGATCGGCAACGGCTTCCTCTTCACCCTTCCGTCGGACCAGGTTTATATCTCCAATTACCACGCTTACCCTTACCGGAATATCGTCAGGCGAGTCGAAGAACTGGCCCGGCACCCGAACGTCGCGACCGAGGTCATCGGCCAAAGTCACGAGGGCCGCGACATGCACGCCATCCGGATCGCCGCGCCGGATCTCGACCGGGAGCGGGCGCTGGATTACGTGATCCTCACCCGCCAACATTCCGGGGAGGTCCAGGGGTCCTGGCACATGGACGGGGCCATCGACTTTATCCTGGACGTGATCGAGGATCCCGCTCGCCAATTCGCCGACGATTACGTCTTCCATCTTATTCCCGCGGCCAACCCCGATGGCATTTTCCATGGCATTCACCGGCTCGACGCCCAGGGGCACAACCTCAACCGGCAGTGGCACGCCGAATCCCCCGTGGAGATCGCAGCTATCAAGAACTATCTCCGGGATAACGTCCGCGAGGTTCACTGGGGCCTGGATCTCCACTCCAGCACGAATCTTCCGTTCAATTATCCCGCCGTCTGGTACGACGAGCGCGCGGTCGATGAGGAGGCGCTCGAAATCATTGAGGAGCTGGTCGAGGCCGTGAACTCCTTCGATACCGCCAATGCCACCGCTTCCGACAGCCGCTCCCGCGGCTTCATTTACCGGGAATTCAACGCCGTCATGGTGACGACCGAAGTCTCGACCTATTGGCCCGGGCAAACCGCGGAAAGTCTGCGCGAAGAAGGAAGAGCCTTCATCCATGCAACCACCAGAACCGTTGCCACGGATTGAAGCGACAGGGGCAGGGGACGGGATGTAGCGACTGGGTTTATCCCAGGAGATCAGGGGCAGGGGACGGGAAGAAAACGCTGAAAAGCTGACACAGGGGACAGGGGACAGGGGACGGGAGACAGTGTTCTGGATTCTTTCCGAACGAATCACGAATCACCAGTCACGAGTAACCAGTAACGAATCCCGACTCCCACCCGGGCATTCCTTCCCGCCTTCAGAAGGCGTTGTCGCCGTGCCAGAAAACCGACGTTTGGTCATCCGGGTCGGGAATGTCGT
>PWMU01000107.1 GCA_003558065.1 Opitutia bacterium | reverse complement strand
TTCCCGGCTATGCCTACGGCTATACCTTCAACCACATCGGAAACCGCACTGAAACCGTGGTAAACGGCCGGCAAGCCGATTACACCCCGAACCTCCTCAACCAGTACGAGAACCGGGAGGTGCCGCGCGCGGTAGACGTGCTCGGGCTTGCGCATCCGGACGCTTCTATTTCCGTGGAAGGCCAACCCGCCACCCGCGCGAACGAACTCTTCCATCATGTCCTGGACCTGGGCGCGCTGCCGGATGCAGACGATCCACAATGGCTGGAATTCACGGTAACCGGTACCCTGACCGGCGGCGGCCACAACGACTCCGACCGCATCGCCGAGGAACCCAAAACCGCCTACCTGCCCTCCAACCCGGAAATCTTCGATCACGACTCCGATGGCAACCTCCTCCATGACGGGCGCTGGGAGTACACCTGGGATGCCGAGAATCGCCTCCGCCGGATGGAATCCCTCCCCGCGGCCGTCGCCGCCGGTGCGCGGGACCTGAGGCTGGGGTTCATCTACGACAGTCAGGGTCGCCGAGTGCGTAAAACCGTCGAAGAATACGACGGCGGTTGGGCGGTAATTGAAGACCGCCTGTTCGTTTACGAAGGCTGGAACCTGCTTGCGGAGTTGAATCAGGCGACGATGACCGTCAAACAGTCCTACCTCTGGGGTCTCGACCTCTCCGGGAGTTTTCAGGGGGCAGGAGGAGTCGGCGGACTCCTCATGATCGCCACCGGAAACGAAATCCATTACCCGGTCTATGACGGCAACGGCAACATCATGGGCCTTCTCGACGGCGAAACCGGCACCGGTTCGGCTCAATACGAGTACGGCCCCTTCGGCGAACCCATCCGTGCCACCGGCCCCATGGCCGACACCAACCCCTTCCGCTTCAGCACCAAATACGAGGACGCGGAGACGGGGCTGCTTTACTATGGGTACCGCTACCTGAACGTCGAAACGGGGCGGTGGCTCAGCCGGGAACCCTTGGGCGAAGTTGCGTCCAAGAACCTCTACGGTTTCGTCGGCAATAGCCCGAATTACTGGTTCGATGTTTTGGGGCTTTATGGATCTCAAGGGCATTATTACGGCACCTACTTTGCGGGAATGATCGTCGATGGTTCGGTCGATTACTCCATGGAGTTGGCCTTCTACGCGCAACTGCCGGACCAATTGCACGCAACAACTGCATTCTCCTTGAATTATCCGATGGGAAAGGCGGCGCTGAATCAGCTTACCATGGAACGGGCCTTTCGGAATTTTTCCCGGATTCAGCGCCAACTGCATTCACTCGATGGAGGTCTGGCGGAACCGCGCCGCCAATGTCTTCAGGAGTTGCTGCGTCAGGGAGACTTGGAAACCTGGGAGAAAGGATTTCTGATCCATGCCCTCGGAGACGCCTTCGCGCATTCTCTTCAGGATACGCGCCAGTCTCTCACTCTACGTACAGGACCCCGAAGCAGGCGAGGCGGCGTTAGGAGGATTCCCAATCCAACTTATGGAGAACGCGTGCTTTATTCGGCTTCATTGGGGCACGCTTTTCACGGCAAGACTCCGGATCTGATTTCGAGTGATCCAGGCCTTTTTGAGGAATATATGTGGACTTTGACAACGGCGATGAATCGTGGGCCGTTGACGCCGGAGCAGGCAGATCGTTTGGAAGTAGTTATGACGACGGCACATGGCTTTGAACCAACCACTGATGAGGCAGATGCATTCCTCAGTTTAGCGGTTCGTGAGTTTGAATTTTCCCCTGTTGGAGCTTTCGATCCGGAAGCACATAGAGCCATGACACGCGATCGGTTTGAAAGAGGGCCTGGTGCGGAGTTGCCGTATCGGATTCCTACGAACGCTGAAGTGCAAGGATTAATGAGGAAAATCCAAGACGCATGCTGTAACTGATGAAAAATAGAAGTTTGGCAGTATTTTTCTATTTTGTCCTTATAATATTTACAGCCACTTTATTAAGTGGATGTATAAGCAGATATCAAAGTACTGTTATCCTTGACAGCAGTATTGTTGAGAATGAGTTGATGTTGCTTATTCGGGGACGAAGTGGATGGGAGGTTCGCATGGAACATTCCACCCGACCAAACCGAGAGATCGTAGGGATCTCTACCGTTTCTTTGAATGAAGGGGACAATCGTCAAATTGAGCTGTTAGGTAAGGTGGAATTTAGATTTAAGGATACAAGGTATGTTTATGGCCGTGTTGAACAGCTTATGCCAGATCGTACGTTCCTTCGTTGGCGGAGAAACGGAGTAATTGAGAAGATTAATGTGGGACCCGATACTCGTTATATCATGGGAGATGAAACGCCGATCCACTACTTTGAGGCGGAAAGAATATGGTCTACGCCTGATCGGCGAAGCGCCATTGTATGTGCCGAGGATCCTGTTGCGATGAATATCGTTTCGTTAGCCCCGCTAGCTGAGCCGAGCAAGCAAACTTTTGCAATGACGCTTTGTGATATCTGGGAGATCGCGGAAACGATGGAGATACGGCGCGTTGCGATATCGGACGATCTCAATTTTTTGGCCATTCAACGTTGGGAGATGAGTTCACGGCCAATCTTGATCTTGGATCATGAGTATCCTGATTCGCCGATGGAGGCTATACTTCCCCACGAAAACATGACGATGGAAGCTATTCAAAATGTGAAAGGCCAGCCGCAATTGTTAGTTTCAGGATACCCAGACCGTAAATTGCAGAGGGCTTATCTTATCAACTTTGAAGGAAATATTATTTCGGAAACAGAGATGCCGGGGCCAATTGTAGCAGGCTCATCATTCGAAAGAATTCTCTTTCTTGTCGGAACGGGAAGTTTAGAGCCAGCGCGAAATCTTGAGATAAAGGTATGGTACCCGAGAACCGGCGAGGAGGAAATCCTTGAAGTCGACACGAGGAACGCTCTTCGGGAACTCTGGAGGCGGAGATAGAAGGCGTGAACGCATGACCGTTGAAGACGGCAAGTACTGGAGCTACGGGCATGATGACCTCGGGCAGGTGAAGAGCGGAGTGAAGAAAGGCTCGGACGATACGGACCTTCCCGGCTATGCCTACGGCTATACCTTCAACCACATCGGAAACCGCACTGAAACCGTGGTAAACGGCCGGCAAGCCGATTACACCCCGAACCT
>PWMU01000066.1 GCA_003558065.1 Opitutia bacterium | reverse complement strand
TTTCTTCGCGAGGGTGAGGTCGGGCTGGCGCTGGAGGGGATCGTCGGCGGGCAGCGGCTGGAAAACCAGTTTTGACGAGCTGCCGGTCTGTTCGATCACTTTTTCGGCGAGCTCGCGCACGGTGAACTCGTCCGGGTTGCCGATATTGACCGGACCGACGGTTTCTTCCTGTTGCATCAGGCGCATAATCGCCTCGATCAGGTCGTCGACGTAGCAGAACGAACGGGTCTGTTCGCCTTTGCCGTAGATAGTGATGTCCCGGCCGCGGAGCGCCTGGATGATGAAATTGGATACGACCCGTCCGTCGTCCTCCAGCATCCGGGGTCCGTAGGTATTGAAGATTCGTCCGACCCGAATATCGACCTTGTTCCCCCGGTGATAATCGAAAAACAGGGTTTCCGCGCAACGTTTACCTTCGTCGTAACAGGCGCGCAAGCCGATCGGATTGACATTGCCGCGGTAGGATTCGACCTGGGGATGCTCGGTGGGGTCGCCGTAAACCTCGGAGGTGGATGCCTGGAATATCCGCGCCTTCACACGCTTGGCCAAGCCGAGGCAGTTGATCGCTCCCATGACCGAGGTTTTGACCGTCTTGATGGGATTGTACTGGTAATGAATGGGCGAGGCGGGACACGCCAGGTTAAAGATCCAATCCACCTCGACCTTGAAAGGATCGATAACATCGTGCCGCATCATTTCGAACCGTCGGTCGTCGAGCAAGTGCAGGATGTTGTTTTTTCGTCCGGTGAAGAAGTTATCCAGACAAATGACCTCGTGGCCTTCGGAAAGAAGGCGTTCGCATAAATGGCTGCCGAGAAATCCGGCGCCGCCGGTGACGAGTGTGCGCATTCTATCGGTTCGTGGTTCGTGGTTCGTGGTGCTTGGTTTCTCCTTCCCTGATTTCCTTCGGAACGGTTACCGTTCTTTACCCCCTTCGCTCTTCAGTTTTGGCGGGGGCGAAAATTGCCGGTTGCCGGTTATTGCTTATCAGGAATGAATGGAAATTGCCCGTTTAAATCCGTGAAATCCGCGGTTTCTCTGTTGGCGTTGGATACTATACTCCCCGTCGCCAGGTTTTCGGAATTCTTCGTAGCGAGGGGGGTTATCCCCCGATTCCCCGCGTTCCCGGATCTCCCGGGATAAACCCGGTCGCCACAACCACGGGAGTGCCGCTGTATCCGGGTCGAATTCCTTGGCGGAATCCGCTACGCCCGTCAATCCTCCGGCGGAATCCGCTACGAAAAACGAGCTTACCCGTGCCATCCCCCTATGCGAGAAACAACCCGGGGCCGGCGCGTTCATGAGAGCGCCTGCCGCAATCCTTCCGGATTGCCGATGTCGCGGCGAACGCCGTCGAGTTCCACGGCGTGGAATCCCTCTTTGTCCATCAGGGCGGTCATGGCGTCGGTGAGCTGAATTTCGCCGTTTTTTCCGGGGACGGTTTGCTCCAGTTCGGCGAACAGGCCGGGGGTGAAAACGTAACGGGCGGCGAAGGCGTAATGGCGTGACGGTCCGCTTTCCCCGGACAGCAAACGGACCGCGGGGGCCTTCCCGGGTTCGGGTTTTTCGACCATTTGGCTGACCTGGAAAATCCCGGGAGCGATTTCCTCCCCGCCGGCCACCCCGTACCGGGCCACCCGGTCGGCGGGGACCGGCTCGACCGCGACGGCCGAAGTTTTCCGCTCCATCAACGTCTCGAGGAGCCGGGCCAGGGTCGCCGAACTCCGGCCGCCCCCCTTCGCCGGAGTGATAAAAGTGTCTCCGAGCAGCACGCCGAAAGGCTCGTCCCCGGCGAAGGCACGTCCTTGCAGCACGGCATCTCCCAGGCCCTTCATCTCGTTCTGGTAGATGTAGTGAATCCGGGCCATTTCGGAAAGGCGCCGCAGGCCCGCGGCCAGGTCGCCTTTTCCGGTCGATTCCAGCCGCCGTTCGAGCTCCGGATTCCGGGCGAAATAGTCGGGAATGGCCTCTTTGCCGCGACTGATCACTATCAAAATCTCGGTAAGCCCGGCTTCCACCGCCTCCTCGACCACATACTGGATCACCGGCTTGTCCCCCACCGGCAGCATTTCTTTGGGAACGGTTTTGGAGATCGGCAGGAAACGCGTCCCGAAGCCGGCGGCGGGAATAATCGCTTTGCGGAAGTAAGTCATAGTCATGAATCGGACCGAATATCAGGGAAGGGTCTCCCCGGCTCTACGGCATGGAGTGGTTCGCCGCAGTCATTGCCGTTAACAGGGACATGGAGCTTCATGCATCCCGCGTTTCCGGCGGATCTTCGGCATAAACGGGAGCGAACTGCGGCCGGATGACCACGATATTCTTCGGCTCGAAGGCTTCCTCCAGGCGCCGGAACATGGCGTCGTCCTCATAACTTCCGACGATCGCGCCCCCGCTGCCGGCAAATTTCGCGCTGGCGCCCACGCGCCGGGCGGTCTCCACCAGGTCGCGGTTGCCGTCCCCGACGTCGTAAAGGCTCGCCCGTTTGTCGAAATTGGCGTCGATCAGTTTCCCGATCTCCCCCTTCCCGCCGTTGAGCAAGGCGTCGCGAAAACTTTCCGTAAGCTCGGCCCAGAACCGAATCGCCTCACAGACATCCGGATCCCCCCGCTGCCAACGAACCTTCAGATCATTGTGATAAATTTCGGTACCCTGCGAAAGGTCGTCCCGATAGGCGATATACAGGGACGGCAGCAACGCGACATCCAGATTCTCGTACCGCCCGTACCCGTTCCGCTCGAAGTGCTTTTTGTCGAAATCCATGTAAACCAGTCCCTGATACGCCTGGGCCACCCGATCCTGGAGCCCGGCGGGAATGACCAGTTCCTCGGTCTCCACCGACCGCACCAGATTGGCCAGAGAGGGATGAGGGATCCTGACTCCGTAAAACGCCATCAGGGCGCGCAGGCACGCGGTAATGATCGCACTCGAACCGGCGAGCCCCACGCGATTCGGGATGTCCGAGGTGTACCGAAGGGTGAAGTTCCTGTCGTCGAGTTCGATACCGGATTCCCGGCAATAATCGTAGAAGCGCTTGATGCTGGCCTTGAGAAGCCGGAACCCTCCGTAGTAGCCATGCTTGCGAACGTCATCGTGCAGCGATCCGATGCTCTGAAAGACCGAATGATCGCGGCGGCTGGGTACCAACTCGATCTCGGGCGACTCCCACATCGAAATCCGGGCGGAAAAGTTCGTGAAGCAGAACGCGATGGTTTTCCCGAAGTAGCCGTCGGATGGATTGCCGATCAGACCGGCACGTGGATAGGCAATGGTACGTATAATCACGAGATCGAATAGTCCGCTGGTTTATGTAAGTGAATCCAAAACCCGGGCGGCCAACGCGGAATCTCCCGCGGTAAGCAGTGCCGGGTTGCGCAAGTCGTCTTTGTTGTAACGCAGCGGCGCCTTCTCGAGAGTCAGGACCCGGCCGCCCGCCGCTTCCACGATGGACTGGGCGGCCGCGACGTCCCATTCCATGGTGGGCGCGTCGCGCAGGTAAAGGTCGGCCTCGCCCTCCGCCACCAGGCAGAACTTCAAGGAGCTGCCCATACTCATGGCATCCGCACCGGGGAACAGTTCCAGCAATTGTTTCACCATCGGCCCCGCGTGGTCGCGGCTCGCGACGAGGGCGAGGCGTGATTCGCTAGCCGTGATCGATGATTCGTGATCGGTGATTCGCGATGGGTGGTTCGCGTCTGCCGGGGGGGATTCGCCCGCATCCTTCATCATTTTTCCTTCATCCTTTGCCACCGGCGCGGCACGCACGCGGATCGGTTCTTTCGGTTTGTCCCCGATCCGCTTCCAGGCGCCCGTGCCTTTCTCGGCGAAATAGGTCCAGCCGCGCACCGGCACGTGAATGACTCCCATCACCGGGACTCCCTCCTCTATCAGGGCGATATTCACGGTGAACTCCCCGGTCTGCTTGATGAACTCCTTGGTCCCGTCCAGAGGGTCCACCAGCCAGAAGCGCTTCCAGGTTTTCCGGTCACGGATCTCGGCCTCGTCGGATTCCTCCGAAAGGACCGGTATGCCTCCGTCGAGCTCCCGCAGCCTGCCGCAGATCAACGTGTGCGCCACGCGGTCCGCCTGGGTTAACGGGGAATCGTCCGCCTTGGCTTCCACGTCCAGCTCGCCGCCGTAAAACTTCAATATTTCAACGCCGGCTTCGCGGGCGATTTGTGTGATCGCATTGAGCATGGGGGGTCGTTATTCGTTACTCGTTATTCGTTATTCGTTATTCGTTACTCGTTGTTCGTTACTCGTTATTCGTTATTCGTTACTCGTTACTCGTTACTCGTTACTCGTTACTCGTTGTTCGCTATTCGTAATCGGTTTGGCACACTGGCGCACTGCCCAATAAATTTCCGTTTCTCCGTTTTTCGAGAAGCGCAGGAATCCAATCCAAAATCCCCTAATTCTCCCTTCCCCTCCTCTGATCTGTGTACATCCGGGAAATCTGTGGTTGGGAGGATTCTTTACTCGTTGTTGGTTGTTGGTAATCGGTTTGGCGCACTGGTGTACCTTTGCACCGAGGCAGGTCCGTGTCACGGCAACTCTGCCAACATGAATCACGAATCACGCGTAACGGATAACGAATAACGAGTAACGGATAACGAATAACGAGTAACGGATAACGAATAACGAGTAACGGATAACGAGTAACGAATCCCCCTACCATTCCTCTTCGATGGTGTGGGTGCGCGAAGCCGCGACCACCAGCCCCCGCTTGGTGGCGAAGGCGTAAACGATCGGCAGGATGGTCAGGGCGCAGAGCAGGAGCAGATCGAGGCTGACCCCCCCTTTGAAAAAATACCCAAAAGCCCCGATAACCAGGCCCATGACGATGAAAAACGCCTCCGGCAGGTTGATGATCCGCCCGAAGACCAGCCCGGCCACCACCCCGTAGAGCACCATCCACCAGTTCTCCAGAAAGAGCCCCAAACTGATGCCGGTGATGTAAAACACCGGCGCCAGGCAGTAGAGGTGCCGGCGCCGGTAATACACGTTCAGCATAATCGCAACCGCGAAAACGCCGGCCATCCAGCCGAATTCCTCGTAAAAGGATTCCAGCTCCCTATCGAGTTCGAAAGTATGGTGGAAAAGCAGGTAGGCCCCGGCCGCCGCTCGCACAAGATCCAGCCAGTTCTGCCACGGAAGGAATATCCCCGGGAGGGGAAAGCCTCCGGAGTGCTGGGCTTCAGTGACCCGGCGGCGGACATGACTGGTAAAAAACAGGTAGGAAGGCGTCCCAAGTAATAAGATCGAGCCTACAAGAGGCCAAAGGTTAAACTCCATACAAATTCATTATTCACCCGACAGCGGGAATCACTCGCGTATTCGAACCGATTCCGCTGAGTCGGAGTACGTGGCTCCGGCATGTCCTGGTCGTGGCTGTCATTTCGTTGAATTCCGGTTGGGCTTGTGGCGGCACCCCTCTGGTCAAAGCGGGAAACCCGTGCCCATGGTGTCAAAGCTGCGGCACACCTCCCTTGCCGATCCAGAATACAACCTATAACAGATCGATGAAATCCCGTACATCCGGGATTCCCCTATTCGACACTAACCGGCCGCCTTCGAATCACCGATATAAGACTCTCGTGAATCGACAGAGCAATGGAGACCGGTAATACCAGCAACACGCAGGCCACCACCCATTCGGGACTGATGCCGTGGAAAAAATAACCCGCGATCGCGATGGTGATCGCCATGGAAAGAAAAAAGGCCTCCGTGCTGTTCGCAATTGCTCCAAAAAACAGGCCGGCCAAAAGGCCGTAGAGCGCGATCCACCAGTCCACGAGACCGAAACTCACCCCGGCAAGATAGAACACCGGGCAAAGACAATAGATATGCCGGGAGTAATAGACCACCTGGACCGCCACTCCCGCGGCCAGGATGCCTCCGACCACCGCAAACTTGACGTAAACGCCCTCATCCCAGGCGGGATCCAGCACAAAAACCTGCCTCGAAAGAAGCCAGGCCCCGGCGAAAGCGCGCAGCAGATCCATCCAATTCTGCCAGGTCGCGGCGAGGCGCGACAGCAGAAATCCGTCCGCACCCTGGGTATTGAAGACGCGCTGCAGAATATCCGACGAAAGAAACAGGTAAACCGGCGTCCCGAGCAGGATCCCTGCGATCAGGAGGGTTGAATAGCTCAAAGTCACGAGCCTGAGGTAAAACACTTAGGACGACGCGGACAAGCTCTAATTTTTTGGTTGCTCGTTATTCGTTGTTCGTTGCTCGTTGCTCGTGATTCGGGATTCGGGATTCGTTGAGGAAGAGAATTGGCAAAATCATTGAGGGGCAAAATCATTTTTTCCGGGTTCGTTGGCGATCCGGGGTCTGGTGTTTCCCGGAATTATTGAACCACAGATTGCTCGGATGGGCACGGATACGAGGCCTCTGGATTTAATCTGTGTTCTCTGTGAAATCTGTGGTGGGGAGGATTCGTGACTTGTGATGGGCTTGCCGCACTGCTTCTCCCCGGTAACGAACAACGAATCACGAATAACGAATAACGAGTAACGAACACCAATCCGTGCAGGCTTCGCCCCGTCACTTCCTTTTTTGAAAGTGAATCGGGGCGTCCAAAGCCAATCGTTACTTTAAATTTTGATCAATCCCACCAACATCGGCAGCACCTTGTCGCCCGTCTTGTGGAGCTTTTCCAGTTGGTCGACTTTCCTGCGGAGGAAGGGTTCGTCTTCCGTCGACACCTTCTCCAGCAGGGACCTCATGTTGGCCAGCCGCGCTTCGCCGCTTTCGAGATGGGGACGAATCTCCTCCTCGATAAACCCGGAAACCAGTCTCCGGAAGCTCGGTTCGGCGACGTAGTGATCCTTCCGCTCGCCCGGGACATTCTGAACCCGCACCGCCCGGAACGCACGCAACTGCCGCAGCCCTTGACTGGCCGAGCCCAGACTGATATCCAGCCGCAACCGGACCTGCTCCATGGTCAGGGGTTCCGGCGAAACGTAAAGCAAGCCGAAAATCTCCCCCAGCGACGGCGGCAACCCGACCAGCCGGGCCGCCCGGACAAAAACATCCACCACCTCACGCTCGATCTCCTCCCTCGCGGAAAGCGACGGTGTGCACTCGGCATTCGCACTGGCTTCGGCATCGGCGGATTTGATGGTTCGGATCCTGCAGGCCGGCGGGGAATTTTCAATCAAAAATGAAGCACTTGGGGCGGTTCGTTCCAATGAAGCAGGAAAATTCCCGGGGCTTCGGAGACCTCGATGACCTCGGCGGGCGTCGCCACCGGATGACGAGTCACGCTTCACGATTTTCCGCCTTCAGGTCCCGGCTCATGAGGGAGTTCAAGGCGCCCCCCGGGTCTTTGCCTCCGTGCAGAATCTCGTACACCTGGTTGAGGATCGGTGCCTCCAACCCGATCGAAATACACCAATCGTAAAAGGAAGCACTGGTCCGATAGCCTTCCACCACGCTCTTGCGACCGGTAAGGAGGGATTTCACGGTCTCCCCTTTCCCGATCGCCTCGCCGAAGCTCCGGTTGCGGCTCCAGGCTCCGTGGCTGGTGGCCACCAGGTCTCCGAAACCGCTCAGGCCGTAAAACGTGTCCGCGTTCGCCCCGAGCGCGGTGCCGAGGCGCACCATTTCAGCCAGGGCGCGGGTCAGCAGGGCGGCCTTCGCATTGTCGCCGAGCCCGAGGCCGTCGGAACAACCGGCTGCGATCGCGTAAATATTCTTCAGGCAGCCGCCGAGTTCCACCCCCAACACGTCGTGGCTCCGGTACACCCGCAGGCGGTTGCCGCTGATCGCAGCCTGGACGGCCGACAGTTCCGCGAAGTCGGCCGTCGCAGCGAGCACCATCGCGGTCGGCTTGCCTTCGGCGACTTCCGCCGCCGAGGTCGGTCCGGCCAGAGCGGCGGCAGGGTAGCCCGGGAAAAGCTCTCCCGCCACTTGAGTCGAGGTCAGGTGGGTCCCTTTCTCCAATCCTTTGGCAAGGCTGACCAGGAGCCTGACGCTGCGCGCCGCCGCGAGATTATCGGCCACCGCACGACAGGTTTCCCGCATACCGTGCGAGGGACACGCCAACATCACAACCTCGGCCTCCATCAGGGCCGGCTTCAGCTCATGAGCGATCTGCAGGCTCAAAGGAAGCCGGTGACCGGGGAGGTAATCCTGGTTTTCCCGGTCCGACGACAGCGTCAGCGCCTGCTCAAACCGGCGCGGCACCAACGTCACCACGTGACCCAGACGGTTCAGATGAAGCGCCATGGCCGTTCCCCAGGCACCGGCTCCAACGATACAAAAATTCATTGTGAGTTCAGGAATTAGACGCCGGCCTCCGGGGTAGGCAAATCAATTGTCCGTTGGCGAGATTTGTCAGTCGTCCTTTGTCATTCGTCATTGAATCCCCCGTAGCGAATCTGCCACGCCGGATTCGATCCCGAGCATTTCCAAAGGAAATTCCGATACAACGTCACGGAAACTTCCGGTTCCTGACGTCGTCGGCGTACTGTTTGAAGGCGTCGCCGATCGCCTGACCGATGTCGGCGTAACGTTTGACAAAGGAAGGCGTCTTGCCCGCGGTCAGTCCGAGCAGATCGTGAGACACCAAAACCTGCCCGTCGCAATGCGGTCCGGCCCCGATTCCGATGAGCGGCACCTTCAGCGCGTCCCTGAGATCCCGCGCGCAGTCGGCGTCGACCATCTCCGCCACGATCGCAAAGGCACCCGCCTGCTCGACCGCCAGAGCATCAGCCAGCAGCGTTTCCCGCTCTTCCGCGGTTTTCCCGAATTTCCGGTAGCCACCGAGCTCGTGAATCCGTTGCGGCAGGAGCCCGACATGACCCAGAACCGGAATTCCGGCGGCGATCAGGCGACTGATTCGTTCGGCGACGCCCACGCCGCCCTCAATCTTCACCGCCTGGGCCCCGGCCTCCTGGAGGCAGCGGGAACAGGCGTCCAGAAGCTCTCCCGGATCGCGGTGCGCCTCGGGGAAGGGAATATCGGTCACAACCAGCCCCTCCGGCCGCGCCCGCGTGACGGCCGCAGTATGATGCAGCATCATTTCCAGCGTCACCGGAACCGTCGTTTCATACCCGAGGACCGTCGTACCCAGGGAATCGCCGACCAGGATCAGGTCGACGCCGGCCTGCGAAGCGAGGCGCGCCGTCGTGAAATCATAAGCGGTAAGCGAAACGAGCGGACGTTTCCCTTTGAGCGCACGAATGGTCTGGGTGGTTGTGTTCACAGAAAATCCGGAATCTTTTCATTCGCAACCATTTGGGCGAAAGTCTCCCGCGCCGTCACTTCCGCCGCCCGATCTCCGTCGACCAAGACCTCCGACGGCATCGGCCGGGTATTGTAACGTCCCGCCATCACGTAACCGTAAGCGCCGGCACTGAACACCGCAAGAACATCGCCCTCTCCGGCTCCGGTTAGTTCGCGCCGCTTCGCAAAACAGTCGCCGGTTTCGCAAATCGGACCCACGACGTCGGCGGTGATACGCGCTTCATTCTCCGCCACCGGCACGATCTCGTGGAACGCTTCATACATCGCCGGACGCAGGAGGTCGTTCATCGCGGCGTCGACCACGACGAAATTGCGGTCCGGGGCGCGCTTCACGTGCTCGACCCGCGTCAGCAGGACGCCGGCGTTGCCGACCATGAAGCGCCCGGGCTCCAGGAGGATCTCCAGCCCAAGATCCTTCAACAGCGGTACCACAGCTCGTCCGTAACGCTCGGGAGTCAGCAGGTTTTTTCCGCCGTCCACACGCTCCCACCAGGCTGGATCCCCGCTGGCCAGGGCCTCATCGTAAGCGATCCCAAGGCCTCCGCCAATGCTGAAGTAGGTAATGCCGTACTGCGCTTTCAATTTCTCGACCAAGGGGCGCATCTTTTCGATCGCCGCGACGAAGGGTTCCGTTTTCGTGATCTGGGAGCCTATATGAATCTGCACCCCGCGGATCTCCACGTTTTTCAGATTCGCCGCGAGCCGGTAGACGTCCGGCGCCCGGTCGAACGGAATCCCGAACTTGTTCTCGCTCTTTCCGGTTGTGATCTTCGCATGGGTTCCGGCGTCGACATCCGGATTCACGCGAACGGCGACCGGCGCCTTCAACTTGAGTTTGCCCGCGATCCGGTCGATGCGCTCAAGCTCGGGCTCGCTTTCCACGTGAAAACTGAACACCCCGTTGCGAAGGGCGAGCTCGATCTCTTCCGAGGTCTTTCCCACCCCTGCAAAGACGCTCGTGCCGATGTCTCCGCCGGCTTTGAGCACCCGTCGGATCTCCCCGCCGCTCACCAGGTCGAACGAGGCGCCCAGCTTCGAAAACAGGCGCAGCACGGCCAGGTTCGAATTCGCTTTCATTGCATAACAGATGCGGACATTCAGGCCCTCGAGACTCTGCGCCAGGCGGCGGTAGTTCTCCCTGATGGTTCCCGCACTGTAAACATAACACGGCGTCCCGTGCCGTCCGGCGAGCTCCCGCAGGTCCACCGATTCGCAAAACAACTTGTGGTCTCGATACTTGAACTCGTGCATAACAGACGGGCGAATAAAGAAGGTTTTTCTTCAAAGCGCAATGGCCGAATTCGGGCCGGGAGGAGCGGATCCGAACATCCCGTACACCAAAAATTTATAAAAAATTCTTTAAAATCTGTTCCAACTATTGCTTTTAACCTTCGCTCACGGTAATAATCGCCACGCAAGTAACGACCTATTGCCAACTTCTCCGACTAACAGTCAGCCGTGTCCATCCTAACCCGAAAATCCAAGAGTCTCTTCAGAAATCGAAAACTCTCTTTTGGACTGATGATGGGAACTCCGGTGAAACGCGAAAGTCACGTCGCCAGTCCTCAATTCGTCAGTTTCCTGCAACAAAGCGGTTTCCGTGAACGTATCAATCCCGACCATTACGAAAGAAAAATGCGACGTCGGCGCCTCGTGGCCTACGGCTTTGTCGTGATCGTCATCCTGGGCTTTGGATGGGTCATGATGGAAAGCGCCCAGGCGTTGTCCCTGTTTTAGGTCCTTTCCCCAAGGCCTCCGGCAGAAACTCCACCAACCGGGTGGCTGACACCGCGGTCGCGCCGCAAGCTCGCGCCAGACAATCCGCGGCCGCTCCGTGCCAGTAAACTCCGCGGGCCGCAACCTCAACCGCGGAGCCGGTCTCCCAGGCGAGCAACCCGCCCAACAGTCCGCTCAAGACGTCCCCGCTGCCCCCGCGCGCCAGCACAGGTCCTCCCGTTAGACCGTACCAGAGCGACGCCTCGTCGGCAATCCGGGTGAAGGGGGGCCCTTTCAACACGACCACGCCCCGCTTCTCCCGGCAATAGTCCATCAGCAACGCTTCCCCGCCTTCCGTAAATGTTTTTTCCGCCACTCGGGAAAACTCCCCGGCATGCGGCGTCAGGACGAGCGGCGCACCACCCCTTCCCGAAACCGCCGCGTCGATGACGCTCCCGCGCAGCGCATCCGCATCGAGCAGCAACGGACAAGCCGCCCTCCCCGCGATGTCCGCCGACAACGCCTGCGTCTCTTCCGCAGTTCCCATCCCGGGTCCCATCACCAGCGCCGTAGCCTCCCCGCGCCGGTCGAGAAACAGGTTCAACCCCTCCCTCGCCAGTCCACCCTGCGCCGTTTCCGGCCAGGGAACCCACATCGCTTCCGGAACGCGCGCCGCAAAGGCGGGGACGAGGGATTCCGGAACAAACGCCGTCACCAGGCCCACCCCGCTTCGCACCGCCGCCATCACGCTCATCAGCAGCGCCCCCGGCATCGCCCGCGAACCGCCGATCAGGAAGAGATGTCCGTAGTCCTTCTTGTGCTTAAGGGGATCCCGCAATGCCGAAAGCCCGCCCAGTATTCCCGGTCCCACCAGCCGGCGGTCGCTGGCCGGCTCACCGCCTGCGAAGAAATCCAGGTCCAGATAACGCAACCGTCCCGTCCAGCGACCGGCGTCCCGGCCGAACGCCGGGAGTTTCGCGATCCCCGGCATGTAGGTGAAGTCCGCCCGAAAGGCTTCTTCCGCCGAAACATCCCCCAGCCCGCTCGGCAGATCCACAGCCGCCCGCAGACCGATGCGCGCCCGGGCATTGACCCAGGACAGCACCGCATCAACCGGTGCGCGCAGCGGCGGCTTGAATTGCATTCCCAGTATCCCGTCCAGGCAAACATCCCAAAAGACGCCGCCGAGCCGGGCCTCAAGCCACTCTGCCACAGGCCGGCCCGACGCTATCGAAGCCGCCCGCACCCGCTCTCCCGCCGCCTGCTGGAGGTCCCGCCACGCGCGTTTGACCAACGGCCGCAAGGCCCGTTCCCCCATCACAAACACCACTTCGATCCGGAGCCCGGAATACCGGCGGTACAGCTCTTCCGCGGCGATCAACGCGTCTCCGGCATTGTGCCCTTTCCCGGCGAGGATCAGAATCGTCCCCTCCGGCCGAGGCCCGCCCCCTTCCAGCCAGTCTTCTTCCAACGCCGCCCCGATCAGCCTCCCGGCGCGCGACATCGCCGTCCACTCACGCGCCTCGGCTCCTTGCAGGAGCCCCTTCTCCCACGCCATCGCCGCAGCGCACGACAAAACCGGATACGTCGTCTTCATTAAAAGGTGATTCAATCGCAAATCCGCAGCCGAGTAAATCTCCTCTACTCCCCGATGATCTTCACCAGGACCCGCTTCCGGCGCCCGCCGTCGAACTCCCCGTAGAAAATCTGCTCCCAGGGGCCGAAATCAAGTCGCCCTTCCGTGACCGCCACCACCACCTCGCGGCCCATCACGGTGCGTTTCAAATGCGCGTCGGCGTTGTCCTCGCCCTGGTTGTGAGCGTACTGGGAATGAGGCTTTTCCGGAGCCAGTTTTTCCAGCCACCTCTCATAGTCCGCGTGCAGCCCCGACTCGTCGTCGTTTATGAAGACGCTTGCCGAGATGTGCATCGCGTTGACCAGGGCCAGGCCCTCCCGGACCCCGCTCTCGCGCAAACAGTCCTCGACCTGGCGGGTGATGTTGATCAGTTCCCGGCGCCGTTCGACCTCGAACCAGAGTTCTTTGCGATACGATTTCATTTCCCGCTTTTACCCTGCATGCAGGATCCGCTCAAGCCCGGAGCCTTCCGGAGAACGGGGAGCCCGACACCCTTTCCGTGTGACTTTCACAAAGAACTCAAATACCCTAAATGTTGTGTTTTAGATAGTTGAGATTGCCGCTCGCTTTTTTTTAGAATAATTCTTGATCTCATTAAAAAATGGGGCACGTTGAGGTTATCGTGAAAGCAGGCAAGAACCACAGGCAGGATTCACTCGACCGGGCCCTGGCCGGGAGCGGGTTTCGTATGACGCGTCAGCGACAGACCGTCTATGACTCGCTCATGAGCCGGCGGGATCACCCCAGTGCCGACGAGGTTTTCAGCCGGGTCAAGAAGACGATGCCGACCATCTCGCTGGCGACTGTCTACAATTGCCTGGACAAGCTGGTCGAATGCGGGCTTGTCCGCCAGGTGAATCGCGACCGCGACTCCACCCGGTACTGCGCCAACCTCCGGGAACACGGCCATTTTTATTGCCGGGAATGCGGTTCCGTTCACGATATTGATCTTCCGTCCAGTCGTCCTTCCGAACTGGGGCTCGCCGTCCCGGACGGGTTTACCGTGGATCACCTGGACGTCAACCTGAGAGGTGTCTGCCCCGAATGCGGCGCCGGACATCAAGTGTAATTTCACCTTTTACCATCACACCATGAAGCAGCAACTCGAAATCAAAAATCTGAGCGTTAAAGTCGAAGAGACCGAAATTCTCAAGGACCTGAATCTTACGCTTCCCCGAGGCGAAGTGCACGCCATCATGGGGCCGAACGGCACCGGCAAGAGCACGCTCGCCAAGGCCCTGGCCGCGCATCCGGACTATGAAATCACTTCCGGAGAGGTCCTCCTCGACGGGGAGAACGTCCTGGAGATGGAGGTGGATGAACGCGCCCGCGCCGGGCTGTTCATGGCCTTTCAATACCCGAGCGAAATCCCGGGGGTCAGCATCGCCAATTTCCTGCGCGCGGCGACACAAGCACGGCTCGCGGAGGACGAGGAACTGGAGGCCACCCAGTTCTACAAAAGGCTCTACGAGAAAATGGACATGCTCCAGATCGACCGGAAGTTCACTTCCCGCGCGATCAACGAAGGTTTTTCCGGAGGCGAAAAGAAGCGCAACGAGATCCTGCAGATGGCCATGCTGGAGCCAAAGTACGCCATCATGGACGAAACCGACAGCGGCCTCGACATCGACGCGCTCCGGATTGTATCCGAGGGCGTCAACAAGCTGCGCGGCCCGGAACGCGGCATTCTGCTCATCACCCATTACCAGCGGATCCTCGAGTACATCGTCCCCGATCACGTCCACGTCATGTGGAACGGCCGGATCGTCAAGAGCCGCGGCAAGGAGCTCGCCCTTGAGCTGGAAAAGAGGGGCTACGACTGGATCAAGGAAGAATTCGCCGAACCGGCCGCCAAGGCCTGAACAGATTTAATTTTTAACCGCAGGAGGAAAGCAACATGGCAACCACACAGACACCGGACGTGGATATCAAGACCGATATCGGCAACTTCGTTTACCCGGAACATCACAAGTACGACGCCGGTATAGGACTGAGCGAAGACACCATTAACTACATGTGCGAGGTCAAGGAGGAGCCGGACTGGATCCGCGATTTCCGCATGAAGGCGCTCAAGACCTTCCTCGAAAAACCCATGCCCACTCACTGGGCCTCCAAGGACCTCGAGGCCATCGATTTCGACAAGATCCGCTACTACCTGGCCGGGGACCAGAAGCCGAGCCGGAGCTGGGACGATGTCCCGGACGACGTCAAACAAACCTTCGAGCGCCTCGGCATTCCCGAAAGCGAACGTAAGTTCCTGGCCGGCGTCGAAGCCCAGTTCGACAGCGAGGCGGCCTACTCCAACATCAAGGAGATCGCCGCGAAACAGGGCGTTATTTTCGTCGGGAGCACCGAAGGATTGAAGGAACACCCGGAAATCTTCCGGAAGTGGTTCGGCAAGGTCATTCCAACCGGTGACAACAAATTCAGCGCCCTCAACAGCGCCGTGTTCAGCGGCGGGAGCTTCATCTACGTTCCTCCGGGGGTCAAGGTCAGCCACCCGCTCCAGGCCTATTTCCGCATCAACGCGCAGAATTTCGGCCAGTTCGAGCGGACGCTCATTATCGCCGACGAAGGTTCCGAGGTCACCTACATGGAGGGCTGCACCGCCCCCAAATTCGACACCGCCACCCTCCACAGCGCCGTTGTCGAACTGGTCGCGCTCAAGGGCGCCAAAATCCAGTACATCACGGTGCAAAACTGGTCCGACAATGTCTTCAATCTCGTGACCAAGCGCGGGATGGCCCACGAGGACGCCGAGATCCGGTGGATCGACTGCAATATCGGCTCCCGCCTGACCATGAAGTATCCCGGGGTCATCCTCAAGGGACGGCGCGCCCGCGGCGAGGTGCTCAGCATCGCCCTCGCCAACGACGGCCAGCACCAGGATACCGGCGCCAAGATGGTTCACGCCGCCGACGAAACCAGCAGCAATATCATCTCCAAGAGCATCAGCGTCGGCAAAGGCCGCGCGACCTACCGCGGGCTTGTCAACATGCCCAAGCACCTCAAGGGCTGCAAGAACAACACCGAGTGCGACGCTTTGCTCATCAACACCAACTCGCGCACCGACACCTACCCGGCCATCACCACTCGGGGCGACCACAACTCCGTGCAGCACGAGGCCAGCGTCAGCAAGGTCAGCGCCGAACAGATCTTCTATATGCAACAGCGGGGAATGAGCGAGGGCCAGGCCATGAGCCTTGCCGTCAACGGGTTCATCAACGACCTCGCCCAGCACTTCCCGATGGAATACAGCGTCGAATTGAAACGCCTCATCGATCTCGAAATGGAGGGATCGGTCGGTTGATTCCGGCCTTCCAGGAAAAACAGGCGGGCGGCAACGTGTCTCGTCGGTTCCACTCTCAAACGACCGGGGCTCCGTCTGACTTTTGTCCGCGACCCTGAGATACAAGGACGGATCACCCGCCAACCAGTCAACACATTCACCATAAAACCACTCATCTGCCTTGAACACGACAACCCTCTCAACACCGGAGAATAAAAAAATGGGCGTCCCGAACGAGCTGACCTCCCGGGATACCTTCGATGCGTACCTGGCCGCCCTAAAGGACATGCCTCAGTGGTGGCTGGACCTCAAACGCGAAAGCTGGGAGCGCTTCCACGAGCTTCCCATGCCGCACCGCAAGGACGAGACCTGGCGCTTCGCCAATATCAGCGGCGTCAATCTCGAGGGCTACCGCTTGGGCGAAACCGCCGGGGGAGAGGTCGCCGAAAAGGACCTGGTGGCGCGCTCCGAACACGTTCACCAGCGCGCCGGCCGACTCGTGTTCGCCAACGATCAGCTGATCGACAGCGAGGCCGTTACCCGGGAGCTGGCCGATCAGGGTGTGATCTGGCTTCCCCTCGAACAGGCCGTCCGGGAACATGAGGACCTCCTCCGCAAACACTTCATGGCCCAGCCCATCAAGCTCGGCTCCGAAAAATTCTCCGCCCTCCACAGTGCCTTCTGCTCCGCCGGCTCCTTCCTCTATGTGCCCAAAGGCGTTGAGATCGACCTGCCCCTGGTCGCCTGCCACTGGACCAACGGACAGGATGCCGGCATTTTCCCCCATACTCTCCTGATCGCCGAAGATCTCGCCAGGGTCACGCTGGTCGATTTCTTTTCCTCTCCCGAGCGCAAGGCCCGCAACTACGTTTGCGGCGTCAACGACCTCTACGCCGGCCCCGGCTCGCGTGTGACGTACATCTCCGCCCAGAACTGGGGGCGCGACAGCCTTGCGTTCCACCTGAATTCCACCCAGGCGTTCAAGGACTCGTTCGTCACCTCTCTCAACGTCAACGTCGGGAGCCGTCAGGCCCGCACCGAAAGCCACAGTCAGGTGCTCGGCGAGGGCGCCCACACCGAAATGCAGTCCCTGACCGTCGCCACCGGCAAGCAGGAGTTCGACCAGCGCACCCTGCAGACCCACTTCAAAGGGCATTCGGTTTCGGATCTTCTCTACAAGAACGCCTTGCTCGACGACGCCCGAACCATCTTTTCCGGCCTCATCAAGGTCGTGGAGGAAGCCCAGCAGACCGACGCCTACCAGACCAATCGCAACCTGCTGATCAGCCCGACCGCCGAAGCCAACGCCCTGCCGGGCCTGGAAATCCTGGCGAACGACGTGAAATGCAGCCACGGCGCCACTTCGGGACAGATTGACGATGAACAGCTCTACTATATGCTCGCCCGCGGCATCCCCGAAAAGACCGCCAAGCAACTGCTCGTCTTCGGCTTCTTCGAGGATATCCTCATCAAACTCGAAAACGAGGAAATCGCGGAAAACCTCCGTACCCTCATTCGCGCGCAGTTTGGGGAATAGAGTCGGCCGGTTCCAGCTTCCCGGCCCCCGGTCGGCTTAAGTTCCCTTGCGGAACTTCGGGATTCCAGCCAGGATCTCCCGCCTGAACATCTAAATAACCTTATCATGAGCGAAGACATCAACCGACGAATCCTTGCCCGCGATTGCGAGGCCGTCCTCATCCCCGGCGGCGAAACGGTCACCCTGCCCGCTGAAACGACCGTGGTCATCAGCCAGGTGCTCGGAGGAAGTTACACAGTAATGACCCCCCACGGCCTTGCCCGTATCGGCGGAGAAAACGCCGATGCCCTGGGCGAGGAACCGCCCGAACCCGAAACAACCGCGCCGGGCGCCGGAGATCACGAGGGGCCCCCGAAACAGGACGCGCTCTGGAACCAGTTGAAAAACGTCTACGACCCGGAAATTCCCGTCAATATCGTCGATCTCGGGCTCGTCTACTCCTGCGAGGTCACCGAAGTCGAACCCGAGTTTCACCGGGTCGATGTCAAAATGACCCTCACGGCCCCGGGCTGCGGAATGGGTCCCGCCATTGCCGCCGACGCGAAAGCCAAAGTTCTCTCCGTCCCCGGCGTCAAGGACGCCGAGGTCGAGATTGTCTGGGATCCACCCTGGAACCAGGAAATGATCAGCGAAGAGGGCAAAATGAAGCTCGGGCTGATCTAAGTTCAACGGCACGGGGAGACCGGCGGCGGCGTTTCACAGTCGCCCCTCCGCCCACATCTCCAGGGAGAGCCCTCGAAAAAAGATTCGGACAGGCTGATTCCTTCGGCACCCCGCACCCCGACTCTACCCTGCCGTTCTCGCTAATAGTCTGAAAGCTGCACGAATCACCAGGAGACTCGTTCGTTCGAAAACCGGTTCATTTCCTCCCTCGCGCCGCAGGAGCGGTATTCATGTTCTCGGTGGCTTTCCCGCAGAACGAAAACCAAGATCAAACGTGAACCACGACACAGCCAGGTTTTATTCTATTTTGCGACCACTCTTGCGCTCAGCGCGCTGAACCTTTTAACTTTCCACGATTATGCCTGACAAAAAGGAAGATACCGATCAAAGAGACTCTGTTCAGATCCTGATGGAGAAAAAATTTCTCGAGCAGAGAAAAGTTTTTCTGTGGGGAGAAGTGAGCGACAAATCAGGGAAGGAGGTCGTCGAAAAACTCCTCTATCTTGAAGCCGTGAATCCCGGAAAAGACATCACCTTTTACATCGATACCCCCGGCGGATCGATCACCTCCGGCATGGCCATCTACGACACCCTCCAGCTGATTTCCTCTCCGATCAGCGTGGTTGTCACCGGAATGGCCGCAAGTATGGGATCCATCCTTCTCTGCGCCGCGCCCAAAGGAAAACGCTTCGTCTTCCCCCACTCGCGCGTGTTGATTCATCAGCCGCTGCTGGCCGGGCGCATGGTCGCGCCCGCCGTGGATATCAACATCCAGGCGACGGAAATGGAAAAACTGCGGGAAGAACTGAATAAAATCCTATCCACCGCCTCCGGCCAGCCTTTGGAAAAAATCACCAAGGACACCGACCGCGACTTCTACCTGAACGCGAAAGAAGCCATCGAGTACGGCCTGGCAGACGAGATCGTCGAAAAACTCTAACCCTCCCCCCGCTTCCGGATCCACCACGAACCCGGCATGTGGATTCACCCCCATGATTTTGCCAGGCAAATTAATATTGACTGTGTTGCGGAATTGAGTCGGATTCATTTTATGAAACCCAGACGTCTCAAAACATATGGAGAAGGCGGCAGTGTCTATCACTGCATGAGCCGGATTGTTGGCGGGGAGCATCTGCTGGGGGCGAGGGAGAAGGAAATTTTCCGGAAACAACTCCACCAACTGGCGGATTTTTGCGGGATGCAGGTACTGACTTATTGTGTGATGAGCAACCACTTTCACCTCCTGGTGCGAGTGCCGCCGGAGGCGGAGAGTCGCCACGTCGGAATCGCCGAGCTGGAACGACGCGTACGCGTGCTTTATTCCAGAGACGAGGCGGCAGCATGGATTTCGCGTTTGCACAGTGAGGAGGCCGAAAAGATCCGCGAGCGGTTACTGGCACGAATGGGGGATATTTCAGTCTACCTCAAAGAACTGAAACAGCGATTCTCCACCTGGTACAATCGCACCCACGGGCGTTACGGAACCTTATGGGCGGAACGTTTCGCAAGCGTGCTGGTTGAACCGACCGGGCGAGCGCTTCTGGTGGTGGCCTGTTACATCGACCTGAACCCGGTGCGGGCGGGTTTGTGCGACGATCCCAAGGAGTATCGCTGGTGCGGCTACGCCGAAGCGGTTGCCGGCGGAACGGAAGTTCGACGGGGTCTGCTTCGGGTGCTGGAATCCAATGACTGGCGACAGGCGGGACGGGAGTACCGGCTGATTCTCTTCGGCCAAGCTTATCACACGGACGCGGGCGGTCCGGCGGGGATTCCTGAGGCTAAACTGATTGCGGTGCAGCAAAAGGCGGGGGAACTCTCCCTTCCGGAAGTGCTGCGAAACCGGGTACGCTACTTCACTGCGGGAGCGGTGATCGGATCAAGGGGTTATGTTGAAGCAGTCATGCGCAAGCGGAGGGACTACCTGAGTCCCGGAAGAAAGACCGGGCCGAGCCGAATTCGCGCGCCAGCCCTGTTTGGGGTCCACAGCTTGCGGGGACTTCAGAAGAATCCGATTGGCTGATGTTTTCGTTCGGATTGATAAGCAGTGAACCCGGTTCACGTTCAACCTTATCGCGCTGTTCGGAAGTTTCCGATATTTTGCCGTGCAGCGGGTTTCACCGTCGGCCTCCGGCGCAACTCACGCATGTCAGAACATCCGGTTGATATTCGAGCCGTTCAACGGCAATATCATTACGGCAAAGCTGACAGATACCATAGGCACCCTTTTCTATTCGCGTGAGCGCCTCCTTCAGGCGTTGCATTTCGTGTTTGCGACGGTTTTGGGCATCGAGAGTCATCTGCTGCATCTGCATCGAATCAAGCCGCGAGAGCCGTCCGATCCCCCGATCCGGGGAAATTGCTTTCGCATCCTCCGCCGATTCGCTCAATTGTTCCTGTAGATCACGTACCCGTTTTTGAATAATTGGACGAAAATGTTCTTGTTTGGTCTTATCCATCAACCAGCTTCAATGGGAGTTAACGGCAGGTAATGGTTTTGGAGCCCGTTCCAGCAAAGGAATTTCCGGATTCTTGTCGCGGAAATAGCCCAAAGTCCAATCATCAGAAATCAACAGGACGGGCCGGTTTTCATCGTCGCGTGCGATCTGAATCCCTGAGCCGAGAAAAACCCCCTCCAATCGTGCCGGATCAAACTCCGGATCCAGCCACCGAACAACGGCCCAGGGCGCCGACTCCAGTTTAACTTCAGCGCGGTATTCGGCTTCCAGCCGGTGTTTCACCACGTCGAACTGCAGGGGCCCCACCGCACCGATCAAAGGATCGTTTCGTGTCCCCTTTTCGGGGAAAAACCGCTGGACGACCTTTTCGTGGAGAAGTTGGTCGATACCAGCCCGGAACCGTTTGAAATTATTCGTATCGATATTCCGGATATACACAAAGCATTCAGGCGGAAATCGCGGGATTTCCTCAAAAACCAATGTTGGGTCCTGGGTGAGCGTGTCGCCGATCCCCAGATCGCTGTGCCCGGCGATCGCGACGATATCCCCGGGCCAGGCCTCGTCCTGCGTTTCCCGGTCCCGGCCAAAAAGCTTGTGTGAGAATGAAAGCCGTATCTTTTTTCCGGACTGAACGTGAGTCACGGTCATATCCCGCTCGAATTTCCCGGAACACACGCGGATAAAGACCACCCGGTCGCGGTGATTCGGATCCATATTGGCCTGAATCTTGAAAATAAACCCGGAAAACGCCTCGAACTGCGGTTTCAGCAGGATCTCCCCGCAACGCCGCGGAGCGGGCTCCGGGGCGTGCTCGAGAAACCCGTCCAGGAGCAATTGAACCCCGAAATTGTTGAGCGCGCTGCCAAAGTAAACCGGCGTCTGCTTCCCGGCCAGCAGGGCCGCCCGATCGAACACGGATCCCGCCTCTTCGAGCATGTCGAGTTCCTCGGACACGCCCTCCGCCACGGTTTTGTCGAGGCGTGCGGAGGCGGCAGCCTCCTCGAGGCCGGAAACCTCGACCGGCGCCTGGGTACGGCCTCCGGGAGTCCGGTCGAAAAGATGCAGCAGGTTTTCCCGGCGATCGAAAACCCCTTTAAAATCGACGCCGGTCCCCAAAGGCCAGTTCACCGGGTAAACCTCGATGCCGAGGACGCGCTCCACCTCGTCAATCAGCTCCAACGGATGCCGGCCCGGCCGGTCGCATTTATTGATGAACGTAAAGATGGGAATGCCCCGCATGCGGCAAACCTCGAAGAGTTTGATGGTTTGCGCCTCGATTCCCTTGGCCGCATCGACCACCATGACCGCCGCGTCGACGGCGGTGAGCACGCGGTAGGTGTCCTCCGAGAAATCCTGGTGACCGGGAGTATCCAGCAGATTGACGGTGATCCCCCGGTAGTCGAATTGGAGCACGGTGGAGCTGATGGAGATTCCCCGCTGCTTCTCGAGCTCCATCCAATCGGAAGCGGTCTCGCGCTGATTCTTTCGCGCGGTCACCGAGCCGGCAAGCTGCAGGGCGCCCGAGTAGAGCAGGAATTTTTCGGTCAGGGTCGTTTTCCCCGCGTCCGGGTGAGAAATGATAGCGAAGGTGCGCCGTTTACTGATTTCATTTTGCATGCGCCAAACCAAGCATTTTACTCTCCGGGCACAGGCGGACGCAAGGTTAAAAATTTTTCGGAGCGGCCGCCTGTAACTCGACAAGTCACGAACCCTCACCCAGGCAGCGGCCCGCGGATCGCTCGCGGGATAAACCCGCTTCTGCCAAGGCTTGTAAGGCAGTCCGTCCGTTCAAAGGGCTGTACCTTTCTCACTCGGTATGATTCTTGGATTCTCAGTAGGACATTGTCAGAGTTCACCGCCGCCGGAGGGAGGCGCCCCGCTGGCGGGATCTCAGGGATCAGGCCGGAGAGTCTTCAAATAGTTTCACGATGCTGCCTTCCGTTCAGGCCGCCGCTTGACGGCCCTTCCCCCAGTTGGTAGCCTTTTATACATGTACACGGACAATCCGCATCGCTGCTTTCATCCTGTTTTTTCAAAATCGCTTCAATCGCCGCCGCTCCAGAGAGCAGCTTCCCGGCTTCGTCCGCTCCTTTGCCTGGCCGCGGCGATTCCGCTGGCGGCCTGCGCTCCGGATGTTGCCGACGAAGCAGAAACCGCCGATAGAGAACGGGAACCCGGGGCCGTTGTTGAAACCTCGGATCCGGATGGCGAAGCTTTTGATCCCGAAGCCGCCTCGCCGGGTGGAATGGATTCCTCGCAGCACGTTCGGTTTTTCCTTGAGAACCAACCCGAAACGCTCTCTCCCGGAGACAGCCACCGCTTGGTGTTGCGGCTGGAAATGGATCCTGACTGGCACGTGATGGCTAACCCTGCATCGATGGAGTTCCTCATACCGACCCAACTCCGTTTTCCCGATACGCCCGCCGCGATCATAGAAGGCCCCGAATACCCGGAAGGAGACGACTTCTCCGTTGATGCCTTGGACAAATCCGTCAAGGTATACAAAGAAACGGTTGAAATCCCGTTTACATTACGCATCAGCGAAGACGCATCCCCGGGCCGTCACCGAGTCGCCGGAACCCTCCAGGTCCAGGCCTGCGACGATTCCGTCTGCCTTGCCCCGTCGACACTGCCAGTGGAATTCGCATTCCGGGTTGATGAATAACGAACCTCGTGCCCGGCAACCGCCTTTGTTATCATTCCTTCGAAAACAGTAAGCACATCCCTGCGGCGGAAAGACCCGGCGGATTCGAACCAGTAATGACGCCCTCTATTCGTTCAGATTCATCAATAACCCGGGAATAACAAGCGCACGGATCACTGGAAGAAATACCGGACACCGACGGCAGCATTCAAGCTGATTCGGGAGCTGGGGGCCACGTCCAGAATGGGAACCACCTCGCCGAACACTTCGAGCGGTACTTCCTCGACGTGGTAGGCGATACCTACCGGAACCCGAACACCGAGGCGGTCACTTTTGCCTTCCCGACCCTTGAAGCGACCGCCGATCCCGGCGTAAACGGGCAAGTGTCCTTTCTCGACGGGAATCATATTGAAATCGTGGAATAAGTAGCTGGCGTGCAGATGAAGCGAAGTCCGTCCTTCGAATGACCAGCCAGCCGCGGCGTCAAACGCGGTGGTATCACTCACCCAATGTTTCAAACTCAAGCCTGTTGGCTCGCCGACGATGATCCCTGCGCCAAACCCGTCATTGTGCTGGGCCCTGGCGAGGGCGGTAAAACAAAGGATCCCGGCGAGGCTCAGATAACATAAGGTTTTGAATTTCATAACATACTCCTGCGTTCGGTTTTAGTCACAACCTGCCTATCACTTGACGGTTCTCCCATAACGGTTTCTCCGAACAGATGTACAGAAAATTCGTGAAGACTGTCGACTGTTCTCGGCGACCCATCTCAGCGCCGGGCCATCGATCACGCGCGCCATTGCCACACAAGTTTTTGTACTGCAGAAGTATAAACATCACTTCGGCCCAACCTTGCTCTTCCATTCACCGGCGGATCCAGATCGTGGCGTCTGCCACGCTCCATTGGTATTTCCGGGCATGTTCGCGGATCAGGAACGGGAGATCCCGGTTTCCGTGAAAGACAAACGCTTCCTTCAGAAACCCCTTCAGCGCCGAGTTGGTCGTAACCGGCTCCCCGGAAACACGCCGGCCGCCGAGCCAGTTCTCCTTCGGCGTGAATTCGGGGAGCCAGGTGTAAGGGGAAGTGATGATCATACGGCCACCGGGGCGGACCAATGTCGGCAGACGTTCCAAACACCGGAGAGGATCCTCCAGGCGATCGATCAGGTTGGCCATCAGGACCAGGTCAAAATCCCCGAGCTCGGCGGGCAGGTCCTGGGCGTCCCCCTGCTCGAAGGAAACGCGGCCGGGTTCGGTTCCTGCGGGAAGTTCGGCTTTGAGCGGCGTAATCAGCTCACCTTCATCGACGCGATCGTAACTGATTTCGCTGTCACGTTGAAGCGTCTTCGCCGCCTCGATGAATCGTTTTGAATAATCGATGCCTACCACTTCGGCACAATGGCGGGACAGCTCAAAGGTCGAGCGTCCGACGGCACATCCCAGGTCGAGCGCGCGTGCCGACGGCGGAAGGAGATCGGTGTCCACGCACTCGGTGACGCACCGTACCGCAAAGTCAAGCGCCTCGATCGGCCCGAAAGTATAGGGCAGGATTTCCTTGGCCGAACCGTAATGAAAAAGCAGATACTCATTGACGATTCGTTCGTTCTCATAGGTAGAAGCGGTCATGGATGGAGGTGCGGCTTGCCGAAGGTCGGGTGTCCGGGCTTTTGTGCGCGTTCAATGGTCGCCGGTCAACCCGCTCCCGCGCATTTCCCGTTGTCGAGTGCGGCAATGGGCCGGGCGTAACTTTGTGTAATAACACCGCGGATGCGGAATTTATTCCTCCAGTAACCGGCGCATATAGGCGGCTGGTTCGAAGTTCTCGATCAGGACCTCAACCGCGCCGTCCCGGTACATCCGGGCCTGAGTAACTCCGATTTCGGGTGTTTTGCTCGGTGAGTAGAGGATGTCGTCGTGAGTCGCGTGCGAGCTTTCGGAGAAGAGTTCGGGCGTCAAATGACCGCCCAGATGATCGCTCCGGCCCGTTGCGACATGCAGTGTGCCGAGAACCTTCTCGTCCTGGATGTCCTGGCCGGAGACGGGAAGAATCTGTGTTCCGAATCCCAGCTCGCCGAGCTCGCCGGTCACAGGATCGCTTTTCAATTTACGATTGTGCTCTTCAATCGTTTTGCGGTTTCCGGAGAGAAACTCCGCCTCCTGAATGCGTCCGCCGGTCACCTTCATGAGACCCAGACTGCCCTCGTTGTACTTCATGGGAAAGGCTCCTTCCGCCCCCATGGGAACGTAGTAAACCTCGCCGGCCGGGAGATTGGCGACGTCGGGACCGGCACGACACAAGCCGTGGCTCTTCTGGGCTTCCTGTCCCCCGAGTTCCAGGCGCAGGGTGTGACTTTCGCCTCCGGCTTCGAAATCGATCTCGACCGCTTCTGCCCGGCTCATTCCCGCCCGGAGTTTCTCGGCCTGGCGGCTGACCTCCTCATAGTCAACGGCCAAGCCGCTATTGATAATGATGTCATTCAACCCGTGCAAGGTGGCCCCGCGAAACCCGTGCCTTTTGGCGTGGGCGGTCAGGGGGGCGGTGGCGGAATAGGTGGAAATGCACAGGATCAGGTCGTAGTTCGGGTAGACATCCTTCTCCAGGCTGAGCTCTTTGCCTTCCGGATCGACGGCGAGATCCGAAAGGTCGAGGTTGCTCCCGCCGGTGATTTTATAGGCGAACAGATCTCCGCCTTTGAGGCCCAGTTCCTCGGCCACCCCCTGCCGGAATCCCTGATAAAAGACATCGTGCGCGTGCTTCTGGACCGTGAGCCCGCGATCCTGCAGAAAGCGAAACCCTTTTATAGCGTGCGGGTCCTCGAGATCGATTAGAAACGCCACCCGCTCCCCACCCACCGGTGCGAACACCGTTTTGAGCAAACGGGACAAACTGAACGGCGGAAAAGTTGAAGTTTCGGTACTCATAGCGCCACGTTAATTGAATCGCAGTCCGCCGCAAGCACGTTTCCTTTTTTGGCGGGAGCAACGGGCCGTGCTGATTTTACGCTTGAGTCGCCGGGGAAAAGCAGCTTTACCTCGGAGGCTCCATGAACCGCTCACGGCTTGATCAATCCACAACCCCGATTGTGTAATCCGGTAACCCCACCACTTTCAGCGCATGAGCCTTTCCATCATTCTTGCAGTTCAAGAGTATCCCGGGGAACTCGCAGGCCATTTCACATGGATCGACTGGGCGGTCGTTTTCGGCTACCTGTTCATCACGACCCTGATCGGCGGAATATTGGCCGGAAAGCAGTCCAGCATCAAGGACTTCTTCCTCGGAGGCCGCAAGCTTCCCTGGTACGCGGTCACAGGTTCGAGTATTGC
The DNA here is from genome assembly GCA_003558065.1 of Opitutia bacterium. Lineage (GTDB taxonomy): Bacteria > Verrucomicrobiota > Verrucomicrobiia > Opitutales > T3Sed10-336 > PXDC01. The sequence continues at coordinate 11,091 of PWMU01000066.1, read as the reverse complement.
CACCGAGATCAGTGCCATCACCTTTGTCAGCGTCCCGTTCATCGTTTTTCAACCGGGCGGCAACTTTACCTACCTCCAACTCGGGCTCGTGGGAGGTTTGCTGGCCCGTTTTGTCGTCGCGTATATCCTCGTTCCCGCTTATTACCGACGCGAAATCTACAGTCCGTACGACTACATGGGCAACCAGTTGGGACCGAAGGTACGCTCTATGACGACCGCTCTCTTCTCCCTTGGGGGGATGCTCGCGCAATCGTCGCGGGTCTACCTTACGGCGTTGATCCTGGCATTGGTTTTGCACGGCCCCCTGGGCAATCTGGCGGAGGCAACCGGCGTTCCGGTCCTGGCCTGGGCCATCGTCATTATCGGCGTTGTTTCGGTCGGCTGGACATTGATGGGGGGAATGGCTACGGTGATCTGGACGGATTTGATTCTCTTTGTCGTCTTCGTCGTGGGCGCCCTGGTGGCACTGGGAACGATCCTCCATCACCTTGACGAAGGTCTTTTCACGGTCCTTGCGGCGGGATGGGAAGCGGGCAAGTTCGAACTCTGGGAGTTCGAACTCAGCCTGACCATGGAGTTCACGATCTGGACCGCCGCGATCGCGGCGACCTGGGGCAACATCGGCGCCTATGGAACCGACCAATTGATGACCCAGCGCCTTTTTTGTTGCAAAAGCGAACGGGAGGCCCGCTGGGCGGTTTTGGCCAGTTACTTTGGAGTGATCATTACGATTCTCGTTTCACTGGTCGGCGTTGGCCTCTGGTACTATTACATCCAGTTCCCGCTGGAAGGAGAGGCGCTCGAACTGTACGAGGAACGCGGCGACCGGATTTTCCCGATTTTCATTCTGACGGTGATTCCCACGGGTCTGACCGGGCTGATTATCGCCGGCATTTTTGCCGCGGCTATTTCGAGTCTGGACTCAATTCTGGCAGCCCTGTCCCAGACAACGATGTCGGCATTCTATCTTCCGTGGCGGGAGCGGAAGCTGAAACGCGAAGGCAAGCCCCTTCCATCCGCCGGCGACCCGGTCACCGACCCTCACGCGTCTCTTTCGGAAGCACCCACCGCGGAAGACCGGCGCATGGTACTGGTATCACGACTCTTCGTGATCTTCTGGGGCGTGATCCTGTCCGTCCTGGCGATCGGCATGCATTGGGCCGCCGATCACTTCGACCATCTCCTGGGCCTGGCGCTGGGTATGGCCGGCTTCGTATCCGGGGGCCTGATGGCCGGCTTCTTCCTGGGCTTTTTCTCAAAACGCCTTAACATCGACGGCACCGGTTTCATGTTCGCCGCGCCGCTGGGAGTTCTGACGGTTCTGGCAATCACCCCGTTCAACGAGTACAGCTGGACCGCTTATACCTGTTTGACCGGTGGCATCCTGCTCTTTCTGGCCTGGATCGTCACCCATGCCTGGACCATTGCCCAGGGCTTCCGTATCCAGGCTCCAAGAATCCTACTGCAATCGTTCCTCCTCCTGGCCGGAATCGGTGTGATGCTCTGGCTCGTCCACAACGCCTCGTTCGACGTGCCAAACCCCGAAACTGGAGAAATGGATCGAAAAACAATCGCCTGGCCGTGGTTTGCCCCGATTGGGTCGGCGATGACCTTTATTCTGGGTTGGCTGCTCGCGGGACGCAGGGATGAGGAGCGGGATGAAGGAACCGACGCGTGAGCCGCCCGGTCACGCCCCCGGCCATTCGGCCAGGAACCGGGCGTAGGTCCTGGCTGTTGTCATGATTTCTCGGATACGGATTCGCTCGTCGACTCCGTGATCGTTCTCGCCCTGGGCTCCGTAGCCGATGACGGGTATTCCGCGCTCGGCGAAAAAATGCATGTCGTTAAAACCGAAACTGGTTTTCTTTCCCACAGGCGAACGTCGGACCGCGCTTGCGGCGGCGATAAAGGTTTCCGGGAGGCGATGTCTCGGATCCACAAAGCAGGGCTCGTAAGCCGGATGCCGGATCAATTCGATCCTGGCGGGTTCAATTTTCCGGGCCGCACGGGTTATCCAATCTTCCAGTTCCAGCCGGGCCGGTTCAACTTTTTCGCTGGGAACAAGCCGCCGGTCGAGCGTGAACGACGCCCGGCCGGGAATGCTGTTGACTTTGCCCTCAGGGCTGCCGTCGAAGCGGCCCCCCATTGTGAGCGACGGATACATTTTTTCGCCATTCAGGTTGGTAAACGAGCGACGGCGGATCAATCTCTTGTATTTTTGGAGATCCTCGACAAGTTGGGCCATCTTTTCAAACGCGTTAACGCCGTTTTCGGGCCGGGCAGCGTGAGCGGATTTGCCGTAAACGACCACATCGTACCAGAGCTTTCCGTTATGCCCGTAACAGAGGGTGCCTCGGCCTCCCCCCTCACACACCACGGCATAATGCGGCCGGACTATTCGCTCCTTGAGGATATGGCCGACACCGAGCCGGCTGTCGGATTCCTCATCCGCGGTGAACGAAACCTCCACGTTGCACGCAGGCTTGATCCCGCATGCCTTCAACGCGCCGACCGCAAACCAAAGCGCGGCCAGGGACCCCTTCATGTCAGACGTCCCGCGCCCGTAAATCCATCCCTTTTCCACTTTCGGATTAAAGGGCCCGAACCGCCACCCGTCACCCGCGGGAACGACGTCGTAATGCCCGTTGAAATGCAAGGTTTCAGCAGCACCGGTCTTCCAGCGTCCGACCACATTGTAGCGCGGGAACCCCCTGTTTTCTCCAAGAGTCCGGCGGCACTCCGTCTCAGGAACCCGGTACCGGCGAGCGGTCAGTCCGATCTGTCGCAAGGACGCCACAAGAAAGTCCGTACATTTCGCATAATCGGCGCCTGGAGGATTCTCGGTGGGTATTGCAAGCAACTGCTGGAGAAAGCGGACCAACGCTTGTTCATGGGATTTGAGGTAAGTGTCTAAATTTTGTTTCATTTTTCAACTGTTGGCTAACGAAAGGGACGACTGCTGCCGAGGCGGGGACCACCCCCCGGGGGGCTTCCTCCGGGGGTTCCGGGTCGAGCCAGTCAATCAACACCGGATTCGAGGCGGCGAAGCACCTCCGCCACCGTCTCGACCGCGATCTTCTGGGGCCGCGACGGATTCGCCTGGATCCGATCTCCGGAAACCAGGTCGACGATGAGCCGGGGAACCACACTCCGGAGGGCCTCAAGCGAATACCCGCCCTCCAGAACGAAGAAGAAGGGAATAGCCAAAGATTCCAATGTGTCAAGAACCTCCCCGTACATACCCCGGAACCCTTCGTCGCTTAGTTCCATTTCTCCAAGGGGATCGAGCAAATGGCTGTCGAAGCCGGCCGAAAACACAACCAGATCGGGGCGGTAGTTTTCGATTAAAGGACAAAGAAGCTTTCGGGTGACGTACAAGTACTCCGGATCCCCCATTCCCGCAGGAAGGGGCACGTTGACGTTTCGCCCCCTGCCTTCACCGGCCCCGGTTTCCTCGACAGAACCGGTCCCCGGAAAAAAGGGCCACTGGTGGATGGAAAAATAAAACACGTCCGGACGTTCGTAAAACAGGTGTTGCGTGCCGTTCCCATGATGAACGTCGGGGTCAAATATAAGGACCCGTTTGAGCCCCTTTTCAGCCAGCGCGTAGGCGGCTGCCACGGCCACGTTGTTAAACAGACAAAACCCCATGGCATGATCTTTCTCCGCATGGTGCCCGGGTGGCCGAACCAGGCAGAACGCAGTGTCGCAGGACCGGGCCAGTACCGCGTCCACCGCCTCGATGACCGCCCCGACAGCGTGCAGGGCCGCGTCGACACTGCCCGGCGAGACGCGGGTGTCGCCGTCAAGCTGCTCGGTCTTTCCCCGCAGGGAAAGGATTCTGTCGACGTAGTGGCGGTCGTGCACGCGATACAGGTCTTGGGCACCGGCAGCCTTGGGAACAGCGGTCCGGATGTTTTCACTGACCCCGCTCTCATGAAGCCCTGTATCGATCGCCCGGAGCCGCTCGGCACACTCCGGATGGCCGAAGCCCGAATCGTGCTCAAAATAAGAAGGGTGCTGGTAGAGAACAACCTGATTCATCCTTTCCAGCGTCACGGATTTGGGGCGAATCCGCAAGCGTATCCTATTAGCTCGACTTGCGGCTTCGGATCATCTATAAACTTCAGGTAATGAAGTCTCTCAAACTGCCTGATTGGATCCAATGGATCCTCATCATCATCGGTGGAATCGCCATCATTTTTGTTCTGGCGACAATCCTGGACGTTCAGCTCCAAGCTCTATATACCGTGGTGTTCGGCATGGTCAGCCTTGGATTGATGCTCGTACTCGGTTATGCCAGCTGGGAAGTGGGCCGGTACTTTGCGCGGAAGAATCGGCTGCTTGCACAGATGAACTCAAGAGGATCCCCTGCCGACCCCGAGATTGAGCAAGCTGTTAAAAGGGCGATGAGTGATGCCACGGGGTTTCTCAAAAAAGAACTGGCCACGATCAAGGAACGGCTCGGTTTAAGAGAGAACCGGGTCAAAAAAGCTCCCGCTAAAAAGCAAACGGTTGCAGGCAACAAAAAGACCTGAGGAAGGTCTGAAGCCGAGACCTCCGCTTGGCGTCCCCTTTCTGAGAATAGCTCTCATTTATCACTTTTCCCTTGATTTCCTCGTCTTCTGTCTTTGAGCTGAAGGGATGGACCTGTTTTCAGTACTATTTATTTTCTCCAAAGGTTCCCGACGCGGAAGCCCTCGGGCCTCGTTTGGAAAACTTCTGCTTTTTCCCCTGATAGGCGCTTCGATGGCGACATTGACCGCCGCCGGAGTCACCGTGAATTTCGGTGACTTGAATCTGGAAGAGAACTCGTACTGGAACGGCTCGGACGGGAGCGGCGGATTCGAGAGCGGCGTTGCCTCCTTCAACAACCACTACGACACCGAATGGGACGTCTGGAGCGGTTGGTCCTATTCCAACGTAATCGACACGGAAACGCGGGGTCACACCAACCAATACGCCGCAATCACGGGCTCCGCTATTGCCGACAACGGCGTTTACGGCGTGGCCAACGTCGATCATTTCACCCCTGTCTTTCCGGCGATAGAGCTTCCCGACGGCGCCTATCCCGAATCGATCACGATCACCAACACCACCTACGCTTACCATTCCATGAACGAAGGCGACGACTTCGCCAAAGAGTTCAGTACGGAGGACAACGACTGGTTTCGGCTGGACATTCGGGGGCTGGACGGCGACGGCAATGAAACCGGAGTTCTTCCTTTCTACCTGGCCGACTACCGGTTCGATGATCCGGAGCAGGCCTACATCATCGACGAATGGACCGAAGTCGACCTGACGTCTCTCGGCGAAGCCACACGCGGGCTTGAGTTCACCCTGTCGTCGTCGGAAGTCGGAGATTTCGGCATGAACACCCCGGCCTACTTCGCGATGGGCGAAATGACCGCGGTTCCCGAGCCGGTGACAGCGGGGCTCCTGGCAGGTGCGGGGATCCTGGCCTTTTCACTGTTCCTCCGGCACAGAAGGCGGGCAAACAAGCGGTCCGCACATGCTGTCGACTCGCGATGAAGCGTTATCTTTGTCCGTAGGTTCGCTACATGAAACGTCGTTTTCAGGCAGGTTTGACCGGAAACTCCGGACAATCGGGACGGACCGTTTCGGCATCCGTCCGCTCCCTGCCCTCCGTGAATAGAGCCGGTCTCACGTTGATTGAAATCCTGACGGTGGTCGCCATCGTCGGGGTTCTTTTCTCTATCACAATCGGTGCGATTATTCCGTACGCAACCGGCGCCGCGAAACAGGCCCAGTCCGCCAGTAACCTGAGACAACTCGCAACCGCGACGCATCTGTACTTGAACGAACACGACGACGCCTTTTTCCCTTACAGGAAGGAGACCGAGGACGGTGTGGTCTGGTTTTTCGGAAAGGAAAGATACGATGGCCCTGCCGGAGAGGGCAATCGCGAGCTGGACCGTTCAAAGGGCCCGCTCCACCCGTACCTGCAACAGGTCGGCGGCGTCGAAATCTGTCCCGGGTTCGACTACGGCAACGCGCTCTGGAAACCGAAGTTCCAAGGGGCGAGCTGGGGATACGGTTACAATCTCTCGCTCGGTCCCAGGCCGCCGATTTACCGCGGTTTTGAACAAATCCAACGCCCGGGGAAACGGCTCTCCGATCTCGACAATCCCTCGCGGGTCATCGTTTTCGGCACCTGCGCGCAAGTGAACACCTTCCAGTCGCCCGCTTCCCCCGACAACCCGATGCTGGAGGAGTTTTATTTCATCGACGACACCCACCGCAGCATTCACTTCCGCTTCGGCGGCGGCGAAGTGGCCCTCTTCACCTTCGCCGACGGGAGCGTACGTTCGATGAATCCCTATCCCGGAACGATCGACGAACGCCTCCCCGAAGCCCGCGTCGGACGGGTCACCCCGCGCGGAAGCCGGAAGTTCCTTGAGTGATCCGCCTCCTCACCGGCAAGAATCTCCCCATGCCCGACAGCTCATACCTTCTCTTAAAGACGATGAACCAAGCTCGATCATGCGATTCGGACGTTCGCCGGTTCCGACTGGGGCCGGGCACCCGCGGCGTCCTGCCGGGATATCCAACCCCTCCCTTCCCCACGCCGTTCCTGCCATTTCGATAACAAACGCCCCCGCCCTCGTTCCAAAGCCCCCCGAACAAGCAGGACAGGCAGCCGCGCCTGGCGAGCGACAGCTTGGCTTACGCTTCCGGCAAAAAACTCTCCCACCACGCCCTTGGCATTCGTTCCCATGAAAAGAAGCAATGCTCCATAGTCCTCGCACGCTTTCAATATCTCCATTGCCGGATCACCCAGCCTCAGGACAACCCGAGCTTCCGATCCCGCTCTCCGGATATCACCCCCCAACCTCTCCAGGTGCTCCGACACGCCCGGGGCCGGCTCCGCGTTGCGGGTCAGGACATGAAGAAGCGCCACATCATATTGACGGTCGCGGACCAGTTCCTGCAAAGTTGAAAACGCCTCATCGGCAGCCGGGGAAAAGTCGGTAGCAAAGAGGATCTTCCTTCGGGAATCATTTCTTCCGGAGAATTCTCTTTGGTCTGCATCGGGCACCCCCACCTCGGGCCGGACCAGGAGGACAGGTACCGATGAATACCGCAAGATCTCAAAGGCCGTGCTCCCAAGGGCTATATTGCGGGCCAACGAAGTCCGCCGGAGTCCCAGTATCAAAAGGTTCGCAGCCCAGCTTTCAGCCAGTTTCGTCAGCACCCCGTCCGGACGACCGATCACATGATGCGTGGAAACTGAAAGTCCGGATTGCTCAAGAATCCTTTTCTGGCCCTCCAGCCTGTCAAGTTCACGCTGGACGCGATCTTCCATGACTGCGTTCCGCGAACCAGCCCCGGAAGAAGAACCCTCCCGTGTTGCGAAGTCACTTGCGTAAGCAAGCGCGATCTCTTCGGCGCCCCAATTCGCCAAGCCGGCAAGCCCGCCAACAAGTTCATCCGAAGTCAAAGAAAGGTCCGTGGCCACCATCACGCGTTTAAACATAATCTTATCTCCATGTTGAATGGTTTAGATGCTACGAGTCGTTGCAAAGAATACGGTTTGCACGGGCCCTGGCCAAAACAGCATCCGGAGTACGACGCCGGATGCTGAAACAAAACGAACAGCACACGGAAACCAATGCTTCCTCATACATGATATGTGCCAAACCGCGGCCTGGATTAATCTCCTCGCCGCAAACCGAACAAACCTCAACGTCACGGCGTTCCTTTCCATCATCCGAGATAGTAATCGTCACCATTGCGTCTCGTTTCATCGTTACTCTGTAACGTCATTTCCCGGACGATCCCTCGAAAAATCCGCTCTATCGGCGCAGTTCTTCTTCAACGCAGCAGACCACTATGCGGCACTTGACGCCGACTTTCAGAGAAGGGTTTGGCGTTCAGCGGCACCCACACTCCTTCTCATATTTTGCGAACTCTCGCGCATCGGCTGCCCGACACCTGATTATCAATGGTCGCCCGACCTTCTCCAGTACCGGTCGGGAAATTGATGTAACCCATTTTGAAAACGCGCCTTCGTCGCCGCTTCTTTACGTAGAGTCGGCACTGTTCGATTGCAAGCGAAAGGATCCAATCGCCAACCGTAAGGCGGGATCGCATAGGGTCGGTGCCAAAATAAACTATTACAAACGTATCTTCGGTCACCTCCGCCGCGATTTCCGGATCGCCAAAGTAGAAAAAAGCAAACCGGAACACCCGTTCGTGGTGATGATCGATGAGTTCACTCAGAGCCCCGTCATTGCCCTTGCGGATGGCCTTCAGGAGAATCGTTTCAGGATCGCTTGCATCTGAGTCGGCCGCGATTTTCCCTGGGGCGGAATCACGATTATCCCGGCGAAGGAAGAAGCGACATGCAATCAATTGGCATGATCGAAAAATTCGGTCCAATCGTCTGCGTCTCGTCCCAAAAGGAGAATTCCTTTTCACCGTCTTCGGTTAAACACCGCCCGGGTCCCAGTCCCTCGAAAATTCGCATTGTCCCCAACCTCCAACAGGAAGAATCTTCGGAGTCACCCGGCAGCACTTCCGAAGAGTGACGGTCGAAATGATCCCGTTTCAAAACCGCCCGTTTGTTGAGTGCTTGCAATCGTGGAAAGGCATTCTCCGTGTGGACAGGGCCTCTCCCCAAAACCGCTAGACGCTCGATCGACAGGTATCGCTTACCGATGTTGACGCTTTTCCTCAAAAGCGCCCGTTTCGTCGCGGTTGTTTCCTCATATGCGGCTCGTCACACTGCCGACTCAGCCCGTGACCCCTGCTTTCTCCGAAATATGCGCGAACGCCTCTTTCGCATCCAGTTCCCGCGTGGTGTTTCCCGCCCGGACGTAATACCGATCAACGTTCCCGTCACGGCAATAGATCGCCTCGGCCCGTTCGTCGACTTCGATCACGGCAACGGTTTTTCCCTCGAGCGTCACGCCGCGAAGCCGTACATGCGGGCAGTGTTGTCCGCCCAGGCGCCCCTTGACCAGGTTGACCAGGCAGCGTTCGAATCCATCCCGGTTCCGATGGCTCAACGTGCTCATGTCCGCTTCAATCCCGGCCGGTGCCCCGTCGTCGTCGACACCGATCAGGAGGACGCCGCCTTTGTGGTTCATCAGCCCGGCAATGGACTTCGCGACGACTTCTTCCAGTGCCTTGTTGACTTTACCCGACTTCCGATCCCATCGCAGCGAGGATTTGAATTCGAGCCGTTCGCCCTCTCCCTGCTCGATCAGGGACCGCAGATCGGCTTCAGTCCAAGCTGCGGCGATTGGTTTTTCGGCCTTCCGCGACGTTCGAGAATGCAGCGCCCCGAACACCGCGCCGATCAGCGCCCCAACGACAGCCAACCCCAGGGTCATCCCGATCATGTCGGAGCTGAAGGCGTTGCGGACTGCTCCGAACGGCAGATCGTTCCAGGACTCTCCCACCGTCTCACCGATCCGCCAGAGGTGGAGTGCCTCAAGGAGCGGATGCATAATCAACACCATCAAAGCGGCGCCGAGCACGGAATAAAAGGCAAAGACCGGCCTTTGATCGCGACGCCGCACGGCCTGCGGGATGGTCCTCATGACTTTGCGTTTCGGCCGCGAGGCGCGGCCAGGTTGTAAACCACCGCGATCAACGCGCCAAAAATCCAGCTCAGGATAAGGGTATTGATGAAACCCCCGAGCGTGATCCAGAATCCGACCTCATCCACAAGGATGGGACTCAGATCGAGCCCGTGGAACAGACCGTTGAAAAACGCCGCCAGCGACGTTGGACCGGCCACCGCCATTACGAGGACGCAGCCCAGGTAAAAGACCCCGGCCGCCGTGGCCAAAGCCAAACCGAATCGAAACGGGTTCAGTGACATGATTCGGATCCTTTCCGGTTTGAGGTTGTATCGTTTTCGGAATCCCCGGGCGACCCGACCCCCTGGGACATTTTTCCGTGACCTTCCCGGTGACCCCGCAACATAAATAAATGGCAGGCGAACATCAGTACGAAGAAGATCGTGAATGTCACCCCGGGGCCGACGTTAAAAACGGCAGGGAGGATGAAGAGCAGGGCGAGCGGGATCAGGCAGCCCAGTATATGAAGGATGGTGTGTTTCATGCTGATCGAAATTTTTGCCGTTCCGCGTCAAAGGTCCCGACCAGTGAGGGACGGTCCAACCGGATTTGCTTTTTACTCTTCAAACGGAGAAACAGACCCATCCCCTCGGAAAATCCGTCTTGTCTGACGTGTTGATTCGTTTGCGGCAACGAAAGCAACCGACGGAAACCCGGCACTGCCGATCTCCCCTTCCCAACTTCATGGGAGAATAGGCCGATTTGTCACCTTTTTACTGAGGGATTCGGACTGGTTTCCCGTTTACCTTGCTTAGGAACCGATCCGGAACTCGGATCGCGACGTCCACAACAACGAAAAAACGTTCACCTATGAAGACACCAACACTCATACTCGCCGCAGTGGCCCTTCTGGGTGGCGCTCTGGTTTACGGGATGACCCAGGACCACGAACACGCTGACGCGGAACCCGCGAACGATGATACCGGCGCCATGCACGGTCATGGCGAAACCTCCCACGGCCAGATGGGGGAAATGATGTCCTGCCCGATGATGGACGCGGACGCGTCCCACGAGCACAGGGCCAAGATGAAGGAGCACATGGAAGGCATGCAGGAACACATGGATCGGATGAAAGCACACATGGCCTCCATGATGGAAGCGTGCGAAGGGGCCGCCCACGGTCGCGGAGACGCCGATCACTCCCAGAATGACCCCACAAGTGACGACCAGGATCACAGCCACGACCACTGAGAGGGATGCCGGCCGAGGCCGCACGGCGAATGATCGCATCCAGGATTTCGACGCCGCTCGCCGTCGGCTTCGTCGTGGTCGCGGCTTCATTGTGCTTTGTCCAAATCAAAGCGGGATTGGACTACGCGCCTCCGCTGCTCTTCGCCGGGCTGCGCACCCTTCTGGCCGGGCTTGTTCTTTTGACGGCAACCCTTTTCTTCCAGGGCCGGGTTCTTCCCGCCCCGAGATACCGGGCGTGGATCCTGCCGCTCGGGCTGTTCGCGACGACTTTGACCTTCGGATCCATGTT
>PWMU01000084.1 GCA_003558065.1 Opitutia bacterium | reverse complement strand
GGTGGAATCGCCCGCCGGGAAAAAATACCGGGTGGGCTTGCTGACCGGTTGCGTCCAGGATCTGACCTTTTCCAACGTGAATCGTGATACCGCGGATGTCCTTTTGGAAAACGGGTGCGAGGTCGTGACCCCGCGATGCCAGCCCTGCTGCGGATCCCTTCACGGTCATAACGGAGAATGGGAGCTCGCGAAGGAGCTGGCCCGCCGGAACCTCGACGCGTTCGATCCGGCCTCGCTCGACGCAATCATCACCAACGCGGCCGGTTGTGGCTCCCATCTTAAGCATTATGACCGGCTGCTCGCCGGGGATCCCGCCTACGCCCGAAAGGCGGAGCTGTGGTCCGCGAAACTGAAGGATGTCAGCGAGTGGCTCGTCGAGATCGGGATCCGGCCTCCGAAAGGTTCCGGCGAGCCGCGCGTGGCCACCTATCACGAAGCCTGTCATCTCTGTCACGGACAGCGGATCACCCGCGAACCCAGACGGCTCCTGCAAACGATTCCCGGTCTTGAGCTGCGCGAGCTGAACGAGTCGACCTGGTGCTGTGGCAGCGCCGGCATCTACAACATCACTCAGCCCGAAATGTCGAAGAAGCTCCTGGACCGGAAAGTTCAGCACCTGCGGGCGACCGGGGCGACGCTGGTGGCCAGCGGGAATCCGGGTTGTAATATTCAGATCGCCGCCGGGGTAGCCGGGAGCGCCGCCCCCCCGATGGAAGTGCGTCACCCCGTCTCCCTGCTGGCCGAGGCGTATCGGCGGGAGAAGAGGGGTTGAGTCCCCGTTCCGATTCTGCCAGGATGGTTTCATGAACGAGAAGTTTTCCCAATACGCACACCCGGAAGCCCTTGTGGACACCCAGTGGGTCGAGGACCATCTGAAGGATCCGAATGTACGGGTGATCGAGAGCAATGAGGATGTTCTGCTTTATGATACCGGCCATATTCCGGGGGCGATTCAGATCGACTGGCGGACAGACCTTCAGGACGAGACCGTCCGCGATTTTATTACGGCCGAGGAGTTCGCAATGGTGTGCGAGAAGAACGGGATTTCCCAGGATACGACGTGTGTGTTTTACGGGGACCAGGCCAACTGGTGGGCCTGCTACGTGCTGTGGGTGTTTCGGCTGTTCGGTCATAATAACGTCAGGATCATGGACGGGGGACGCGAGAAGTGGGTGACCGAAGGCCGCGAGCTGACCAAGGGAAAGCCTTCTTTCGACAAAACCGAGTACCCGATTCCGCCGAAGCGTATGGACGACCTGATCCGTGCTTTCTACGAGGACACACTGCAGCAGAGCCAGTCGAACGGGCCGCTGATCGACGTGCGTTCTCCGGGGGAATTCCGCGGCGAAATCACCCATATGCCTGAGCACCCGCGGGAGGGGGTCTTGCGGGGAGGGCACGTCCCCGGCGCCGAGAACGTGCCCTGGAAGATGGCCGCCCGGGAGGATTCCACGTTCAAGCCGGTGGACGAGCTCAGAAAGATCTATACCGACGGTTGCGGTTTGACCCCCGATGAAAACATTATCTGCTATTGCCGCATCGGCGAGCGCTCAAGTCACACCTGGTTCGTGCTCACCTACCTCCTCGGGTACAAGCATGTCCGTAATTATGACGGCTCCTGGACCGAGTGGGGGAATACCGTGCGCGCGCCGATTGAAAAAGGCGATTAGAATCATGAAGCCATTAATATTCAGCCTATTTGCCGCTTCCGCACTCGTCCTGGCCGGATGCGGCACAACGTCGGCCCAACCGGATGTCGAAGCCGGTCCGGGTGAGCTGATGCGGAGTTCCCTTGAGCGCGACCTGGATCCGGAGGTCGGGGAAACGACCCTGGCCCGGCTTGCGGCCGACAACCGGGCTTTCGCGTTCGATCTGCTCCATCGCATTTACGAGGCGGGGTCCGGGGAGAACAGCTTTTACTCCCCGCATTCCATCTCGCTCGCCCTGGCCATGGCCTACGCCGGTGCTACCGGGGACACCCGGGAACAGCTGGCGGAAGTTCTCCGGTTTACCCTGGAAGAGGAGGAGTTGCACCGCGCTTTCAACGCCCTCGCTCTGGATCTGGACACCCGGGGCGAAGCGGAGGTCGATGCCGGCGATCCGCCGACTTTACGGATCCTCAACGCCGCCTGGGGGCAGGAGGGTTATCCTTTCAGTAATACTTTCCTGGATACCCTGAGCGGGAACTACGGTTCAGGGGTGCATGCAGTGGACTTCATCAACGATCCGGAAGGTAACCGGCGACGCATCAACCGATGGGTGGAGGAACAAACCGAAGGCCGGATCGAGGACCTTCTTTTTGAAGGCTCCATTGACGGACGCACCCGGCTCGTCCTGACCAACGCCATTTATTTTCTGGCCGGATGGCAACACGCGTTCGACGAGAACGCCACGTCCGACCGCCCCTTCACCTTGACCGACGGCTCGCAGGTGGAAGCGCCGCTCATGCGACAGAATGAAATGTTCGCTTTCTATCAAGGCGAGAAAACCCGGGCGGTGGTTCTGCCGTATGTGGGTGGCGATCTTTCCTTTATCGCCCTCAAGCCGGCCGTCCCGGAGGATTTCGAGGCCTGGATCGCAGGCCTGGATGAGGAGCGTTTCATGCGGGTCGTCGAGGAGTCGACCCGCCGCAACGGCACGGTCAGTCTGCCGAAGTTTGAGCTGAAAGCCGACTACGATCTCAAGGCGCTTTTCACCAGCCTGGGCTGGACCGATTACACCCAATTGGATGGTATGGTTGAAGAGGGCGCCCCGGACGACCTCGAAATTTCCGAGATCCTCCACAAAAGCTTTATCGCCGTGGACGAGGAAGGCACCGAAGCCGCCGCCGCCACCGCGGTCGCGATCCGGCTGGTCGCCGTTCAGGAAGAACCGGTTTCCATGGATTTCAACCGTCCTTTTGTTTACGTCATTTACGATCACCCGACGGACTCCATCCTGTTCCTCGGCACGATGATGAACCCCGTGGAATGAAAGGGCCCACGAGTTCACCGCAAGCAGCCGAGCATCGCTTTCCATTGGGCTTCTCCAGACCGCAGCCGCCGGTTTGTGCCGTCCGGATCGCCGGGGCGCTCGACAGCACGCCGCGGAGCGGGGAGCGGGACATCGGAGGTGCCGAGGGTAGATGGGTTCGATTTTCCCTGGAGCACACGCACCTGAGGTT
>PWMU01000125.1 GCA_003558065.1 Opitutia bacterium | reverse complement strand
CTCAGCGAGGTAGTCCATCGCCGGAGCGATCGTGTTGGGGGTGGCGATGGACTACCTCGATGAGATCGGCCGGGAGGCTATTCACCAGCATGATTTGGAGTTGGGCGAGTACGCGGCCGGGCAGTTGCGCGGGTTGAAGAACCTGCGTTTGCTGGGGCCCGCGAGCGGACGTGCGGGTATTGCCAGCTTCCACCTGCCCGATGTGCACGCGCATGACATCGTCAGTTTCGCGGACAGGAAAGGCCTGGCGCTGCGCGGGGGGCACCATTGCACCCAGCCCCTGATGAAACGCCTGGGGCTGGAGTCAACGACCCGGGCGAGCTTCTATTTCTACAACACGAAGGAGGAAATTGACCGTTGCGTCGAGGTTCTGGCGGAGATCCAGGCGTTCTTCGGGTAGGGGGGGCGTTATTCGTTATTCGTTATTCGTTATCGCTTATTCGTGGTTCGTTATCGGTGATTGGTTCAGAGTTGGGGAGGCATGTTGCGTCCTTGCCGAAAGGGGACGTGCCATACGGGTGGCGATCCTCGCAAACGTTCCTACACCACACTCCTCTGTAGGAGCGGCTTCACGCCGCGAAGATCCGCATTTCCATCGTGCATGAACTTTCGGGAAGATTGATAAGCTCCCCCGTCGACGATCCCGGCGCGCCGAGATCCTTCAGCGGTTGTTTTGCTTACCGGCTCCGCCGGCCCGGGATAACCCATGTCCGATCACCGACAACGAATCACGAGAATCAAATCTCCTCCAGAAAATCGAGGCCTTCCCGAGCCGGATCGAGCTCTTCCTCCTTCAGCCACTGGGGATTGTAAAGGCGGGAAAGGTAACGTTGGCCGTCGTCGCAAAGGATGGTCGTGATGACCTGGCCGGGGCCCTTTTCGAGGGCGAGTTTGACCGCCCCGCAGACGTTGATCGCCGATGATGCGCCCAGAAACAGTCCTTCCCGGACCAGCAGGTGGTAGAGCATTTTGATCATGACGCTGTCGTGTATCCGGTATGCCTCGTCGACGGGAGCGGATTCGAGGTTCTTGGTGACCCGTCCCTGCCCGATGCCTTCGGCGACCGAATCGCCGTCGTCGATGTCGAGGTGGCCATGCTTGAACCACGACCACATGGCCGCGCCATAGGGATCCGCGCAGACGGTCAGGACTTTCGGGTTCTTTTCCTTGAGGCTGGACGACACGCCTGCGAGCGTACCGCCGGTGCCGACGGAGGCGACAAAGGCGGTCACTTCACCGCCCGTTTGCGCGTGGATTTCGGGCCCGGTTGTTCGAAAGTGGAAATCCCGGTTGGCCGTATTGTCGAACTGGTTGGCCCAAAAGCCGTTTTCCACTTCGTCGGCCAGGCGCCGGTCGACATGATTGTAGTTGGCCGGATCCTTGTAGGGGGCGGCCGGAACGGGCCGCACTTCGGCGCCGATGGCGCGGAGGAGGTTGATTTTTTCCTGAGACTGGGTTTCCGGGATCACGATGAGGGTGCGGTACCCTTTGGCGTTTCCGACCAGGGCCAGTCCGATTCCCGTGTTGCCGGCCGTTCCTTCCACAATCGTGCCGCCGGGTTTGAGGAGCCCCTTCGCCTCGGCGTCTTCCACGATCCCCATCGCGGCACGGTCTTTGACGGAACCGCCGGGGTTGAGGAATTCCGCTTTTCCAAGGATTTCGCAGCCGGTGGCTTCGGAGAGGCTGTTGATCCGGATCAGGGGAGTATTGCCCACTGTTCCACAGAAACCGTCATTAATCTGTTTGCTCATGCCAGCTATCAATAGGGCTCAGCAGGGGCCTTTTCGAGCCTGTTTTTGGCCTGGGCGGCTTATCCTGTCCTGCCGGGAGTGAACTTCCCGGGCGGTCCTAAAGCGGGTGCCGGAATTCGGCGACGGTTCCCCCTTCGGGATGGGACGACAGGATGAGGTCGCCGCTGAGATTGCGGAAAGAGCGCCGGGCCAGGGTGAGACCTACGCCATCCTTGCCCCGGCGGCCGGTGAAGGGTTCAAACAGGGTGGGCTGATCCTTGGGATCAATCCCGCAGCCGTGGTCCCGGATCCGTATGACGAGGCCGTGATCGGCTTCGGCGCACGCGTTGACCTTGATCGTCCGTTGCGATTCGTCTTCGTCGTCGTAGCTTTGCCAGGCGTTCTTGAGCACCTCCACCAGCGCGTCTTCAATTGAACCGGGGCGGGTATTGACGACCAGATCGGGCGGTTCCACGGAAAAGTCATAGGAACGGGTAATAGTCATTTCCCGCCGGAAGCGTTCGATTGACTGATCCAGGATGCAGGCCACGCGGACAGGTTCGGACGGAGCTTCGGTTTCCCGGGCGGCGAGACCGAACCGGCGGACGATTTCAGTCGCTTTGTTCACGGCGGTTTCGAGCTTTTCCTGATGCTTAAGGACCATGTCCGGCTTTTCATGATGCAGCTTCAGCAGGTGCATGTAACCGAAAATCACGCCGAAGACATTATTCAGGTTGTGGGCAACACCGTCGGAGATGGCACCCACCGAAGCCCGACGTTGGCTGGCTTCGAGACGTTGTTCGAGCCGGTGTTTCTCACGGTCCAGGGTATTCAGGCGCAAGTGCCATTTGATCCTGGCCATAATCTCGGACACATTGCGCGAGGCGAGGTAATCGATGGAATCGGACCGGCAGCCGTTATCCGGAAACCGGTCAACCAGCATCAGCATCGCGGGCCGGAGCGGCTCGTCCGGGTTGGGCGGTTCGTCGAGGCGAATCTCCTGTGAACGGGCGTCAACCAGAAGGAGGTCCGGCCGCTCGGCGTCGACTGTTGCCTGCGGATCGTCGCCGGCGACGATCCGAACGACACGGAAATGGGCGTCGTCCAACGCGCGATGAAGCTCTTTGTCAGGCTGCTCCGGGGCTTCAATCAGGAGTATTTTGTCCGGGGGCGCTGCCATGCGGGAAATTGGAGGGTTTCACGACCACTTTGGTTCGTGCGATAAAGTCATGGCCCGCCCGACGATCCTGGGTGAGAAAAGCGAAGAAGTAGTTGAACAGAAAAATCAGGAGCAGCGGATGCGTGACGGCCAATGCGAGCGTGACCGCTTTGATCACGGAGCGGAGAACCGTCGCGCTCGCCGCCACTGCAGGTTGTCCCGGGTCGGTACGGATGACTTTGAGCTTGAACAACAGTTTACCCGGGGAGGCCCCTTTGGTCAATAACTCGCCCACAACAAAATAGAGGAGGAGCATTAACAGGGAGGCGATGTAGGTTTTCTGAATGAGCTGCTTGGCCTCATCGGTCAACTCGGGCGGCGGCCCGAACTCCTCTTCATCGCCGTTGGCTTCCCGGACTTGCTCCTGGTACTCGCGAATCTCTTCGGAGTACTGTTCCAATTGCTGCGCGGCATCGGGATCCTGCCTGAGGATGAAGAAGTTGCTGACGGTGAGGACCAATGCCATGATGACGAACACGTCGGCGGCGAAAGCGCCGATGCGCAGCATTAGACCCGCACCCTCGGGAGTCGCGGGGGCTGAGTCCTCGGACGCGTCCTCGTTGGCATTGCCCTGGAACGGGTTTTGGTAATCGGCCATGATCGATTATCCTTTGTAGATCCGGAGTAGGGCTTCGGCCATGTGGGAGGGGGTTTCGGCCACTTCGATGCCGGCCTCGTTCATGGCCTGAATTTTCGCTTCCGCCGTTCCGGTGCCGCCCGACACGATGGCGCCCGCGTGCCCCATCCGTCGCCCGGGAGGCGCGGTGGTCCCGGCGATGAAGGCGGCGACGGGTTTTTCGACGTGATCCTTGATGTAAGCGGCCGCCTCTTCTTCGGCGGTGCCGCCGATTTCGCCGATAAGAATGAGAGCCTCGGTGTCCGGGTCCTCGTTGAAAAGCTTGATCGCATCCGTGTGACTGGTGCCGCTGATCGGGTCGCCGCCGATCCCGATACAGGTCGATTGCCCGTACCCGCGTTCGGTCAACTGCCAGACGGCTTCATAGGTGAGGGTCCCGGAGCGGGAAATCACGCCGACCTTGCCCGGTTTGTGGATATAGCCGGGCATGATGCCGATTTTGCATTCACCGGGAGTGATGATGCCGGGGCAGTTCGGGCCGATCAGGCGGGTTTGGCTCTGCTCCAGCTTCACTTTGACCTCGGCCATGTCCTTGACCGGGATGCCTTCGGTGATACAGACGACCAGGTCGATTCCGGCATCGATCGCTTCGAGGATGGAGTCGCCCGCGAAGGCGGGCGGCACGAAAATGACCGAGGCGTTGGCGCCGGTTTCACCGACCGCCCGGGAGACGGTGTCGAATACGGGGACTTGCTGTTCGAAGCGTTCGCCTCCGCGACCTGGGGTGACGCCGGCGACGATGTTGGTGCCGTAATCCAGGCACTGCCGGGCGTGAAAACTGCCGGCCTTGCCGGTGATTCCCTGGACGAGGAGACGGGTGTCTTTGTTGACGAGAATGCTCATGTGACTGAAAGAAAAAGTTACTTGCCGGAGACGAGATCGACGATTTTTTTGGCGGCGTCGGCCAGGGTGTCGGCGGAGACGATTTTCAGGTCGCTCTGGTCGAGGAGCTTCCTGCCCTCTTCGACGTTGGTGCCCTCGAGACGAACCACCAGGGGCCGGTCGAGGTGAACCGCCTTGGCCGCTTCGAGAACGCCGGTGGCGATCACGTCGCATTTCATGATGCCCCCGAAGATGTTGACGAGGATGCCCTTCACATTCTCGTCCTTGAGAATGATAGTGAACGCCTGGGTGACCTGCTCGGCGTTGGCCCCGCCGCCAACGTCCAGAAAATTCGCGGGAGAACCGCCGTAGTGCTTGATGATGTCCATCGTGGCCATGGCGAGACCGGCCCCGTTGACCATACAGGCGATGTTTCCGTCGAGCGCGATGTAGTTTAGGGAGGCTTCCGAGGCCTCGGTTTCCTTGGGATCTTCTTCGTTGAGGTCGCGGTAGGCCGCGATGTCCGGATGCCGGAAGAGGGCGTTGTCATCGAATCCAACCTTGGCGTCGAGTGCCAGGACGTCTCCCGCGGGGGTGGTTATCAGGGGATTGACCTCGACCAGCGAGGCGTCCTTTTCCCAGAAGAGGGTGTAAAGACCGTCGAGGAGCTTGAGGGTCCGTTTGACCTGCTCGTCGCGAAAGCCGAGGCCGAAGGCGATGTTGCGCGCCTGGTAGGGGCGCAGGCCCAGCGTGGGATCGATAACGGCGCGGATGATCTTCTCAGGGGTCGCTTCGGCCACCTTTTCGATT
Organism: Opitutia bacterium; assembly: GCA_003558065.1. Classification (GTDB taxonomy): domain Bacteria; phylum Verrucomicrobiota; class Verrucomicrobiia; order Opitutales; family T3Sed10-336; genus PXDC01. The sequence continues at coordinate 7,375 of PWMU01000125.1, read as the reverse complement.
TCGACGCCGCCCTCGGTGGAGGCGATAATCACCGGACAGGATGTAGCACGGTCCATGACGATTGCCAGGTAGTACTCCTTCTCGATCTCGGACCCCTCGGAGAAATAAACCGTTTGAACCTTGCGGCCCTCCGCTCCGGTCTGGTGGGTGACGAGGGTGTTGCCCAGCATTTTGCGTCCGTACTCGGCCGCTTCCTCCCTCGATTTGGCCAGTTTAACCCCGCCTTCGAAACCGTCGGTGAAGGTGCCTTTGCCGCGGCCTCCGGCATGGATCTGGGATTTGACGACGATGACGCCCTCGGGAAGTTGTTCGAGCGCGCCGGCAAAGTCTTCCTCTTTTTTTGCGTGGCGGCCCGCGGGAGCGGGAATGCCGTACAGGGCGAACAGTTCTTTTGCTTGGTATTCGTGTATATTCATTGAGAGTCAGAGAGGTATCTTGTTGCCGAGGGGGGACGCATCAACCTCTTTCTTCGGAAGGTGGGTTTTAAGAAAACTTTCCTGGCGCTGCGACAGTTCGGTGATGCCCGCGCGGGCGAGGGCGAGGAGCTCTTCAAGTTGGTCTCCGGAAAAGGTCGCCTCCTCGCCGGCGCCCTGGATTTCAACATACTCCCCGGCACCGGTTCGCACGACGTTGCAATCGACCGAGGCCTCCTTGTCTTCGAGGTAATTCAGGTCGAGGACGGGGGTGTCCCGGTAGACCCCGACACTGACCGCGGCGACCGAGTCGCGGAACGGGGTTTCGGCAAGGACCCCGGTGTTGACGAAGTGCTCCACCGCGAGTCTCGCGGCAAGATAGGCGCCGGTGATGGCGGCGGTGCGGGTGCCGCCGTCGGCTTGAAGGACGTCGCAGTCGACCCAGAGGGTGTGACCGGGAAGTTTCTGCAGGTCGATGACCGCCCGGAGCGAGCGGCCGATCAGCCGCTGGATCTCGACGCCGCGGCCGTCCGGCCGTCCCTTGGAACTGTCGCGCTGTTTCCGGTCCCGGGTGCTGTAGGGGAGCATCGAGTACTCCGCGGTAAGCCAGCCCCCCGAAACACCCTGCTGCCGCATCCAAGGCGGCACCTTTTTCTCCAGGCTGGCCGCACAGATGACATGCGTACTTCCAAAACAGGCGAGAACGGATCCTTGGGCGTTCGGCGCGATATTCGGTTGAAAAACAAGCGTTCTAAGTTGATCGACCTTGCGTCCGTCCGGACGGGCAAATTCTGTCATCCATGGGGTTGTAGGGAAGCCCCGGTAGCGAGGCAATGATTTTTCGAGGGGCGAGGGGGGGGTGGATCCGCTCCTCGCCTCGGCTTGCCTCAGCTCACTCGTCGCCGGCCGGTTCTCCGGCTTTTCGTGCGCGGCGGGCGTCGATGAAGGATTTTACCGAGAGGATGATAAAGGCGAGGGTGACAACCGCCAGGAGGAAGCTGACCCCGGCGGCGAGCGGGCGTTCGAGTTCGTCCTCGCCGAAGATGGCGGGTAGGCTGCGAACGACCATCATGGCGCCGCCCAAAAAGCCGATGAGGGCGATGAGCACCGCCGCGTGCATGGCGTGCATCCGCGCTTTTTCGACCCTGGCCCCGAGGACGCCCAGCAGGAGGATCGGCAGGCCGAAAAAGGCCGGAATCATGGCTGTTACGCTCTCCATGCCGGATACCAGGTAGGCTCCGACGCCGAGAATAAGGAGAATAATACCGAATAGGATGGCTGTTTTACTCATAAATTAATAGGAAAGAGCTTCGAGGTTTTTGACAACGAATGACACTTCACCTGCTTTGCCGGTGATAGTTCCTGCTGGAGCGACCGTCGGTAATGAGTCCCGGCGCCAAGGGCCCGACGGTTGCTAACCGAAGAGCCGATGCATTTCCTGCAGCGGGAAATGACGTCCGGGACAAAGCGTCGTTTCCAGTTCACGGTGGACCAGGAAGCGGCAATTGCCTCCCAGTTTGTCGTTTTTCAAATACAGGACCAGTTCCTTGAGGGCGCTGATCTGGTTTGAAGACGGACGGGTGTTCTCGAAATTGCCCACCAGGCAGATTCCAATGGAATTATTGTTATGGGCGAGGCTGCGAACATGCCCGCCCTGGATCTGGCGTGTCCACCTGGGGCCGACCTCGATCTCGCCGTCCTCCGAATTGGTGCCGTTGCCTATGATAAAGTGGTAGCCGAGGCCGTTGGGCATGTTCCGGTGCCGTCGGTGGAAACGGTCGAAAATCGCGGCGTTTCCGTTTCCGGTGGCGCTGTGGTGGGCGATTATGTTCTTCCAGCGGGAGGCGTTGAAATTGGGGACGTCAACCTCGCTTCGGACCGCCGCCAGGTGCGAACCGGAACCGTTCCCGGGGATGCGGAGTCGCTGGCCGACGCGGATCAGGTCCCCGTTCAACCCGTTCGCGCGTTTGATGGCGGCGACACTGACACCGTTGCGGCGGGCGATGTGGGACAGCGTATCGCCGGAGCTGACGACATGGACGGTCGTTCCCGAGTCTCCGGAGGCGAACAGCCGCGTTCCCAGCCCCTGCACCGTGCAGATACCAAGCGCGGTCAGCGAGAGTCGTTTAATGAATTTCCGCCTTTCCATGTTTGACGCGTCTATCAAGTCTGTAGAGAAAACCGGGTTTTGTGAAAAAGTCAATCATTGGTTTGGGGAACTTTCACTGGCTCGCCGAGCTGCGAAGTCCACCGCGAGCGACCTGGAACCGATGGGGGCTCAATGAACGCCGCGGACGGCCCCCTGAATCCTGACTGAAACCCGTCACGCCCGTACTCGACCCTCGACGGCCGGCACCCCTCTCGGGTCCCGCCCGACCTCTCTACCCGGCCCGGAGAATGACTGCCCGGACCTGGCCGCATCCCGGGAGTTTGCGGAGGCGGTCGAGGACTTCCTTGCGGTGAAAGAAAAGTTCCTGGCGAACGATCGGGTTGGAGACGCCGATGATCGCACGCTTGCGTTCGTCGATCCGCATCAGATGACTGTACTCGGCGTTCGCCGCGCCCACCAGCCCGCTCCAATTCTCCATGATCGTATCCTCCGGGGTTTTTCCCCCGAGGCGGTATTTTTCCAGAACCTGGCCCATGAGGCGGTCGGCGGACAAAGGCTCGCGGATAATGGAGCGGCTCCGATCCTCCGGCAATCCCCTGAGCGCGGCGATCAGGTTCTCCACATCGCGTCCGAATTTCATGGGCGGACGGTAACGCAGCCGCACAATTGCTGGCAATCCGATTTCATCGGTACGGGGTCCTGAACTCTGCGGCCCCGGCCCTTCTGGAAGCGGGGGCGGAAAACCGGTTGCATGCCACAGCGGAGAAAAGCCGCGGTGATGGAAACGCGGGTGAGCGAGTTGCGTAAAGGAATCCCCGATGCGGAGGCGAGAGTAAATTCTTGGTGGATTTCGTAGATGACCCGATGTTCATTTCGATCGGGAACGCGTAGCTTTTACGTCGTGCATGCGAGTTTTTTTCGTCCGAGGGATTTGCGCGGTAGAAACCTGTCGAATTCCTGGGAGACGTACCGATGAATGCATGATGTGATGGGTCCCGGTTAATGGGAACGAAAGAAACCTGAACTTTGTTGTCGTTAAGCGCTATGAAATTGATAATTCCGTTTATTGGAGGCGGCCTGGTGTTGTGGTACACAAGAGAGGTGATGCCTGCGGATGCGATCGCCGGCGTCCCCTTTGCAGCCCAGTATCCCGAAATCGCCAATTTGCTGGCGGCGGCCGTCGCGTTCATTGTCCTGGCGATGATCGTGAGGAAAAAGAAGTACTCGACCCCTTGAGCAGCCGGGTTGTCTCCGGGGGGATGGGTTTCCCTTTCCTCGGCTTTTACTCGAATGAGTACCGGTCTTCGCCGAAGAGTTCGCGCCAGTTGGCCATGGCGAAGCTGTCGTCGAGAAGCAGCTCGGCGAGATCGGCGTCGCCGATAAACTCGGCGCCGCCGTTCAAGGTAATGTCATTACCTATCATGGCTCCGTAGAAGGCGCCGACATTCCCGCCGCCGTTCAACGTGATCGAGGCATTGGGCGCGTAGACGGCGCCGTACCAGGCCGCATTGCCGGAAAGATTGAAAGTCTGTGATTCGAGGTTGGTCCCGTAGAGCTGGAATTGAGAAGGGGTCTGGGATTCGTTGACGACTCCGGTGCCGGCGACGGAGACGTCGCCGTTGACATAAATTGTCAGGGAGGCGCCGTCCTCGATGAGGACGCCGGCGCTCCCCTTGATGTCGATGTCGTTCTCGACGATCAACACCACGTCTCCCTGGATCCGGAGGAGGTTATCCTCACCGTCTCCGGCAATGTTGATATCGTCGACCTTGTAATGCCCGCCGTCGAGCGTTCCAGGGCCGCCGTCGTACGTGTAGTGCCAGTTGATCGTTTCGTCGGAATCCGGCAGTTGAACGTCGGGCAGCGAGGACTGGAAATCATTGGTTATGCCCTCGGTGATCTCGGAATTTGGCCGGGTCACGGGATCCCACCCGCGGGTGGCCACACTCCCGTAGATGGTCGCGTTTCCGAGGTCCATGTTGCCTTCCTCGAGGGAGGTGCTGGCGACCTTTGCCTGTTGGAGAAATTCCCCGGTTTTGGAACTGTAACTGTTTACGGTGGCGTTCCCGTTCATGGTAATCCGATCCCCCATCAGGTCGTTCCCGCCGAAAAGCGAGCGCTGGTACAGGAGCACCTCAATTTGACGGACGTTTCTGCCATTCCCGCCTGACCGAACATCTCCCTCGGAGACAATCATCGGTGCGTTCGATTCCGCGCCCGCCACGTGAACGCGGTAACTGCCGGTGGCGCCCCGTCCGAGTTCGATGCTGTTTACATATTTGCCAAGGGTGTCGGCGAGCCCGGTGGAGCTCCAGTTCTCGTCCCCGAGGGAACTCAAGTTAATTGCGTACAGGGCTTCTTCAACACCGGCTTCCGCAAGGTTGAGGCTGGCGTTGCCGTAGAACTGGTGATTGGCCAGCCGCATTTCCGTGTTCGCCAGGCGGACGTAGCTGCCCAGCGACAATGCGGCGACGGTGGCGAAAATAATGGCCACGATCAGGACCGATCCCCGCGTCTCTCTCAAATCCTTGTGTAACGTACTCATCATGTCTCTTTCTTTTGATTGTTTCCGGGTCGGGTCATTGGGCAACGTGTTTGTTGCGCATGATGTAGCGGGCCGAGATCACCTTTTCCGAAGTGTCCTGGGCGATCACGCGTTTGAGCATGGAGAGGTTCAGGTGAATCTGCTTGGTCTCCAGGTTGTTGTTCGTGGGTTCCTGCAGGATGTTGAATCGCGAAAAACGGAAATCGTCCTGGACGGCGCTCATGAGCACTCTCGTTTCGCCGCCCTCTTCGCGCTCGAACGTTTCCGCATTCGGGTTGTACCGATACGCCACTTCGAAGGGAGTCTCGCCGGGCCGGGCGAGGTAAAGGGTGAGGGAGGTCTCCGAGAAGGCGACGAGGTCGCGGGCTTCCCGGACGTCACGGGCGAACACCTCGAGTCCCCGGCGCCCGTCGGAGGTCATGTCCGCGTAGTTGGCGATAGCGAAGCTGCTCCTCATGACGAATCCAAACGCGGAAAACAGCGCCCCGGAGAGGAGTACCGTCAGGGTTAACGCGATTATGAGCTCGGTTAGCGTGAATCCCTTTCGGGAGAACGCCCGGCCTTCAGCGAGCGACGACGTAATAGTAGTCATTGAGACCTTCCTGTGAGAATAAGGTACGGTAGACGCGCCGGTGTTCGGCTCCGCCGAGGGTCGTCCATTCGATTTCAAGGACCACCGCCTTCATACCCGGGCGATCGGGATCCGGCGTGACCTGGCGCGTGGCGCGGTAGCGATTGGCGATTGCCGGATCGAAATCCGCGCCGATCTGGAATTGGTCCTCGGCGGGCAGCGCCTCCAGTTCTCCCCAGCTCATCAGGCGCAGGTTCTCCATTTCACTCTGAAGGATCTGCGCCGCCATGGTATTGTCGCGCGCGCTCTGGATCGTGTTGAAGCCCATACGAAGTGCCGCAAGCGTCGAAGCGACCACCGTCCCGAGCACGAGCACCGCCATCATGACTTCGATCAAACTGAGGCCGCTGCGGGACCGCGTCCGGTTTCGGCGCGATATCCCCGGAACATCCGGGCTTCTTTTTGAATGGTTTGTATTGGAGCTCATCCTGGTTCGGATCTTGTTTTTTATCTGCCGGGTGATTGGTGCGTAATAAGCTATCTGAATTCCGTGGATCACACCATACGGCGATCCCCGGTTGAAAAATAGTCCATTGCGGAAACCAGATTGTAAGGAATGACCTAATAAGCCGTAAGGGATTATCTTATGGTCTTCAGGCAACCGCCGATCGAAAACATGGATCCAGGAGTAGTTTTAACAAACATGTCGTTTGGGAGCTATGAAGTGATTCGCTTAGCATCACATAAGGCGTTACCGTATTGGGCCGGTAGAGGAGTGCCTGTTTATGGGGTTATTGCCTCTATTTTGGCAGATCGTCTTTGCTATTTGTTATCCGCCGTGCTAGGGATTGCGAAAACGGATCGGGATGTTTGGACAGACTTCGTTCGCAGGATTTGGGATAAAACATCGCGGCCGGTATATCATACATAGCTGACAAAACATATAGTAATACTCGAATAGGTCGGAGCGAACCTACATTCGATGCGGGATAAATCAAATTTGGAAGGAAGACATGAATACGAGGAATGCATTGGCGCAGTTGGCTCGAACCTGTCGTCAAGTGGCGGCGCCGGCACAACCGAACGGTATTGTGCGTGACCCTTCTCTTAACGGCTGGAATTCGGCAATGCGGCAGGGGGAGAAGCAATTGTCGCCGGACGGGTCCATTCATTCTCCCGGAGTGAATGGAAATACGTCCGGGAGCGGAACGCACGTGGAGGAAAACGAGGATCTCGTTCTCAGACTGAAGGAAGTCGAAAAAAGGGAGGCGGAGGTTCGCCGGAGAGAAAGGGAACTCGCGGTGGCCGAGGAGATGCTCGCAGAACGGGAAGTTTACCTGCAGGAAGGCGAAAGCCTCCTCCTTCAGAAAGGCCAGGAAATTCTCGAAGCCAAGACCGAACTCGCTCAAGTGAGAGAAGATCTCGAGAAACGCGAAACGCGATCGAATCCTTAGGCCGGCGGTGGGTCGGTAGGTCGGTGCGTCAGTCCGTCAGTGCGTCGGTGCATTCCCGGCAAGCCGGGAGTTCGCTTTTTGCTCAACATTTCCCTGTGGCGTGCTTGCTTCCTCCGTCGCACTCCGTGCTATGGAGGTCGCGTGGAAGCGCTCGGCCCGCGCAATCCGGAATCGCGCTAAGCGGAAGTTTTAGATCAATAAATACGTAAGTCTTTGTTTTGTAATTATTTGATTTAAATCAAGACTGTGGGCTACTGGCTATATGGTGTTGATTTGGGTGTG
>PWMU01000168.1 GCA_003558065.1 Opitutia bacterium | reverse complement strand
TGGCTGCCCCCGATTCTTCCGCGGGACCGTCGGCAATCGGTTCCACGTATTGACGTTGTTCGGCCTGAATCGTCATGCCGGCCTCCATCAGCGCGCGCTTGGTCAGCCGAATGAGCGCCGAACGCAACTGCTGCCCATTGGTTTTTCGTGAATCAAACCAGAATGACAGCTTGATGAGCACGGCCGCATTGCGAATCTCCTCGGCGACAACCCATGGCTCGGGGTTCTCCAGCACCGCCGGGTGACCCGCAAGCACGGCCAGGCCAATCGCCTGGGTGTCGGTGATGGAGTCGTTGAGACCAATCATCACGCCGAACTCCATGCGGTCATTGGGGTTGGCCGAGAAGTTGGTGATGTCGCTCTTGTAGATGGTCGCGTTGGGTACCTGCACGTGGTTGCCGTCCAGGGTCATCAGCACCGTGGCCCGAATCGTCATGCTTTGCACGAACCCGCGGGTTCCCCCGACCTCGATCAGATCACCGGTCCGAAAGGGGTTCTGTGCACTCAGAAAGATGCTCGCCAGAAAATTCTCGGTAATGTCGCGAAAGGCGATACCCAGCGCGATGCCGGCAAGCCCCGTACCACCCAGAACGGCCAGCGCGACGTTGGTCAGCCCGGCCACGTGGAACACGCTGTACAAGCCGGCAACGAACACCAGGACACCCCCGCCCCGGGCGACCACGTCCTTCAGCAGATTGTTCCGTTTACTGGTCTTTGTGGTCCAGCGCAGCAACCGCGTGACGAGCACGCCCAGAGACCAGGCCAGCGCGAGGAGCAACAAACTGAAAAGAACGTAAGGCAGGCTTCTCAGCACCGTTCTGCCGAGCTCGTTCAAACCACTGAGCGCCGGGCTCAGGTCCCAGATCGACGGCTCGATCAACTCGAGATGATTGACCACCGCGACCACGTCCTGGGTGCTGCGTGCCAGATCGCCGGCCCACTGGCGGTGCGTCTGGCGGCGGACCTGGCCATACAGGAATGCCACCCCTTCATCGACCGTGACCGTCGGCTGCTCGTACCAGCCCGTTGCAACCAGAATCCGCTCCAGCCGGGCCGCGATGGCCTCGTCGGTCGCTTCCGGCACAATGCCGACACTCGCCGGGGCCTCCAGGCGTTCCTCCGACTCCGGTGGCGTCAGGACGAGCGGTGGCTCGGCCGCGATGACCCATCCCGGCAGGGCCATGCCTATAACAGCCAGGACAACGGCAATCCGCATCATCCCGAGACAGTAGCCACCCGACCCGGAACCGTTCCGTGCGGTACCGAACCCAGCCGGTTATTCCCCGGATTTCTCGGGAGCATGCATCAGCGGCTTGAGATAGCGCAGCGTCAAAAACGTCGCGATGCTGATGAGGATCGCAATCTCGAACCGGTGCGCGGCGACTGCCAGGCCGATCGCGCCCGTTGCCCAAAGGCTGGCAGCCGTGGCCGTACCTTCCACGCTACCACCGCTTTTGAGAATCGCTCCGCCACCGATGAATCCAATGCCGGTGATCAGGCCCTGCATGATCCGGGCCTGTGCGTCGGGCGACTCCAGCACCGAGAAGCCGATCAGGGCGTAGCCACAGGCGGCAACGGCGACCAACGGGAACGTCCGCAGTCCAATGGCGCGATCGCGAACTTCCCGGTCCCAGGCACTCGGGATCGCGAGCAGATAGGCCAACACAAGATCGCGCAGGTGACGGAGCATGAGGGACCCATCGAACTCCGGTATCAGCCATTCGAGCATGACGGCGGATTTCTGCGCACAACTTGAAAATCGATCGGCTTGAAGGAGAAATTATTCGACTGCCCGGCGGAACATGCGGACATCGCCACCACGAGGGGCATCTCGGCTCGCAAGCGAACGAAATCCCCGGCTTTGCTGAGCGGAGGAAGAACGCCGAACTCCCCCGTTGTGGCATCGATCGACACATGCATGAACGCATTGAATGCGATGGGAATGCGATCGACACCGATGTCGTAAGGGGCCAGTGCCGCCGCCAGATTGCCCTCGCAGCCCGGACGACCCTCGTGCTCCCCGTATATGATCCTGAAGGTGTCTTTCGAACAAGGTGTCAAAGTGAAGTCATGTCGACCGCAGGTATCCTCCATGATGGTGAACATTGGCCGGCTACGGTTCGAGTAGAGTACGTCGCCCGTCGTCAGCCAAAGTCGTGAGGCATAGTCAAGAGAGCGCCCTGAAGACAGATACTCCCCATGATCCGGATTCCCGAATGCGACCACATCGCTTACCTGCTGGCCTTCGGGATCGATCACCACCAGTTCGTCTCCAGGGCCAAGCTCGACCGCCTGCGCGGAGCAGGGAGATATTCTCACCGTCGGTACGTCCGTGTTCACGGCTTCTCCTTGAAATGGAATGGGCATTTCCAGTTGGCTTCAACCTCACGGCCACTGTACTGCCTGGCCTCACTCACTTCTCCAAAATCCGCCAGATTGGGATTCTGGGATCCTTGCAAGGCGATATCGCGTGCTCGAGTGGCCACTTGCATCTTCTCGAAACGTCCGTCCTTTCTTAGCTTCTCGAACTGGCGGTGGGAATTGAGCACCAATACCGGGTTGGAAAACCGCCGGGCGAGGCGCGAAGCGTTCGCGTGAAGCCCAATGGCAAAGAACGGATGCCCTGCTATGCTCAGGCTGAACAGCGGGCTGTCACTATCGCTGTTGACATCGTCGGCGGGAGGATTGCCCGCCAGAATGTCCAGCTTGTGGATTCGCCACAACTGCGCCCACATCAAGGACTCGAAACGAAGCTCGCTCATATCGCCTGGGCCACTGAACAGGGCGACATAAGAGTGCACGATGTCCTCGTTGCAAGCACTGGCCTCGATCAGGGCAACGAATCGAGAAAGGCCATCCAGGATCGCCCGGTCATTGCCGGGATCCCCTAGAGCGCCGAACTCATGAGTCTCGATCGAGCCACGGGCCAAAGCGGACTTGGCGCCCACACAGGGATATGTAGCCTCGGCGAGCAACGCCAGAAAGCGCCCGCCCAGGTCCGGAACGGGCTGCAGGCCCACTTCGTTAGTACCAGGATCTCCAGGGTGTTTCATCCGCTTTTCGACAGGTCACCATTGGCCAACGGCGATCGGTGCTGGCCGGTAACCTCAGTGGCTCTTCCGCTTTCCAAGCGTGCTGTCCAGGGAACGCCTCATCTTGCGTGCGGCACCGTCGACCGCCTGCCCCACGGTCGCGGCTTCATCGGTCACGGCTACGGGCTGGAGACCTTCGACCCTGACT
>PWMU01000102.1 GCA_003558065.1 Opitutia bacterium | reverse complement strand
GATCAGGAGGAGATCTCCCTCGAATCTGGCCACAGTCTTTTTTCTTCGGGCTCCCGGAGGTCCTGATTTTTCCGAAGTGGGATCATTCAATCGTCAGGGGAATGTCCTCCGGCCTCAGGTTTTGTTTATACTTGTCGCCGAAACCGGCGTCGTTGGGATCGTAGTCGCCGACCGGGTCCGCGTCGAGTCCCTCCTCCGGGATTTCCGCCTCCATGCCCAGCGCCCAGAAGAAACCGTTGAGGGCGAGCCGGCGCATCGATTCGTCGAAAAAATCGAAGGGATGCCCCAGCGTGGTGAAAAAGACCCGGCCGGTGCCGTGTTCTCCTTCGTAGCGATGGGTCCAGGCAACCGGGTGGGGGTCGCCGAAAGGCTCGCCTCCCGGCTTCGCGCCTTCGACCGCCCGGCCGACAAGGAGCGGCTCGGCGTTCTCGTGCAGCGGCAGCGCGTGGTAGAGCCAACTGCGCGCGTGAAACGGGCGAACCCCCCGCAGGACGGGATGGTGTCTCCGTTCCTCGATCAGCTCGACGTCGGTCGAGTTCGCCCCCCCGTGATGGCTGATCCAGCGCTGGCCGAAAACCTCCTTCGGCCACTCGCTGTCCATCGGGTGCCGGGGATGTTCCTCGCCGTAGCGAAACGCATGGGTCGCGGTCCGGAATCCCGCCATCGGCTTGCCGGATTCGGCAAAGTCGGTGATGTACCGCAACTGTTCGTCCGGGAGCCGGCGGAACCGGGTCTTCATGATCATCATGTCCGCTTCCTTCAGAGCCTCCAATCCCCCGATATGGTCCGGCCGGTTCGGGTCGATCACCCCGTCCTCGTCGAGCGCGTAGCATACGGTGACCTCGAAGCCGTAACGGTTCTTCAGGATCCGCGCCAGCATCGGCATACTCTCCTCCGAGCGGTATTCCTCGTCGCCCGTGACAAACACCACGTGCGGGCGCTCGCGCGTCGCCGCGGTGTCGGCGTTCGCCGCTGCGGGCATCAGTCCGATCATCAGCATTCCCGCCGCGAGGCACGTTCCCGGGAATATCGTATTCTGAATCCAATGACACATATTTTTCCTTCTCATTGCGTCGGCCCACGGCTTTGATACTCCCCGTCATCAAGTTCTGCGAAAATCAGACTGCGGTAGCGGCACTCATGTGGCGTCCGCGCTCGCGCGTGCCGGTGCCTCGAGGGCCGCCGCAAGCGGCGACGCCACAAAAGAAAATCTGAAAAATTGATGACGATAAATATATTCGCCTATTAACCATCAATACCCTCTCAGTTCCGGCGGGCCTCCGCCTCGCCGCTTACGATCAATTCGCCCCACATCACAGACCAGTGACCGGGGAAAGTACAGACGAATTCATAAACCCCTTCCGTCTCCGGGGCGGTCACCCGGAGAGTTTCGGACTCGCCGGTTTCGAGCATGTGGGTCGCCGCGATCACCTCCGGCCGGTCGGGCACGTAGCTGCGGCCCTCCGCATCAAGTTCGCCGGGGCCCATCCGGTCGGCCAGGCGGCCGATGGTTTCGCGCGTCCCCGGCTCCACGATCACCAGATTGTGGGGCATCAGGTCGGGATTCTCCAGAACCAGTTCGAAGGATTCCCCCGGTTCCACGACGATCCGGGTCGTATCGAAGCGCATCTCCCCGGGAACCGCACGCACCACGAACACGGGGAGCCCGGTTTCGTCGGATTCCGCCGTCCCGTGCGCCGGATGCTCCGCGCTGACGCTCGTCGCGAAATCGGCTTCCCGGCCGGCGTCGTCCAGGTACGTCTCGAGCTGGCGCAAGGTTTGGGCCAAGGCATACTCCAGGTAATCGTCCATCGGCTTCGCCCGCACCTCCAGCGCCACCTCCGCGGCCTCGGGCTCGCGGAAGAAACTGGCTCCCCGGACCGCTTCGAGCCGGACCCGGGGATGCTCGTCGCGGGCCAGCCTCCGGAACCGCTCCAGCGCCCCGGGCACGCGATCGCGCCAGTAGCAAAGGACCCGTCCCGCCGCGGCCCGGGCGCGCGGTTCGGGAGAGGCAAGCAGGCGGTCGAGCAGTTCCGGGTCGACCGCGTTCTGCCACTGCCGGACCCAAAGCGCCTCCATCAGGTGATGCTCGTGCTGCGGATGCCCGGTATCCAGATTCCGGATCCACTCGTCCAGGGCGGCGACGACCCGGTCACGGTCACGATTCTCCAGTTCGATCTTCGCCAGTCGGCGGACGGAATCCTCGGGCTCTTTGAGGAGCTCGAGCAGGTCGGAAACCGGGGCTCCGTGAATCGGCGGCGGCTCCAGAAGCGGGCGGTCTTTGTGGGTTATGCGGTAAATCCGTCCGTGCCGGTGGTCGCGGCTGGGATCGCGCAAATGATGCTGCATGTGACCCACGATCGGATTGTGCCAGTCGCTGAAATACACGGCCCCGTCCGGTCCGACTTTGACATCGCTCGGAATGAAGTTCGGATCGTCCGAGCGCAGCAGGGGCTCCCGGGTCTCGCCGCGCAATCCGGAGCCCTCCTCATGGACCTCCACGTTGAAAATCCCCTGGAAGCCGATGACGTTCAGGTTGAGAAAATTCCCCTGAAAGGCTTCGGGGAAATGGCGGCTGCTCAGAATCCCCGTGGCTGAGGCCGGCCGGGCGGGTCGGTCCCAGAAGGTTTTCATCGGGGGGTGCTTGCCGTGTTCGAAATCCAGCCGTCCGCTGAAAGCGGGGGCGAAATAGGTATGATTCCCCGTCGCGTCGGTTACAAGTCCGTTGCCCCAACGGTCGAATACGCGCCCGTGAGGGTTGGCGAAGGCGTAGGCGATGAAGGTTTCGAAGCGGCCGGTTCGGGGTTCGAACCGGTAAATGGCCCCGTCGCGGTTGCGTACCGGTCCGTGAAACGTCTCTACCTGCGTCCGGTGAAAGACCCCGTCGCTCAGGTAAATGGCTCCGCCGGGATCGTAGGCCAGGGCGTTTGCGGTATGGTGCGAATCCGCCGAATCCAGCCCCATGAGGACCCGTTCCTTCCAGTCGGCTTTCCCGTCGCCGGTCGTATCGCGCAGAAACCACAGGTCCGGCGCCTGGACGAGAAGGACGCCGTCCCGGTAAAACTGAAACCCGGTGGGAGCGTTCAAGTCGTCGGCAAAGACGGTCATCTCGTCGGCGCGGCCGTCCCCGTCGGTATCCTCGAGAACCAGCAGCCGGTCGCCGGTTTCGCTGGTGGGCCGGCGTGACGGGTATTCGGGCCAGGCCGCCACCCAGAGACGACCCCGTGTATCCCAGGCGATCTGGACCGGATTGACCAGTTCGGGAAAGCGCTGTTCGTCCGCGAACAAATTGACCCTCGTTCCGGGATGGGGGGTCATTTTCGCGATAGCTTCTTCGCCGTCGAGGATCACGTGCGACCCGTCGCCTTCCGGACCCGGCTTGTTGGTCGGAACGGGCGTGACGGGAGGCAGGTTGGAATCGTCGACCTCCCGGTTCTCTCCCCGGGCCATCGCCCAGATGCGCGCATCGCGGTTGGCCGTCATGACGTCGCGCTGCGCCATTTCCTCCTGCATCACCCGATAGTTGGAAACTTTCGGGTCGGGCGGATCACGGTCGTAGATAAACCCGGGCTCCCCGGGTTTGTAAGCGAGGGCCGACCGTCCCCCGTAAACATTGTAGCCGTCGATGGTCCGGTAGCGCCGGTGCCACTGCAGGTTTTTCTCCAGCACCGCCCGCCGGAGCGCCTCCGGATCGCCCGAAGGCGCCTTCACGGCAAAGAGCTCCTCAAAGGTCACAGGCGCGAGGCGGCGGTAACCCTCGTCTTTGAGGTAATGCCCGTTCACAGTGAGAGACTCGCCTGCGTCCGCGGCCCTCGCGAACATCGCCTTCGAGGGCGTCAAGAGGTCGACCAAAGGCACCCCCTTCGCTGCGGCCACCTCCTCCATCACCGCGGCATACGCCGAAAGGTTCCGGTTGTTCTCCGCGGGGTCGGGAAAATCGGGATCGAGGTGGCGCTCGCCGGCGACCGGCGAGAACAGGACGAGACGGCGGCTTCCCTCCTTCGCGCCTCCGCGTACCCGGGTCGATTCGATAAACGACTCCAGGCTCGTCCGGAAGCGGTTGAGACCTTTATCTCCGCGGGTTGATTCGTTGAAGCCGTAAAACGCGAACACGACGTCGGCCTCGACCCGGTCCAGCCATTGCTCGCGCGAGCCGAAATTGTCCGATCGAAACCAGGTTCCGACTTCGTCGCCGGCGGCGGCGAGGTTGCGGAAAACCAGGTCGTGATCGGGGTGATGCGCGTGGATTAAGGTCTCCAGGTACCCCGCGTGCTGCATGCGGTCGGCGAACGCGTTCCCCAGAATGGCGATCCTCTCGCCTTTCTCCAGCGCAAACGGACGCCCCGACGGGGCTTCTTCATCCGCATCACTGGCGGAAACCGGCAGGAGCGAGCCCGCCGCAAACAGCAAGGTCAGGGGAAGAGACCGCCGGCCTAAGAGACCGGCACGAAGGAGGGAGGCAAAGGTCATGGTGTTGATCCATCCTTGTACCCGGTTAGTCCAGGGAAGCCGAGTTCTTCCAATCCGCCGGCGAACCCAGCCCAAGGACCCTCTCCTCCAGCTTTTCGGTCGGCACATCCTCCCCGGAAAACACGACCCGAAGGGCCCGGGGCTCTTCGCCGCCGCTCGCGAAAAAAGCCAGCATGCGGGTGCCGGGGTTCGCAACATCAAACTCGTTGGGCGGCGGATCGGTGGGAACGATTTCGAACTCGGCTCCTTCGGGCTCAAGGAGGGTGGCATAAATCGTTTCACCGTTCAGGCTGAGGACCGCCCGGCGCCCCTCCAACTCCACTTCGGCCCGGGTCACCATCCCCCAGCGAACGCTCTGGTCCGCGCCAAACCCCGACAATTCATCGTGAACGAGAAGGCTTTCGCCCGCCAGCAGCCGTACGCCCCGCAAGGCCCTTTCCACCGAATCGCGGTAAACCCCGGTCATATCCAAAACAGTGAATGGCGCCGCGGGCGCATCCGAGAATTCCGCGACCGGAGCAAAGCCGTCGACAAGCTGCTGTTGTTCGTCGATGACCAGGGTGTTGTGGCTGAAGGTGTTCAGCCGGAAAACCTTCCAGCGATCGGAGTCCTGACTGCGGTCCCAGATCGCCATTCCTATCGATTCAAGCGATTCGTACCCCTGCGCCCCGAGGTCGGTCGCCCAGCGGACCCCTTTCCAGTCCAACACGAACGAACCGATGTCCATGTGTCCATGGTTCACCGACGGCGAACCGCCCTTGAAGGCAAAATACAGCGCCTCGTCCTTCCAGGAACTCCGATGAACCGCCACCGGATTCGGGCCCTCGCCCAGCCAGTGCAGGGGCAGTTCCCTCTCCTCTTTTTGCGCGACCTCCGGATCGAGCCACAGCATCGTGAGCGGGAAAAACCGGTTCGCGGAACCGGCCGCGTCGAAAAATCCCGCCCCTTCCTCGTTCAGGCGCTCGCGCGGCCCGGCGTCCAGCACCGGATTCCCTGCCCCGGAAGCAAACCAATGCAGCGCGGGCATCGAACGCACACGCTCATGTCCGTCGGCGTAGTTGAAGAACCTCCCGCTTGGACCGATCATCAGATTGATGTACTCGGCGCTTTCCCGGAACGCCGGATAGTTCTCCAGGTTCCAGGCCGTGCCCAGGGCGGACTTCAGAACCGAGAGCAGAATCACCTGGTAATGGGTCCCGTAACTCCAGTACGTGGGGCCTTCCGGATAAGCACCGTCCGGCCGGTAGGCATCCAGGGGCAGATGAATGCCGGAGAAGGTGTCGCGAAGCAATTCAACCGCCAGTTCCGGCTCGTGGTCGCCCACCGCCAGCGCACCCGCAACCATCCCGCCATAGCACACCTGGTTCCAATTGTTGTCGCGGGACTTCCACCAGTGATCCCCGGTTCCGGGTTTCAACCCTTTCTCAACGATCGCTTCGCGAAGGATCGCGCGTTCCTTTTCAGAAATCTCGTGGTATAACCAGTCATAACCGACCGCGACCGCCAGGGTCATCTCCGCGACATCCAGGAAATGGGAGGGATTCCAGTCCGAAAACGACGCCGCCTGGAGCAGTTCATCGAGCAGACGATCGCGGTACTTCGCCTCGCCGGTCAGTCGGTGCGCCACACCCAGGGTAAAGGTCCGTTTGAGCACTTCCCTCGAAACCCCCAGCAGGCGGCGCCCGGTCATTTCCCTTTCCAACGGCGGCATGTCAAGCATCGCTTCCGCCGCCTCAGTCAGGGCCGACGCGACGATCTGGAGTTCGGAACTCTCCGAAAGCGATTCCCGGATTCTTCGCCAGTCCTCTTCAGATCCGAACAGCCGGGGGTGTTCCGGAGCAAGCAACGCCAAAAAAGCCCCGCGATTAAAACCGGCGGGGAACTGAATCGGTGAATCCGTCATATCGGGATCGGGGTTGGAAGCGCCGGTTGCGGGGATGCCGGTACCTGAACCCGCCAGCAGCAGCACCAACAGGATGGCGCGAAAACGCTTCGGTTGGGGGTATATTCGAGGCTGCCTCATCAGATCACGTTATTCACCATAAGCCGTGCGCACGCAAGCCGGATCGAACGACGCTCCCGCTCCCTGGGAAAATCGGCCCCTATTCTGCAACTTTTTGGACTTCCCGGTGATTACCGGTTAGGATAAGGTAGCACCTTTACGAACAGGCCATTCCGGCCCCGCACGTGAACCAGTAGAAATCGAATCCCATGGAAAATCAATCTCTCCCCCGTTCCGGATACTTCCAGGCCCTCACAACAGGGGGGCTGGTCCTCGGAGCCTTTCTATTGACAGCTTTGGTCGCTCACGCGAATGACACCGGTGGCCGGGAGCAAGAGGTCCCGGTTTCCAAGCACCTTGAACAAATCGAACTGCGTTCGATTGTCAGTCTGCCCGGGGAACTGATGTTCAGCCTTCACGACCCGGAGGCAGACCGTACCTTCTGGATTCAGACCGGCGAGACCCGCAACGAAATCCAGGCGGTGGAATTCGATGACGAAACCAACCTGCTCACGCTTCGCCACGGTGAGGTCGAACGTCAAATCGGATTGACAACCCGCCGCAGCAACCACGGCTCGACCGAAGAGGTCGCCGATACCAGTGATGAGGATGAACGCCGCACTGAATGGCGGGAACGGCGTGAAGAACGCAGGGCTGAATGGAGGGAATTCCGCGAAAAGTGGGAGGCGGCCGCCGAAGATTCCCCCGAGCTTCGGGAAATCAGCGAACACTTCAACGAACTGCGCGGAGAGATGCGGGATCTTCGCCGGGCTATGCGCGATGCGGACCGCGACTCGGAACAGTTTCAAGAGCTGCGATCCCGGGGACGCGAACTGCGTGAAGAACTCGGCCTCCTGCATGAGTACGCCAGCGAGACCATCTCCGAGCATCCCGATTTTGATGAAGGCGACGCCGACCGGGTTCGCAATATGTTTGGACGCGGCGGCCGCCGGGGCGGAGGGCCGGGCAACTAGCAGCGTGCGTGTCGGCGAAGCCCGACAGATTCCCGGGCGGGGGATTGCCGAACCCGCAACCCCCGTCTTGATCGGCGCCTCCAACCCACGAGATTCTTTTTGAAACGATACCACCGCAATTCCAACTCATTCCGAATGTTTTCACGGCCTTTGGCGGCCGGGCTCACGGTCTTGCTGTGTGCGGTTCTCGCCGGATGCCAATCCTCACGGTCGCTCGAAAAAGCCGATGATACCGCTTACGAGATCCTCGAAGGCAAACAGGAGGAAGCTCTCGGACGTACCGAGCCCTTTTTTATAGAAACCCCGGCCGAAACGCTTCGCCGCCGGCTGATTGAAGCCCAGGGGCTTCAGGTTTCCGGCGACGCGTCGATCGGAACCGACGCTCTCGAACCTCCGGAGCATTGGCCGGAAGACGATCTGCTTCTGCGAAGACCGCCGGACGAGAATGCCGGGCAGGCCCCCCTTGACGACCTCATCGAGTTGAGCCTCATCGAAGCGCTCCAGGTGGCCGCCGCCAATAATCGCAGCTTCCAATCGCAGAAGGAGAACGTGTTCCTGACCGCCCTCGATCTCGACCTGGAACGCCAGCAGTTCAGAAATACTTATCGCGGGATGCTGGAGGGGCTCGTCGGGACCGACCAGAGCACCCACACGACCGGTGTCGAAGGAACCGCTGAAGCGGGCCTGGACCGGCGCCTGGAGAGCGGCGCTCAACTGTCCACCCGTATCGGAATCGACGTCGCGCGGCTGCTGTCCAGCCCCCGCGCCTCCTCGACGGGCCTGTTTTTCGATGCCTCGGCCACGATCCCGCTGCTTCGGGGCGCCGGCCGGCACATTGTCACCGAACCGCTCACCCAGGCGGAACGGAACATCATTTACGCCCTCTGGTCATTCGAGCGCTTCAAGAGCACCTTCGCCATCGATGTGGCCGGGGACTACTTCGGCCTCCTGCGAACCATGGACGCCGTCCGCAACGCCCAGGCTAATCTTGATCGTCAGGTCGAAAACCGCCGCCGCTCCGAAGCCCTGTACCGCGAGGAAAGGCTCACGATCATCGACCTCGATCAGGCGCGTCAGAGCGAGCTTTCCGCCCGCGAGCGCTTGATCGCCGCCGAAAACAACGTCGCCCGGGCCATGGACAGCTTCAAGATGCTGCTGGGGATCCCCCCGGACTCCCGCATCACCCTCGAACCCGGAGAGCTCGAACAAGTATCCGAAATCGTCCGCGAGCGCCTGGGTGAAACCGAAACGCCGGACCCGGGCGAGGATCCGGAGGATCTGATGCCGGACGAACGCAACGGCGGCCCCTTCGAAATGGAGGAACGGCGCGCCGTCGAACTCGCCTTTGACCACCGGCTCGACCTCCGGACCGAACACGGACGCGTCTTTGACGCCCAGCGGCGGGTTATCGTCGCCGCCAACGGCCTCCTTCCCCAGCTTAACCTGACCGGCGACGCCGCCTTCGGTGAACGTCGTTCCATCGCGACCGCGACCGCCGCCGACGGCCACCTGCGGCCCGGCGATGGGGCCTACAGTGCCGGCCTCCAACTGGAGCTTCCTCTCGAACGCACCGCGGAACGAAATCTCTACCGGGAAAGCTACATTCGCCTTGAATCCTCCACACGTGATGTCCAGGACCTCGAAGACCGGATCAAGCTCTCCCTGAGGGACCAGTTGAGGAGCCTTCAGGAGGAGCGCGAAAACTACCGGATCCAGGAACTGGCCGTGCGCGTCGCCGAACGACGGGTCGAATCGGCCCGGATTCTCCTGGAACTGGGTCGCCCCGGCTTCCGAATGCGGGACTTGCTGGAAGCTGAAGAGGCCCTGCTCTCCGCCCAGAACGCGTTTACAGGTGCGATGATCTCCTACCGCCTCGCGGAACTTGAATTGCAAAGCGACCTGGGCGTCCTCCAGGTCGACGAAGAAGGGTTGTATCATGAATACGAATTCACGGAAAACGAAGAACAATAAGAACCGCCGCGGGCTGCTGCGTTGGTGGTGGATGGTACCGGCCCTGGCCCTGGTCGCCGTTTCCCTGATCTTCGTCGCCGTCGGCGCCGGCGGCGGAAGCGGCGAACGAATTCCCGAATCCGAGCTCTTCGCGGCCCGTCACGGCCCGCTCACCATCAGCGTGGCCGCTGAAGGCACCTTTCGCGGGGCCGATACCATAACCCTGCGAAACGAGGTGGAAGGGCGAACGACCATTCTCCATATCGTCGACGAAGGCGAGATGGTCGAGGAGGGCGACTTGCTGGTCGAATTGGACGACAGCGATCTGCGCGACCTCCTGCTCGATCAGGAAATCCAGGTCGAACAGGCCGAATCCAATTTCATTAACGCGCGGGAAGCCGTCAGCATTACCGAACAACAGGGACGGTCCGACCGCCAGGCGGCCCGGGTGGACCTCGAACTCGCCCTGCTCGACCTCGAAGAGTTTTCCGGGGTCGATCTGCGCAAGGAACTCGCCATCGATACAGACGCCTCCACCGATGAGATCATGGTAGCCCTCGAGGGCCGCAATCTGCACGCCCTCGTGGCTGAAGCCGGCACCATACACGTTCATCCCGGGACCGATGAGATTCCCGGCGAAACGGATGAGTTGCTTCCCGAGGAAGAACTCGTTCCGGAGGAAGATCCGTTGGCGGATGAGGAGGAGCTCGAAGAAACCCTCGATCAACTGATGACCCACCTCGAAGGACAGTACAAACTGGACCTTCAACGGGCGCTCAACAATCTGACTCTCGCCCGGGCGGAATACGGGCGCGCCGTGGAATACCTCGAGGGCTCCCGCAGGCTCGCCGCCGAGGAATACATCAGCGAGGGCGACCTGCGCAGTGACGAGCTCGACGCCGAACGCCGCCGCCTCGAGGTCGAGGTCGCCGAGAACGAACTGCGCCTGCTCATGCGCTTCACTTACAGGCGGCGCATCGCCGAACTGGTCAGCCAGGTGGAACAACGCCTGTTCGCGGTCACCAAGGCCAGGCACGAAGGCGAATCCGCCCTGGTGGACGCGAAGGCCCAGCTTCGTTCACGGGACCTGACTTTCCAGCGCGAAAAGGACCGCCTGGAACAAATCCGCGACCAGATCGAAAAATGCAGGATTTACGCCCCGTCGAGCGGCATGGTCGTTCATGCGACCACCACCCGCCGCGGCAGTCGCGAACCCTACGAGGTGGGTTCCGAAGTCAGCCAGCGCGAAGAGATCATCGAACTCTCCCGCGGCGACGCCATGATGGCGGACATCAGCGTCCACGAATCGGCCCTCGACAAGATCGCCAGCGGCATGGAGGTCGTTCTGACCACCGACTCGCTGCCGGGGCGGACCTACTACGGAACGGTGACCCGTATCGCCATCATGCCCGATCCACAAAGCCGCTGGCTGAACCCCGACCTCAAGCTTTATCAGACCTCCGTGCGTATCGAGGGCAACACACTGGGCCTGCGGCCGGGAATGAGTTGCACCGCCGAAATCATCGTCGAGGAACACAACGAAGTCATCCACGTCCCGGTGCAGACCGTGCTCCGGGTCGACGGCAAACCCACCGTTTTTGTTCCGGGCCCCAACGGCGAACGGATTCCGCGGCCAATCGAAACCGGCCTCGACAACAACCGCATGGTGCACGTGAAGAGCGGCCTCGAGCCGGGCGAGCGCGTCCTGCTCACTCCGCCCATGGAAATGGCCGAGCGGCCGAGCGGCCGGGCCCGGGAAATGCCGGCTGAAGAAGCCAACGGGGACCGGTCCGCCATTGAAGGGAATGCCGCGAACGAACGGCAAACACGCGGCGAGAACAGGGGGGGGGAATCCGCTTCCTCCGCCGACTGAACGGCAACTGTGACGACACCATCACCCGACAACCATCCGGCCTCCGCCAAAGCAGCTGCTTCCGAGCTCTCCGGCGCCGCGGTCGAATTGGAGAATCTCACCAAAATCTACCCCATGGGAGAATCCGAAGTGAGGGCTCTGGACGGCGTCTCGATCCGGATCAAACGGGGCGGATTCTGGTCCCTCATGGGTCCCAGCGGTTCGGGCAAAAGCACGCTCCTCAATCTGATCGGCTGCCTGGACCGGCCGACCACCGGTCGCTGCCTCATCGACGGACAGGACATCGCGGACCTGGACGACGACAGGCTGAGCGAACTCCGGCTGCGCCGCCTGGGCTTCATTTTTCAGAGTTTCAACCTGATCCCCCAGTTCACCGTCCGGGAAAACATCGAGCTGCCCCTCTTCTATCTGGGCTGGGACCCGGAAGACGCCTCGGACAGGGCCGCCGAACTGGCGAATCTGGTCGGATTGGGCGATCGCCTCCAGCACCGGCCGACCGAGCTGAGCGGCGGCCAGCAGCAGCGCGTCGCCATCGCACGCTCCCTCGCCAACGACCCCCCCATTTTGCTCGCCGACGAACCGACCGGGAACCTCGACTCCGCCACCGGAAAACAGATCATGAAAATGCTGCAGGACCTGAACGCCGAGGGCCGCACCCTCATCATGGTCACCCACGAAGCCGACGTCGCCGCCCACGCCCAGTCCCAGCTTCACATGCTGGACGGTAAGATCGACCGGATCATGACCAACTAACCATGCCGGAATTCTCATCAAATCTCATTCCCGCAGGAGCGGGTTTACGCCTCGCCCCTCCACCGTGCGCCACTCGCTGCAATGGCGATCTCTGAAACCATGGCACAACACCCGATAATCCGACAGGTCGGTCTGGGCATCAAAAGCCTGATGCTCCACAAGCTCCGGTCCCTCCTAACCATGCTCGGGGTCGTCTTCGGGGTGGGCAGTGTCGTAGCGATGCTGTCGGTTGGCGAAGGCGCCGGCCAGGAGGCCATGGATCAGATCCGACGGCTCGGGTCCAACAACATCCTGATTCAATCGGTCAAGCCCCAGGAGGATGAAGGCGGCTCGGGAGGCGGCCAACGGGCCCGTATGCTCATGTACGGACTGACCTACGACGATTTCGATCGCGTCAACGAAACTTTCCCCTCCGTTACCCAGACCGTTCCCGCCAAATTCGCCCGCGAGGAGGCCCGCCTGGGCGAACGCGCCCGCGAGGTGCGGGTGGTGGGCACCACTCCCGGCTGGTTCGACGTGGTCGACCGCCAGCTCCTGGCCGGCCGCATCCTCCGCCAGCAGGACATCGACCAGCACGCGGGCGTCTGCGTGATCGGCGTCCACCGGGCGCGCGACCTCCTCGCCACCCGGCACACGCTCGGCCAAACCGTCCGCATCG
>PWMU01000153.1 GCA_003558065.1 Opitutia bacterium | reverse complement strand
ATGAAAAAGTTCATCAACGGGTGCACCCGCCGGCGCAAATCGTCGTTGTAGGGCAGCTGGGCGAGACTGAGGCCGGCGATAAAGGCCCCGATCTCAAGGGAGAGCTCCATTACTTCGGCCCCCGCGACGATCACGAAACACCAGCACAGACTCCATATTAAGATCGTTTCGGGGGAGCGCGCCGCCCAGGCAAAGGGTCGCGGCAGGAGATACCGCGACGCCACCAGGACCACCCCCAAAAGCAGCGTCATGCCGCCGAACGCTTTTCCCAGGCCGACCAGCGAGGTACTCAGCTCGATTGTATCCGCGCTTCCGATACCGGCCAGAAAGGTCAAGACGATAATGACCACGATGTCCTGGACGAGGAAGATCCCGACCGCAATACGTCCGTAGACCGAGTTGAGATCGCCCTTCTGGTCGAGCAGTTTCACCACCACGACCGTGCTGCTGAAGGTCAGGGCCGTGGCCAGAAACAGCGACTCCATCAGGTCGAATCCCAGCAGCCAGGAAACCACGAATCCGCCCGCGGCGGTAAAAATCACCTGACCGATCCCCGCCGCCACGGCCACCCGTCCCACGACCTTGATCTTGTCGAAACTCAACTCCAGGCCGACGAGAAACAGGAGCAACGCGATTCCTACCTCGGCGATCAGTTCGAGGGCATGCGAAAACTCGAGCAATCCGGCCGCCGGCCCGAGAACAATCCCGGCCAGGATGTAGGCAACGATCGAGGGTACCCGGGCCGCACGCGCCCCCAGGGAGAACACCACCGCCGCGACAACGATCACGCCCAGGCTGAATATGAATTGCTCTCCGATCATCAATGCATCGCCATTTTTTCAAGGACAAGCCACCTCCCGGGGAATTTCGAGCAAATTAGGTTGACGGAGGCCGTTATCGCGGGGCGCTCAGGATTGCTTGTCGTCGCGAGTCAGCCGCTGACGGGCGAAGGCCAGGAGCAGGAAAAGGCCGGAAACGGCGACGAACCAATCGCCGTAGCGGACGTAAAAGCTGGGGCGGCCTGCCCAGTAGGGGTCGCGGTGCAGTTCGCTCACTTTCCCTCCGCGGAAGAAAAGACTGCCGTCCCGGTCGCGCATCACTTCGCGCGGATTCCCGTATTCGTCGATCCAACCGCTCCAGCCCTGGTTTGTGCTGCGGATGACCGGCCGGCGGGTTTCGACAGCCCGGAGCACGGAGTGGGCGGCGTGTTGGGACGGCATGCCTTCTTTTCCGTACCAGGCGTTGTTGCTGATCACGGCGAGGAAATCGGCACCTTCCCGGACCGTGCGGCGGGCGAGGCCGGGAAAAACGTCCTCGTAGCAGATAAGAACCCCGGCGGCCCAGTCGTTCCCGCCGGCCCGGATTACGAGCGGCGCGTCGGACTCGCCCGGAGCAATGTTGCCACCGATGGGAACGATGCGCGACATCCAGGGCCAGAGTGAGTGCAGGGGAATGTACTCGCCGAACGGAACGAGTTTGCGCTTGCTGTAGTAATCGGGACGAATCCCTTCGTTGGGATCGACCACAAACGCCGCGTTACGCCAGACCGGTTCCCCGGCACCGCTCCCGGATGCGTCCGCCATCGAACCGATAAGAAGCGGCGCGTCCAGGTCGGCGGCCAAATCCCGGATCCATGGACCGATGTAGGGCCCGCCGACGAGCGGGAACGGGGTCACCGCCTCGGGCCAGACGACCAGGTCCGGCCCCAGGCCCGCGAGCAGGCGGGTTTCGCGTTCCAGCACGCCGAGAATCTTATCGGCGTACTCACGATCCCACTTGATATCCTGCGGAATATCGGGATGGACAATGCCGGCCCGGAACATCGACTCCCGTTCCTGGCCGTGAGCGATGCTGATTCGGTAAAAACCGAACCCCACCGCCATCAGGAGGGCCAAAGCCAGGTAGAACTCCGGTGCCAGACGACGCCAGCCCTGACGGTAGAAACGCATGATCCGGTCGAAGTACGACGACAGGGCCAGGTTGAAGAAAATGAATACAAACGACAGCCCGTAGGCGCCGGTCCAGGCGGACACCTGGAGCAGGAGCGGCCGTTCCCATTGGCTGGCGGCCAGGGTCAACCAGGGAAAACCGCTCAGGAAGAATGACCGTATCCATTCCAGAACGACCCAGAGCCCGGCGAGGCCGGTCAGAACGATCACCCGGTGTCGCCACTCCCGGTCCCGCAATTTCGGCAGGGCCCACCAGGCCGCCAGATACCAGACCGTGGCGTAGAGCCCGAGCACCGCCGCCAGAAACACGAATCCGGGGTAAGTGACATGCCGCAGCCAGTAGATAAGAATCAACCAGACGGCGAAATGACTGAGGGAAAGCACGAGCAACACCTGCCTGAACGACGGTCCCCGCCACAACCACAGGAGGGCCGGCACGGCGAAAACGTACGCGGCCTCCGCGACGTTGAAAGGCGGAAAGGCAATGACGGTGAGAAACGCCGTAAGGACGCCGGCGAGTGCCGGCCACGCGAAGCGGATGAGGCCTGTAGCGGGATCTCCCGGACTTGCGATTGCTGCCTTCAGGCGTTCCGGAGTCACGGATTATCGCGGCCTGAAATCACTCCTACGCCGACTGCAGGGCGCCGCAGCATTTCTTGTATTTCTTGCCGCTGCCGCAGGGGCAGGGGTCGTTGCGGCCGACCTTCGGGCCTTCGCGTTTTGGGATCGGCTTGGGAAGCTTGACGTCTTTTCTGCCGGAACCGCCCCCGGAATAGGTGGCCGCGGTCTGCCGAATTCCGCTTCCGGTCTCGGTCTCGCTTTCGGTGCCGGGCCCCTGGACCCGGGCGTTGCGCGAAAGGCTGGAGAGCATGCTTTCGAACGCCTTGATGTTGCTGGCCGAACGGAAGAGACCGGTGCAAATGTCCCGGCGAACATTGTCCATGAGCTCCTCGAAGAACTTGTAGGCCTCGCTCTTGTATTCCATGAGCGGATCCTTTTGCCCGTAACCGCGGAGGCCGATGCTGCGGCGCAGCTCCTCCATTTCGGTCAGGTGCTGCTGCCAGTGCCGGTCGATGCCCCGGAGAAGGACGTAACGCTCGAGCATGAGGATGGCGTCCGGATTCTCGACCGAGCACTTGATCTCATAGGCTTTGTGTATGCGCTCCTTGACGAGGGAAAGGACGTCCTGTTCGGATTTTCCCCCGAGTTCCTCCTGTTTGAGGGCGACGGGGAAGTGGGTGTTGACCCAGCCGACGAAGTTCTCCACCTCGGTGGCGCCCGGAATATTCTTGCCTCCATAGCCGGCTTCGACGAGGCGCTCGGCGAGCTCTTCGTCGATCATTTCGAAAATGATGTCGATCGGCTTCTCGCTGTGCAGGGCATCGTTGCGCAATTCGTAGATGACCTCGCGCTGCTGGCTGAGAACATCGTCGTATTGGAGCAGGCGCTTGCGAATGGCGTAGTTCTGCTGCTCCACTTTCTTCTGCGCGGATTCGATGGAGCGGTTGAGGAGCGGGTGCTGGAGGTCCTCGCCCTCGCCCATCGCCCTTTCCATGATCTTGGCCATGGGACCGGACTGGGCGAAGAGCCGCATCAGGTCGTCCTCCAGGGACACGTAGAACTTGGACATCCCCGGGTCGCCCTGCCGGGCGGAACGCCCGCGCAACTGCCGGTCGATGCGGCGGGACTCGTGCCGCTCGGTACCGAGCACCAGGAGCCCGCCGAGATCCTGGATACCCTCGCCGAGCTTAATGTCGGTTCCGCGGCCGGCCATGTTGGTCGCGATGGTCACGGCGCCGCGCATCCCGGCGCGGGAAATGATTTCGGCCTCCTGCTGGTGAAACTTCGCGTTGAGAACGTTGTGAGGAATGTTCGACCGGCGCATCATCCGGCTGAGGAGCTCCGAGGCCTCCACCGACGCCGTTCCGACCAGGACCGGCTGTCCCCTGCCGTGGGCCTCCTGGATGTCGGCGAGGACGGCGTTGTACTTTTCGCGGCGTGTCTTGTAGATGACATCGTTGAGATCGATCCGCTGGCCGGGCTTGTTGGGCGGCACGACCACCACCTTCATTTTATAGATGTCGAAGAACTCGTTCGCCTCGGTCTCCGCGGTACCGGTCATCCCCGAAAGCTTCTCGTACATACGGAAGTAGTTCTGGATGGTGACGGTGGCGAAGGTCCGGGTCTCCTTTTCGATGGTGACGTTTTCCTTGGCCTCGACCGCCTGGTGAAGCCCGTCGCCCCAGCGGCGGCCGGGCATGAGGCGCCCGGTATTCTCGTCGACGATCACGACCTTTCCCTCCTGGACGACGTACTCGACATCGCGCTCGTAGAGCGAATACGCGCGCAGGAGCTGGCTGATGACGTGGATGTCTTCGCTGATCTTCTCGAAAGTTTCCTGGGCCTCGGCCTTGGCCTTTTCCTTTTCTTCAGGGGTGGCGTCCTCCCAGGCGTCGATCTCCATGTACCGGCTCGGAAGATCGGGCATGACAAAAGCGTCGGGATTGTCGGGCCGCAGCCGCTCGCGGCCCTTCTCGGTCAGATCCGCCTGGTGCTGCTTTTCGTCGATGAGGTAGAACAGCTCCTCCTTCAGGCCGTACATGACCTTCTTGTTGAAGTCGCTGTTCATTTCGAGGTCGATCTTGTCGAGCATGCGGCGGTGCTCCGGGATCTCCATCAGCCGGAGCAGCTGCTTGTTCTTGGGCATCCCGAGCTTGACCTGCAGCATTTTCAGGCCGGCCAGACGCCCGTCCCCGTCGTCCTTTTCCAGCTCCTGCTTCGCCTCGGTAATGAAACGGTTACACAGGTTGTTCTGTTCGGAAACCAAGCGGGCGACCGCGTTACGGTGGTCGACGAACGGCCGCTGCCGGTCGACGGGCGCGGGACCGGAAATGATAAGCGGGGTCCGGGCTTCGTCGATGAGGATGGAATCGACCTCGTCGATGATCACGAAGAAATGATCGCGCTGAACCTGGTCCTCCTTCCTCGTGGCCATGCCGTTGTCCCGGAGGTAGTCGAATCCGAATTCGGAGGCGGTGCCGTAAGTGATGTCGCGCCCGTACATCTCTTTCCGCTCCTTGGGCGGCATGGAATTCTGAATGCATCCGACGGTGAGGCCGAGAAACTCGTACAGGTAGCCCATCCACTCGGAGTCGCGACGGGCGAGGTAGTCGTTGACGGTCACCAACTGGCAATTCTTGCCGGCGAGGGCGTTCAGGTAAAGCGGGAGGGTGGCGACGAGGGTTTTCCCTTCACCGGTGCCCATCTCCGCGATCTTCCCGTGGTGCAGGGCGTAGCCGCCGATCAGCTGCACGTCGAAGTGCACCATGTCCCAGGTCAATTTGTGATCGGAGACGGTGATCTCCCTCCCGACCATGCGGCGGGCGGCGTTCTTCACGGCGGCAAACGCCTCGGGCATCAGGTTGTCGAGGGATTCCCCGGCGGCGTGTCGCTCCTTGAACTCCTGCGTCTTGTTGCGGAGTTCGTCGTTGGAGAGGTTCTGATAGGACTCTTCGAACCGGTTGACTTTTTGGACAATCGGAGTCGCCTCCTTGAGGAACTTCCTATGCTGCCGGCCGGAAAGGTTCTTAATAATCTTGGAAATCATTTTTCACAAATACTGAGACTCTACTAACACAAAACGCCGCCTCAATGGCAACGGACAAATGAGGTGGCGATTTGTTGCGGGAATCCAACTTCAGTTAAGGCACGTTACCGCGATTCTTCAAGACCCGTCCGCGATTTCTCCCGCCTCGTAACGCTCGCACCATTTCCGGCTCCAATCAGCAAAATCGCCCCTCCCGATATGCTCGCGGGCCCGGCGGGTGAGATCGAGGAAAAAGTGGACGTTGTGCAGACTCAGCAGCGTGCTGCCCAGAATCTCGCCGGCAGTCACCAGGTGCCGCAGATAGGCGCGGCTGAAATGCCGGCAGGTATAGTTGTCCACTCCCTCCACAAGCGGCCGGGGATCCCGCCGGAAGGTCTCATTGCGCAGATTGAGCACCCCGTCCGGGGTAAAGGCCGAACCGTGGCGGGCCAGGCGGGTCGGCATGACGCAATCAAACATATCGATCCCGGCGCCGATCATGCGAAGAATCTGCGGGGGCGTCCCCAACCCCATGGCATAGCGGGGTTTCTCCGCCGGCATCGCGGAAACAGAAGCCCGGACCTGCCGCAGCATTTCGTCTTCGGGTTCGCCGACGCTGACGCCCCCGACCGCGAACCCCGAAAAGTCGATCTCTGCGAGCCGCTCCGCGCATTCGCGTCGCAAATCCGGGTAGCTCGACCCCTGGACAATGGCGAAGAGGTGCCGGCCGTTTCCGGAAAAACCGCTTTCCCCCGCGTGCCGGAGACAGGCTTCCGCCCACCGGACGGTCCGCTCGACAGCCGCCCGCGCCTCCTTTTCCTCGCACGGGTACGGGGGGCACTCGTCGAGGACCATGGCAATATCGGATCCGAGATCGGTCTGGATTCGCATGGCTTCGGAGGGACCGAGAAAAAACTTCTCCCCGGAGAGGTGGGACTGGAAGGCGATTCCTTCCTCCGTGATCCGCCGAGTTTTTGCGAGACTGAATACCTGAAAGCCCCCGCTGTCGGTCAGGATCGGCCCCTCCCAGCCCATGAACCTGTGCAGGCCGCCAAGTTCGCGGACCAGCTCCGCCCCCGGGCGAAGCTGAAGGTGGTAGGTGTTCCCCAGGATGATTTGCGCGCCGGCCTCGTGCAGGTGGGCCGGAGTCAGCGCCTTGACTGTCCCCTGGGTTCCCACGGGCATGAAAACCGGCGTTTCCAGGGTTCCGCGCGGCGTGGGAAAGCTGCCCCGCCGCGCTCTCGTCCCGGTATCCTCGGCCATAATTTGAAATTGTCGAAGCATCGGCCTAATATTAGGTTTGCCAAAAGCGCTTAATGATTTTCGAATTTGGCGTATTATCAATCATTTATGGCTGCCGTTCAGCCGCCGCGCTCCTTTCTCCGGATCGGTGCGGCCTGCGGTTTTCACAACTCGTTTATGCTTCTCGTAATCGATAACTTCGATTCTTTCACCTACAATCTCGTTCAGTACTTTGGCGAAATCGGTGTCGACCAGAAAATTTACCGGAACAACCAGATCACACCGGAAGAAGCCCTTGAGCTGGATCCGGACCATGTTTTGATTTCCCCCGGTCCCTGCTCGCCGAACGAGGCGGGCGTGAGCCTCGATCTGATCCGAACCTTCGCCGGCGTCAAGCCGCTCTTCGGCGTCTGCCTCGGGCATCAGTGCATCGGGCAGTATTTCGGCGGGAAAGTCGTGCGCGCGCCCCGACTCATGCACGGCAAGACGTCGCCCATCGAACACGACGGCCGCGAAATCTTCCAGGACATGCCCTCCCCCTTCGAGGCGACCCGTTACCATTCACTGATCATTGACCACGAGGGCTTTCCCGACTGTCTCGAAATCACCGCCCGCACCGCCGAGGAGGAGATCATGGGCCTGCGCCACAAATCGCTTCCCATCTGGGGCGTTCAATTCCACCCGGAATCGCTCGCCACCCAAAACGGCATCCAGTTGCTTAAAAATTTCCTGCGACTCTGAACCGCCATGCGCTGCATCCGCTGCTCCTCCACCGAAGACAAAGTGATCGACTCCCGGATCAGCAGGGACGGCAGTGTCATCCGCCGTCGCCGGGAGTGCCTCGGCTGCGGCTACCGCTTCACCACGGCGGAGGAAATCCTCCACGAGGACCTGCTGGTCATCAAGCGGGACGGAGGAACGGAGGAATTCGACCGGAACAAATTGCTCGCGGGCCTGCGCAAGGCCTGCGAGAAGCGCCCCGTCGACCTGGAACAGCTCACAATGATTGTGTCCGACGTCATGGCGCTACTTGAGTCGAAACACGGCTCGGAAATCCCGAGCCGGGCCATCGGGGAAGTTGTCATGGAGAAATTGAAGCCTGTTGACCAGGTCGCCTACGTCCGGTTCGCCAGTGTGTACAAAGACTTTCACGACGTTTCCGACTTCGCCAATGAACTGCGCAAAATGGAGGGAAAGGCGGTTCCATGAACACCAGGCAAAATCTCAGGAAGCTCTACTTGATCAACAGTGTCTTTCCCGAAATCACGGGCAACGACCTGTTCTTTGCCGAGCAGATCCGGCACGCGGTGGAGGCGACGCTCGAGGAACCGGTCGACGCCGGTGATGAAACGGGCTTCGAGTGCTTTACCCGCGCCCTGATGACGTTGCGGGAGCAGTGGCAGGCGGGAAACGGCGGGTTGTTTGAATTCTGGGACGCCGCCCGGAATCAGGGCTTCTCTCCGCTGTGGGCGCGCAGCGAACTCGTATCCCGGCTGAAGCGTATCGCGGCGAATCCGGAGGCCACGCTGCTGGTCGCCAACCTGGCGGAAGCCGTGCGTCCCCGGAGCGGGCGCTGGACCCCCAGGGCTCGCGCGGACTACGACGAGGCGGTCGCCCTGATTCGGGATCTCGCGCGCCGCTGGTCGACCCGGTCGGCGCGGTTGACGCTGATCGTTTACTGAGGCGAAACGGGCCACAACTCGCCCATTTTCTTGCGCAGGGCCCCGAGGATCGCCTCTCGGTCGCCGATGTTGTCCTTGACGCAATTGACGAGGGCGCTGCCGACCACGACGCCGTCGGCGAGCGCACCGACCTGCTTCACCTGCTCCCCGGTGGAGATGCCGAACCCGACCACGAGGGGCATGGAGGTCTTGTTTCGGATCGCGGCAACCGCATCTTTGAGATTACCGGCCAGTTCCGACTGGACCCCCGTGACGCCTTCCCGGGAGACATAATAAAGGAATCCGCTCGCCGGGGCCGCGATCTTGCGGACCCGGTCCGGCGGGGTGGTCGGAGCGATGATGAAGATGTTTTTCATGTCCCGCTCCCGGCAAATCGCCACAAATTCGCCCGCCTCCTCCGGGGGCAGGTCCAGCGTGAGCAGGCCGTCGACGCCGGAGCGGGCGGCACGATCCACGTACTCTTTCTCTCCGCGGGCAAAGATCAGATTGTAGTAGGTGTAAAGCACGATGGGGACCTTGCTGAACCCGCGGATCCGTTCGACCAACTCGAAGACCCGGTCGCCGGTCATTCCGTTCTCCAGGGCACGCTGGGCCGCAAGCTGGTTGGTCAACCCGTCCGCCAGGGGGTCCGAGAACGGCGCCCCGAGCTCCAGCAGGTCCACCCCGTTTTCGATCAGGGTCCGGCAGACCTCCAGCGAGGTCTCGAAATCGGGATCTCCCGCGCAAACGTAGGCAATAAAACAGGGGCGCCCCTCCCCTTTGGCCCGGGCAAACATATCGGCTATTCGGTCCATTGTCACGCCACTAAAAGCCGCCCGGTATCCGGAAGCAATGCCGTTTTCAGGTTCCCGGCCGGCCGTCTCGTGATTCCGCCGGAACCTGACCCGGAAACCCTTTTCCGCTGGCAACTGTGATTTCACTAGAGTTGACTCCGCAATCAAACTCTCTCTACATAATCACCCTAATGCAGCCGGAAACCAGTGCACCGCCTCCCGTTCGTTACAGCCGGATCATCCTCAAGCTGAGCGGTGAAGTTTTGCGCAGCCCGCGGAGCGGTGACGCGATCGACCCGGATACCCTGGAAAAGGTGTGCCTCCAGATCAAAGAAATCTACGATCTTGGCGTACAGATCGGCGTCGTGATCGGGGGCGGCAACATTTTTCGCGGCCTGGCCGGCCAGGGCCGGGGCGTCGCCCGGACAACGGGAGATTACATGGGCATGTTGGCGACAGTCATCAACGGCCTCGCCTTTATGGACTGCCTGGAAAAGATGGGGGTGGTCACCCGCGTCATGAGCTCGATCCCGATGAACCAGTTGGCGGAACCGTTCATTCTGCGCCGCGCCACGCGTCACCTGGAGAAAAAGCGTGTGGTCATCTTCGTTTCGGGCACCGGCAATCCCTACTTTTCCACCGACACCACCGCCGCTCTGCGCGCGAGTGAGATCAACGCCCAGGTTCTCCTGAAGGCGACCAAGGTCGACGGCGTTTACGACAAGGATCCGGCCGAGAACGCGGATGCCGTACGCTACGAGGAGCTCTCGTTCATCTCCGCGCTCAAGGGCCGCCTGAACGTGATGGATTCGACGGCGTTCTCGCTCTGCCTTGACAACAATGTCCCCATCATCGTGTTCAACCTGAACGAGGAGCATGCCGTTCGCCGTGTTGTGGAAGGTGAAAAAATCGGTACATTGGTTCACAATTTCTAGACGTGCGACCCAGTTTCAAACCCTCTAATGACTATGAGTGACCATTCCGCCATCCAAGCCGCCACCGAGAAGATGAAGAAAACCGTGGAGCACACACTGAACGAATTCAGCTCGTTGCACACGGGGAAAGCCTCTCCCGCCATGGTCGAAGGAATCATCGTCGAAGCCTACGGCAGCAACATGCGTCTGAAAGAAGTTGCGGCCATCACGACTCCGGACGCCCGGACCATTCAGATCCAGCCCTGGGACAAGTCCGTCATCAAGGCGATCGAAAAGGCGATCCAGACTTCGAAGCTGGGGATCAACCCGGCGATCGACGGCGGTGTCATTCGGCTGCCGCTGCCGGAACTGAGCCGGGAACGGCGCCAGGAGCTGGCCAAAGTGGCCCAGAACCTGGCCGAGGAAGGCCGGGTCTCCGTGCGCCACGCGCGCAGGGAGGCCATGGATACATTGAAAGCCGAACAGAAAAGCGGCGATCTCCCGGAAGACGACTTGAAACGCATGGAAAAAGAGGTTCAGCAGATCACCGACAGGCACATCAAGGAAATCGACGAACACTACGAGCACAAGGAAAAGGAATTGATGGCAATCTGACCCGGATTTCCGTCCTTTCCGCCGAGCGGAAGCAACAGAACGCCGCCGGTCATCGACAGGATGCAAAAACAGTTTCCGCTAACGCCCAGGCGAATCGTCGTTAAACTTGGCACCGGCATTCTCAGTTCGGTAACCGGAAAAATCGATACCGCCCGGATCGCGGACATTTGCCGGCAGCTTCAGGAACTCCAGAGCGCCGGGGTCCGGGTGATCATTGTAAGTTCCGGGGCCATCGGTCTGGGCATGGCGCGGCTCGGGCTGAAACGCCGCCCGCAAAAACTCGAGCGCCTGCAGGCCTGCGCCGCGATCGGCCAAAGCATCCTGATTCAGCTCTGGCAAACCGGATTCGAGCCGTTCGGCACCCATGTCGCCCAGCTCCTGGTCACCCGGGACGACCTGCGTTCCCGCTCCCGACACATCGCCGCCATGAACACCTTCACCCATCTGCTGAACGAAGGGGTCGTGCCGATCGTGAACGAAAACGATTCGGTCAGTGCTGAGGAAATCAAGTTTGGCGACAATGACGTCCTTTCCGCCATGGTGGCCAGCATGACCGGCGCCGCTTTCCTTTTTATTCTCTCCACCGCCCCCGGGCTGGTCGACCGCGAAAAGACTGGCGAAATCGTGCCTGTGGTACAACGGATCACTCCGGAGATCGAGCGCATGGCCGGCGGCACCGAAAGCGCGACGGCCGTCGGGGGAATGATCACAAAGATCGAAGCCGCCCGCATCGCCAACCGGTCCGGCTGCGGGGT
Source organism: Opitutia bacterium (assembly GCA_003558065.1). Taxonomy (GTDB): domain Bacteria; phylum Verrucomicrobiota; class Verrucomicrobiia; order Opitutales; family T3Sed10-336; genus PXDC01. The sequence goes on along the minus strand of PWMU01000153.1, from coordinate 1,183 downwards.
ATTCATTGCCGCCGGCTCCGAACCCGAGATCCTGGCCCGCCTGCTGCGCGGCGAGGGGCCGGGCACGTTTTTCGTACCCCACGGGATACCGATGGAAGCCAAAAAGCGCTGGCTCGCCTTCTTTGAGAAACCAAAGGGCACGATTGTGGTGGACGAAGGTGCGCGACAGGCGCTCCTGGAACGAGGCGGAAGTCTTCTGGCTATCGGTGTTCGCGCCGTCGAAGGCGAGTTCGAAGCGGGAGACATCGTCAATATCGCCTCGCCCGCGAACACGGTCTTCGCCCGCGGTGTCAGCCGCTATCCCAACGCCGAAATCGAAACGATCCTCGGAAAGAACGCCGACGAGCTCCGCAAACTGTATCCGAAGAACAAACGCCTCGAAGTCATTCACCGCAACGCCCTGGTCATGCTCCATTAGCCGTCAGCTCCATTTTCGACCAATCATCGCGGCCGTGACAAGCACGTGAGACAGCGAGCAACGCCGCCCTGAAACCGTCTCTTCACTTTATCCCGGCCATCGCCCGACACTCGATCCTCTCTCCGCACAGTCCATGAAACTCAAACGACGCACGTGGGAAATCCTGGAAATCGGAAACGAGAAGGACCGGGCGAGTCACTGTTTCGACGGTTTTATTTTCGCCCTGATCCTGCTCAATGTCGCGGCATTTATATTCGGCACGGTTCCGGCCGTGGATGAGGTTGCCGGCTTCTGGCTGCACGTATTCGAAGTCTTCTCGATCGCGATTTTCACGGTCGAGTACCTCGGGCGTCTCTGGTCCTGCACCACACTGGAGAAGTACCGGCACCCGATAACCGGCCGCCTGCGTTTCACCGCAACCCCGCTCGCCCTGGTCGACCTGCTGGCGATTCTGCCTTTTTATCTCGCGTTTCTGGGAATCGATCTGCGCTTCCTGCGGATCATTCGGATCATTCGCATTCTGCGCATCGCGAAACTCAGCCGCTACCTTTCGAGCCTGATCCTCTTTATCGACGTTTTGCGGAACCGGAAGGAAGAGTTGATCATGACCACCACCGTGCTTGTGATCCTTTTGATCGTTTCGTCCTCCATGATGTATTACGCGGAGCAGGAAGCCCAGCCGGAGGCCTTTACCAGCATTCCCGCCACGATGTGGTGGTCGGTCGCCACCCTGACCACGGTCGGTTACGGCGACATTTTTCCGAT
>PWMU01000152.1 GCA_003558065.1 Opitutia bacterium | reverse complement strand
GACCGGCCGAGCCGTCCTTGAGTCGGTCGCCAAGGGCTCGAGCGTTCAGCTCGACGAATGGCTCAAAAGCAAGGCCGCAGCGAAAAAACGGCTCCTCCGCCGTCGCGCCGACGAAAAAGCCGCCAAAGAACGGGAACTGGAAGAGGAAAACCTCGAAGAAGTCGTCTACAAAGGATACGGCCCCGGCGGCGGCGCCGTGATGGTTGATTTACGGCGACCCCGACCCGCCGATCCCCGACGGCACGGCGGGGATTGGAACAGGGCCCGCGGAGAATTCCGGCAGAGACTGAGTCGCCCTTCCGACCCGTCACCTCCTTACCGGGGTCTTCAAGCCGTCCCCGGAACCGCCCGCCAATCCTATTCGCCCGCCTCGAAAATCCGAATCAGCCCCTCCGCCTCGGCGATCTGCTCTTCGCTCATTTCCTCCTTTAAATCCTCCAGATTCTCCCGGGCGTGCCCATCCCCCTGTGCCGCCGCAAGACTCGACCACTTGTAGGCTTCCACATAATTTCGGGAAACACCCCGCCCCTGCGCGTACATCGCCCCCAGGTATAATCGCCCGTCGATCTCGCCCTGTTCGGCCGCTTTGGCAAGCCACTTGGCGGCCTCCTCCGGGTCCTCCGAAACTCCCTGCCCTTGGGCATACATGATTCCCAGCGTAGCCTGCGCCCCGGGATCCCCCTGTTCGGCCGCCCTGATATTCCGCATCAGCCGCTCACGATCGTCTTCGGGAACACCCTGGGTCTGATCATCCATCCCCCCCATCCTGCACGACCGATGCCAGCGAGCGCAAATCTTCTCGCAGGATCTGACCCGCCGCTCCCTCGCTCTCTACCGCATGGTCTTCGGCCAACCCCGCCAGGAAGACCTCCTCGGCCGCCTCCTCGGCCGCCTCCCCTAAGACCAAATCCTCTCCTTCCTCGACCAACTCCAAATCAACCTCGCGCCACGGGCTCAAGGCAACAAATGATTTGCCAAATTTTGGATATTGAACCAAATCCTGATTTCCGATAAATCAGCCGCCTTCCGGCGTGCGCGATGGGAAGGCATCCTGGAGGCCGAGCTGAACCGCAGAGGACGCTTGCCGGGCTCGTTGGAGAGCGGACCGAAGGGGGCGGCTGAAAGGTGGAAATCGCGACGCATCTTCGTGATCACGGGGTTCCCTATCGCTGGATCGCCGAAGCCCTACGGATGGGCAACCCCAATTCGGTGAGGGGATATGTCAACGCTATGAGGAAAACGCACAAATCGGCCTGACCCCATTGTCCCCACTCCGCGGATGAGTGCCGGAGTCAATGAAACATCAATTTGCCCGCGGCAAAAAGCAGGACGATCCCGAGAGCCTGGCGGATTTGCCTGGAATTCGCGATCCGGCTGCCCCAGCGGGAACCGATGAATCCGGCGACAATAACGGCAAGAAGCATCCAGCCAAACTGCGGGTGAAAATCGGCGACTGAGGGCCGCAGGCCCAGAAGTCCGGCCATCGAATTGAGAAATATGAAAGGCGCGGAAATGGCTGCCGCCGTTTTAGCCGATCCCCAGCGCATGATAATCGCCAGCGGAGTGAGGAATATGCCACCGCCCACTCCGATCAGACCCGATGTCAGTCCTATGGCGGCGCCGCTCGGGAGAAGAAGGATCAACCCGGGCTTCCGCAATTCGAAATCTGATGCCGCCGACATGAAGAGGCGGCCAACCGCGACCAGTAAAGCGAACGCGAGCAGGAAACGGAAAACGATATCCGGAACGGTGACGCTTCCACCAATGTAGGCAAAGGGAACGGAACATAATGCGAGCGGCCAGAATAATCTGATTCGAAAATATCCGGCTTGGTAAAAAGCGACGGTGCCGATAAAGGAAACAACGAGATTCAAGGTCAACGCGGTCGGGCGCAGCAACTCCGGTGCAACGGCAAACAGGGCCATAACCGCCAAGTAGCCCGAGGCCCCGCCGTGACCAACCGACGCATAAAGCAAGGCGATCGCGAATATCGTAAAAACGAATAGAAGTAGGTCCGGCATCAGGCAACCCTGGCGGGAACTGCGGCTCGGCGAAACCACGGAGGCGTTTCCAGGGATTGCTCTCGATATCCATTGAGGACATCGAAGTCTCGCGGATTTGCTCTCATCCGGATTTCGAGGGTGTGATTCCCTCATCCGTCACATTGACCCAAACAGCCTCTCCATCGGCGTAAAATTCCTTCTTCCAGACGGGCAGGCGTAACTTGATCGCTTCAAGAACAAAGCGACAGGCGTCGAAAGCGGCTTCGCGATGCGCGGAAAACACGCAGATCCAAAGGGCGGTTTCGCCAAGCCCGAGTTTTCCCGTCCGGTGAACACAGCCGATCCGGCACCCGGGAAAATCCCGCTCCGCTTCCGCGAGAATCGCCTTTCCTTCACGCATCGCCATCCGGGGATACGCCTCATACTCAAGCCGCAGGACTTCACGGCCCCCGTGATGATTGCGGACGCGTCCCTCGAACACGACACAGGCGCCGGCGTCCGGCGTCGCTAGACGCTCCCGGAGTCCGCCGGCGTCAACCGGAGAGGAGGTCAATTCGAAAAACGACAGAGAGGCCATCATAAATGCCGGCTTGGTCTTATCCACCCGCGACGGGAGGCAGGAACACGACACAGTCGCCATCCTTGATCGTTCCATCCATCCCCATATATTCTTCATTGACCGCGACCAAAAGCGTTTCGGGCGGAACATTCAGGGAATAAAGGGAAGTCAGTTCTCCGTAGAGTTCCAGCGCGGTATTGGCTTTGGTGTTCACGGTTGTTTCGGAACAGGCGGCCTGTTCGCGAAGAATTGAAAAAAACAGGACTTCTATTTTCTTTTCATCCATTGGCGAACTTCCTGGTCTTCTTCGGGTGTGTTTATATTGGAAAAGCGTTTTGCGCTGGAAAACGAAACGCGATGAAACCCCTGTTCCATAAGGATTTTCCTTGGACAGTGTCTGCCGTCGCGAATGGAATTCCAGAGGAGATCCCTTGCGGAAGGTTCGTAAATCGCACAGAGGGGCTCCGGGAGGTTGTTGTCGGGATTGACGGACGCGCTAAAAGGTTTCTCCGGGTTTCGTGAGCCAACGAGTTTTTTAATCGTTTGCCCGTCCAGATAAGGCATGTCGCAAGCGACGACCAGCCACGCGCGATCCGGATGTTTTTCCATCGCGGAAAGAATTCCCCCGACAGGCCCAAACCCGATAATCCGGTCGCGGATGATTTCGACATCCGGAAACGCGGCGCTGGAAAACTGGCCTTC
>PWMU01000052.1 GCA_003558065.1 Opitutia bacterium | reverse complement strand
GCGTCCCAGGCGAGCGCGAACCCGACCCCGTCCGGCGTCGGATCGTCGATCACGTCGATTCGTAGCGCGTACTCGCCGGCCGGCAGGTTTTCCAGGTAAAGGTGTTGCACGTTGTTCACCGGATCGATGCTGACCTGCACTTCGTCGCCGGGCACAAAGCCGTCCGCCTCGAACAGCCGCAGCTCCAGCCGGGCGACCAGCGGTTCGGCCTCCAGGAAGTTCGTGCCGCCGTCGAGCTCGATCAGCCGGTGCCAGGTGAGGTTGGCGGTGAAGGTTTCCCGGTCTTTGTCGAAGGTAAAGAAATACTCCGCCGAGTCGCCGTCCGAGGTGTCGCCCAGGTGCCAGGCGGAATCCGCGACGAATCCATTCGTCTCCGGCGGCTGCTCGCCCCCGGTCAGGATGCGATAACTGTTGTAAAAATTGACCCGTCCCGCTCCGAAAACCTCGTCCATCGGAAGCGTATCGCTCCGCTCCCAGCCGGGAAACGGCTCCTTGGTCGCCCCGGCCATAAGGATCGACTTGATCACTTCCGGACGATGACGCGCGTTCTCCAGACCGGACGTCCGATCCGCCTCCTCCAGCAACATCGCGGCAGCCGCGCCGACCACCGGCGCGGAATAACTGGTGAACAACCCGCTCCCCTCACCCGGCGACACCAGGTCGGGCCGAATCCGTCCCGGTTCGTCAAACACCGTGCCGCCCCGGTTGTGCCGCCCGTCGGGCTTCCCGACCGTGATCGCGTTGTAGGCGTGTGCCATAAGCGCCGGCACGGAGCCCGTTACATTCTGCAACGCGACCACCGCCACGAATCCATCCCGCTCGATCGCGTAATCGAACCGGCGATTCCCCTTGATATCGTGGATTTCCTCGGTAAACGCCCCGGCCCAACTGTGGTTCTGGATACGCCTCGTCTCCTCACCGGGCAGCTCCCCGCTGCCCGTTTTGAGGAAATCCCCCACCACCCATTGGTTGGCGTTGTAAACATCGATCATGTCGATCCCGGTCGCCATCGACATCGTGTTGCCGAAAAGCAGTGTTCCCACGACCGTCGCGTGCTCCGAAACGCCCGACGGACCCGACTTCATGTCGAACGTTTTTCCCGAAAAATCCATGTTCGACGTATTTGGCTGATAATTGCCGCCGAGCGGCGACTCGATCATACTGACGGGGATGCCCTTCCCGTTCGGGACATCTTCGCCGATTTCAGCCGCAAGCTGATTCCAGCCGACGGCCTCGCGATAAATGCCGTGAAGATTGGGGGTCGCGAGGACAACAATAAAGAAAAGGCAACGGACCGTTCTTGGTTTCATGGGATAACGTGAGTTGTGGTTGAGAAAGGGCCGGATCCTTAAAACGACCATGAATGGCAGCCCTTTCCGCCTCTTCAGTGGCAGGAGAAACCTCCACCCATCCTCGGAAAGTTATGCCCTATAACCTGGAAAGCCCATTTTCACTCCCTTCATGCTTTCCAGAAACGGTCCATTGCCATCGGGCTCTCCCGGGGCAAACCCGGTCGCCACGGATTGGCTTGGTTTTCAGCTCTTGGTTAAACGTCAGACCTGATTTCGACCGCGGAATCGCGTCATGACCGAGCCTCATTCAAGCCAACCCGAGCGCCGCCGCCGTTTGAAAATCAGCCAAAGCAATACGCCCACTCCCATCGTCAAACCAGGTTGTGCTGCACCTCGCCGACCAGCGCGTTGCCGACCCATAACCCGGTCGTCGAAGCGACCTCGGCCGAAACCAACAGATCGATTTCGACCAGCCCCCCGGCATCGCTCAACCGCAGGATCCCGGCAAAGAGATCCCCGGGGTCTCCCGTCATGGCCGCACGGTCGAGGCCCAGCATGACCTCGACCTCGGAACCGGGCTGCCCCCTTGGCTGCAGAGTCCACTCGACCGGCCCGTCCTCGAAACGCGTGAATCCGGGGGTCAGATCGGTCAGGTCGAGTTTCCCGCGCAAGAGAAGGGGAACCTCTCCCGCGATAGGGCGCTCGCGGGGCGGAGACGGTTCGGATGCCACCAGGCGGCCGGATATCACCACCGCCTCGTCAATCGTATTACGAACACGGATACGGTATTGGCCGCCGGACGTCCCGAAACGGATCCCCGCCGGACTCTGCAAATTGACGTCCACCGGGCCGAAGTAGCGATTGAATTCCTCGGCGCGCACCCAGAAGGCCTCGCTCCTATTCAAGGGTGTATTGCGCAAAATGGCCGGCCAGAGCCGCACCGGATTGGTCTCGCCCGGCGGTCCGCCCACATAGCGGTAGAATTCCGCCTGGTTATGGAGCGAACGGGACGGTCCCAGAAAAACACCCGCCATAGGAGGATTGTCTCGCGGCGTCGGGAATCCGATGAAGTTCATGCCCGAGGTCGTCCAGGTTTGGGCCGGCGGCACGGGGCGCCCCCGCAGCGTCCAGGTGTAATTCGGGGCGTCATCGGCCACCCGGACCAGGCACGCGACATTGCCCGGGAGGCGTTGCAACGGGGACGCCGCTGCCCAGTACCGATCCCACCGAAGCCATTCCGAACTGCCGGCGGTCGGCGGTCGGCGGATTGTCGAAAAACTGCATTCCCCGGCTCGGCGGCACCCAAATCCAGATCTCCTCGATGGGATTGTCTGGATCGCTTCCCACCAACTCGTTGAGCGTGGCATGAGACGCATCGATGTGCAGGTAGACCGCGTTCCATCCCGCCTTGAACTGGAATTCCTCCACCACCCACTGGGCGGTGAGCGGAGCGCATAGAGGCAGGGTAGCCAGAAGGGTTGAATGCTTTAGCGTAAAAGTAGAAAACCAACTCCCTTCTCCCACCGGCCCCGAAACGCACTTCGGCCTATTTCCGGATTGCCAACTCTTACCGCCTCTCCCATCACAAGTTCCTCGCGATAATCGGCACGCGTGCAACCCTTCTCGTCGAAGGCGCGGTCGGTGAGAACCCCCGGATCATTCCCGAGGAGAAGGCCCGCGAAATCGGCGAACCCGACCTGTTGGTGGACCCCTCGCCCGGGCATGCCGAAGAATGGTTCATGGCCTGCCGCTGCGAAAAACCGGTCGACTTTCCGAAATCCAATTTCAGCTACACCGTTCCCTTCACCGAATTCGCCAATCTCGGCGTGCTCGCCCACCAGTTAAAACCCGGGGAGGAGGCACAATGGGACAGCCGGAACCTCCGGGTCACCGACCGTCCGGAGCTCAACCCTTTTCGTCAACAAAACCTTCCGCGGGGGCTGGTACTTCGAAGCCTGAGCCCGGGCGGCCCCGATTCCGCCACCCGGTTCAGCCTCGGACGGACACCAGGGCAAAGCGAACTTCCGGCCCTCCGCGCGGACCATGCATAACCCGCCGCGGGTCGACTGCTTTTGCTCGCGTTTTGCCCGGATTGTCCTTACAATCCGGGTTTCCCATGAAACACCTCATCCTTGCGACATCCATCGTCGCGTCCGTGATAACCTCCGGCAGCCTTCTCGCCGAACGCTACTACGTCGACGCCGCGGCCGATCCCGGCGGAGACGGCTCCTCCTGGTCCACCGCCTTCAACCACCTGCAGGACGCTCTCGCACAGACCGAACCCGGACGGGGAGACGAAGTCTGGATCGCCGCCGGCACCTATTTCCCGGACCGGGGCGCACAGGTCACTGAAGGTGACCGCGAAGCCTCCTTCCATGTCCACGACGGCGTTACTCTTTACGGCGGCTTTGCCGGAGGAGAATCGGAAACCGGCGAGCGCGACTGGGAAAACCACCGCACCATTTTGAGCGGTGAGATCCACGAAGAGCAACGGTTCCGGTCACTCCACGTTTGCCATGCCACCAACGCGACCTTTGACGGTGTGGAGGTCATTCGTGGAAACGCCAACGGCACCGGGAGCCACGGGCAAAGCGGCGCCGTCGTACCCTCCGGCGAAGTCACCGTTCGAAACAGCGTCTTCGCCGAAAATGCCGCCATCGAACGGGGAGGCGTCGCCCAGGGAGGAACCTGGACCGTCGTCGACAGCGTGTTTTCCGGCAATTCGGCGGGTATGGCCGGCGGGGTCGGATACGGCGGAACCTGGACCGTCACCGGCAGTTCCTTCGCGGGCAATTCGACCCTGACGCAAAGTTCCGGAAACGGAGGAGGTGTGGCTTACGGGGGCGTTTGGACCGTCACCGACAGCACGTTCCAAGGCAATGCGGCCGCACAGGCGGGCGGCGTGGCTTACGACAGTGCCTGGACCGTCACCGGCAGCTCTTTTGAGGGCAATTCGGCTCGTGGCGCCGCCGTGGTCTACGAGAACGTGTGGACGGTCGAAAACTGCACCTTCAACGACAACAAAGCGACCGCATCGGGCGGCGTTTCGGCACGCACGGACTGGACCGTCACTGACAGTTCCTTCAATCGAAATTCGGCCGGCGGCGAGGGCGGGGTCGCCAACCGCGGCACCTGGGAAGTCAACAACTGCACGTTTCGGGATAATTCGAGCGCCGCTCAGGGTGGCGGCGTGGCTTACGGCAGCCGGTGGACGGTCTCCGGCAGCTCCTTCGAGGGAAATATCAACAGCGGCGAAGGCGGCGGGGTGACCGCCGAAAGCAGCTGGACCGTGACGAACTGCATCTTTTCCGGCAACGCGGCGACCTCCGTCCAGGCCGAGGAAGGACGCGGCGGCGTGGCCTACGGTGGTATCTGGGTCGTGGACCATTCAACGTTCGCCGGCAATTCGGGAACGTACGGCGGGGTTGTTTTTTCGAGTAACTGGACCGTCGCGGACAGCACGTTCACCGACAACTCCTCGATGGCGAACGGCGGTGTCGCGTTGTTGGGCAACTGGACCGTCACCAAAAGTATTTTCGAGGGAAACACCGCCGCCAACGGCGGCGTGGCGTCCGGACGCACTTGGACCGTCACGGAAAGCACGTTTACCGGCAATACCGCAACCCAGGCGGGTGGCGTGGCGTCCGGGAGCACCTGGGACGTCAGCGGTAGCGTTTTCTCCGGCAATGCGGCCGGCTCCCGCGGCGGTGTCGGCTCCTTCGGCACCTGGACCGTCGTGGCGAGCACCTTCCGCGGCAACACCGCCGGCGGCGAAGGCGGCGGCGTCGCTCGCGGGGGTACCTGGACGGTCACCAACGCCACGTTTGCCGACAACACCGCCACCGACTCCAGCGGCGGCGTCGGTTTCGAAGGCACCTGGGACATCGTCAATGGCGTGTTCTCAGGCAATGCGGCGGACCACCATGGCGGCGTGGCCCACGGGGGTACCTGGACCGTGATCAACGCCACCTTTCACGGCAACGTCGCAGCCGACCAGGGCAACGTGGCCCGCGGCGGCACGTGGACCGCCTACAATAACATCTTCGGCGATACCGGATCGTTCTCCGAAATGGATTCCTTCAGCAATGCCGGACCGACGGAATTCCCCACCCCCAATCCCCCCAGGGCCAAAAACCTTATCGTCGGGGGTGCCGCCGGTCTGCCCGGCGACGCCCATATCGGACCCGAGGAATGGATCATCGACGCCGACCCTCTTTTCGTTAACCCGGATGATCCGGCCGGTCCGGATGGAATCCCGGGGACGAGCGACGACGGCCTGCGCTTGCAGGAGGACAGCCCCGCCATCGCCGAAGGCGATGCCATGTACCTTCCCCCGGACGTCCACGACCTCGACAACGACGGCGATACCGATGAGCTTATCCCCATCGATGTGGCCGGGTTTGTCCGTATCCAGGGCGACCGACTGGACCTCGGTGCGTATGAGTTCGGGGATGCGCTCGTATCACCGGCGCGTTTCAGGCTTACGGTGAATACCTCCGGATTTGGCGCGACCGAACCCTCGGGCGCGGAGGATTATCCCGCAGACACCACCCTCACCATCAGCGCCATCCCCGATCACGGTTATGTCTTCGAATCCTGGTCCGGAGACCTCGATTCAGACAACAACCCTTTGGAAATCATTTTGGGAAATGACCTTTCAATTACCGCGAACTTCGGTCCGGACTACGCCGATGACGATGACGACGGCCTCACCAACTATGAAGAAATCGTGATTTACGGGACCGACCCCACCAATCCGGATACCTCCGGCGACGGCATTCTCGATGGTGAAGCGGTAAACGCCGGACTGGATCCGCTGAAAAATTACTCGGGCGTTATTGGAATCGTTGCCGGAGCCCCTCAACGGTTCGGCCTTTACGATGAAACCTCGATCATGGACCTCAGCCTGGGCGGGTTGATGCTGAAAAGACCAGCAGATCAGTCCGGATGGGTGTTTGCCTTCACAATCGAAAAATCCTCTGATCTCGTCGGGTGGGAAACCCTCGAGCACATCGTGCGCGAAATAACAACGGAGCGAGACCAGGAGTTTCTGCGCGTGCGGGCCGCCCCGTGAGACGGGATTGGTTCCCGGCGGCCGATTCGGAGAAGCCATTCGCTCCCGAAGGCACGGCAATGGATGCCGCCCAGATCAAAGACAAGTCGGAACGAGTTGCAAGAGACATCCACGGTGACTACGAAAAATTTCGCGCTCCGGTCGGCACGAATACGCTTTATTCCGGGTTCGGGAAGCTTCTAGCTATCCGGCGACCTTTTCATACGGCGACGCGTGCCGCCGTTCGCGCACGGCGTTTGCCCACCAGGCCAGTTGGGCGAGCATGCGCGCCAGGGTCCGGCGCGGACGATCGGGTTCAATCAACTCTCCCTTCTCGTTGAAAAGATCCCACGCAGACGCGAAGCTCACACTGTCGCGCACGGTCACCGCGTGCAGTTCGGCGAAAACGAGGCGCAGATGCTCGACCGCCCGCAATCCTCCCGAAACGCCTCCGTACGAAACAAAGCCGACCGGCTTCGCCTGCCAGGGTTCGGAAACGAGATCGATGACAAACTTCAGCGCCGACGGAAAACTATGGTTGTACTCCGGCGTCACCACCACAAACGCATCCGCCGCTTCGATACGCTTATGAAGCTCAGTCACGGCGGGACTGTCCTCCTCCTCGATGCGCCCCGGCAGTTCCAGTTTGGCGGGATCGATGACGTCGAGCGCAAACCCGTCCGTCCCGCGAATCTCCCGGGCGGCCCACTCCGCCACGGTATCGCAGAAACGGCCCTCGCGGGTACTCCCGTAAATCAAGGCAATATTGATGGGTTCGGATACGGGTAAATCTTTAGTTTTGTTCATATCGGGAAGCAACCTACATCCTCAACTGAGGTTCAGGTCAAGCCGGTGATAAAAAAACAGCAAGATTTCGCTCCCTCACCCCCTCGGGCAACGGTTCCGGGAGATCCGCGAATTCGACGGCGATCCACTCCTCGTTCGCCGCAGCCGGTGAAACGAGATGTCCGCGAAAAAACTCACGCTCGCTCAAAGACACCCGGAATCGAACACACTCCCCCCTCGTGGCGACGGACCTCGGCGAGGTCCCGTCGCCACAGCGTTCTCCCGACGTAAAGTCGGTCGCCACGGTAATCTACCGCCCCGGTAGCTCCGGAAATCCACTTACCCGGTCGCCACGGAATTTCGCTCTCCTCTCTTGTGGCGACGGGGTTTACCCCCGGAGTTCCCCAACGCGCACTCCCCCCGGCCCGCGGCTTTCCCGGAGAGCCCGGACACCCGCCCCCGGCTTACCCCAGGACCAGGCAGACAATACCGGCCAGGGCCATCCCCACCGCGAAGGTTTGTATCCGCGTAAAGCGCTCGCACAGCACCCAAAAGGCCAACAGGCTCGTTGCCACCGGCGACAACGCACCGGCCACCGACACAATGGAGATATACCCGTCCAGCACGGCGAACGCGAAGGCGATTAAGGCGAGTCCCTGAAGCACCCCGGTCGCCACGATCAGGCTCCAGGAACCCGCGGGGCTTCCCTGCTCGCAGGTTGTCAAGAATCGAAACACCAATAGCGGAGGAATGGAACCGGCGAGGGTCATAAATACCGGCCAGTACGGATTGCCCGTCGACGCGGTTCCGAGAAAGACAAAGGCAACCCCGAAACAGGTCCCGGCCAGAATCCCGTCCCCGATACCCGCGAGATGCGCACCGCGCCTTTCCCGCGGTTCGCCGGGCCTCCTTGTCTTCCGGCGAACGACAAAAACCAACGCAACGATCACTGTAAATACGCCCAGAATTGCGATTCCCGACGGACGCTCGCCGAGGCCGACTCCGATCACAAACGGAACCATCGCCGAGAAAAGTCCCATCACCGTCGCCACCCACCCCATCGCGCCCCGGGTCAGGCCGCGATAATAGCGCACGATGCCCAGCCCCACCGCGAGTCCGGCGGCGAATCCCCAGAGCAATTGAGAAAGCTCCGGAACACCGCCATGGAAAAACACCGCCAGGGCGGCCAGGCCCAGCGCAACCAGTTGCGAATAGAGCGAAACCGTCAGCACCGGCGCCTTCCGCGAAGCCAGTCCCGCGAGAAAATCCCCCGCGCCGAACCCGACGGCGGTGACAACAATGAGGAAGGGAATCATGGCGCAGCGTGAAAGCGAAAGGTTCGCCCGGGTGTAAGTTTACTGATCGACTTTTTCATTCAACGCCAGTATGCCACAGAACCCGACGGCGCGCCTCCTTTCAATTCTCTTCACGACCCGTTGATATCGTTCCCCGGGTCGAATCTCATTTGGATAGAGCTAAAGCGTCAGCGGCACGAACACGGCTGTGCAGAGCGCGGAAGCCAGCAGCACGATGGTGGTGAAAATCCACGAAATCGCGAACGCGAACACCAGCAGCAAACACAGGCCCGCCGCCACACCTATAACCCCCGCCTCCGGACGAAAACCCAGAATGAGCCCTAGGGAAAGCGCGACCCTCGCCGGAGAGCGTCTTCCAGGACCGGGCTTCGATAGAGGCGGCTGACCGAGGGCCTCCCATACGCCCCGTTGAGCCAGCGCATCATCCACAGGTTTTCCCCCATTTGACGCACGACCATGATCCCAACAACCTAACCCCCGGGGTCCTTCTGGCAATCGCAAAGGCCCGCGCGGGACGGTGTCAGCGTGATTCTGCGCTATGGTGAATGGTTAGTGCGCCGGATGGATGCAGCATAGGCTTTTCCCGGCAGGCACGTGACTTCGCATATTGCGCGGGAGATGCCCGAGTCAACACGCTCGAAGCATGTTCTACTTTGAGGTTAACCGTAGCATTCCCGTTGGCCGACAATTGGACGGGTGACGGCCGACATCGCCGGCGTCCTCATCTATTTCAGTATTGCCCCCCGGCACCTCGGGATCGGAACATAAAATCACAGCGAGTGGATGTTTACATTGAATTTTAGATTTTATTTCATGTATTTTGCGTACTCCGCGGTTAAAATTCCAGAATCGGGGAGAATCACAAATTGCGCAGAATGAAGAAGTCCGGAATCCAAATAGAACCTTGGAATCGATTCGTGTATTTCGTGTACTTGGTCTCTCGTGGTCATGTCGCTCCGCTCGGTAGTGGTTTTACTCCAGAGCCCAAGCCATTCTGAGATCGTCGGAGAGAATCGCGCATTCGGAGAAACGAATTAAGGTGATACCATTCTTCGGAGTATGGATAACCTTCATAGGTGGCCGGTCGCCGTGATTGCGATCATTTGCGATGCTGGTACTGAAGAGGTACGGCCACGCCTTGACCTGAAAGGGCGGAGAGGGGTATCGTTGTGTGATGAGCGGGGAGGGGCCGGAGGAGAAACCTGACCGGGGAATCGGGGCTCGGCGCTCGCTTGAGCGCCGAGCACAGGACACGTCCCCTCCCTTGCATTCCCGGCGGATGGATCGGTGGCATGCGTACTCCCATGCGCCCGGGATTCTGCTCGGCGTGGCGGCGTTGGTTCTAACGGTGACCCAGGCCGCCCACTACGGAGGAGCGGCGCTTGTGGTGGGGTGCGCGCTGTACGGCGCCAGCGTGATCCTGCTTTATGGCGCGTCCACCTGTTATCACGCGGCCCGACACCGGAGCGTTAAAAATTTTTTCCGAGCCTGCGACCACGCCTGCATCTACCTGCTGATTGCCGGCACCTACTCTCCGTTCGCCATGGGTCCGCTTGCGGGAGCGTTGGGCTGGACGATTTTCGGTCTGATCTGGGGCTTCGCTCTCGCCGGTGTTGCAAAGGCCGTCATCCGGCCCGGACAGGGCGGGATCCTGTCCACGGTCTTCTACCTTGGCATGGGCTGGCTCGCGATCATCGTTATTGTCCCCCTTTGGCAAAACCTCCCGGCGTCCGCCTTCTGGTGGCTGGCCGGCGGCGGCCTCGCCTACACCGCGGGAATCGCCTTTTACGGCTGGAGAACCCTCTCCGGCAATCACCTGATCTGGCACGGGTTCGTCCTCGCCGGAAGCGCCTGTCACCTGGTGTCGATCCTGATTTTTATATCCGCGATGTGAGGCAGGCCTTTCCGACACTTATCCCCAAACAGAGGACGCGAAGGGCACCGTTAAGGCGGTGGATCGAAATGACTCCATCCCGCCACCGATTCAGCGCACCGGCCGTCAGGATTTCGCCTTTCGCAACAACCTCCAGGTTGTCGCAACGGTGGCCACCACGATTTTGCCCGGCATGAGCAACCCGGACAGCGTCCGCATGAAGCGGTTGGCATGCTGCTCGGGCGTCCAGGCGGGATTGTATCTGCTGTTCGGATGGCCGCCGAAGATCCCGAGGTTGTTCCGATCGTATTCGGGCGTCACCGACCAGCAGACAGCAAGGTAACCCAACAGAATCCAACCGTAATGGAAGTTCAACTTCGCCAGCGCGTCCTCCGTCGCCACAAACTCTCCCATCTCAACCAGCAAGTACCGGATCCCGAAGTACGGTCCCGCAACGACGAGCACCGTCAGTATCCACATCAACCCGTACCGCAAATAAACCCCTATCCCGCGGCTCGACTCCGGGCTCTCCGCAGCCGCGGGCGCCTCCGTGCCCCAGCCGCACTCCGTACACACCGGCCCCTCGGTTCCGTCACTCCGGGACTGGGTTCGGGTCTTCGCGTTGCAAACCGGGCATTTCATGAGGATGCTTCTTCTTTCGATTCCGATTCAGACAAAAAAAATCAGCGAGGCAAAGCTTTAAAACCAAAGCGGTGCACGCATCTTGCGTGCACTACTATTTCGGATTCATTTGAAATGACCTGACTCATCTTCAAAAACCTTCACGGGTTGGGACTCTAGAATTCGCCCCCCCTCTCCGGCGACGAGAATGTCTTCCGGCGCCCATGGGAAACACGTCGAAACACCAGGATGCCTATTTGCTTCGCCCCCGTTGTCAACGCCAGCCAGTAAGCCTAATCTTACTTCATGCTTACTAAAGTATCGTCAAAAGGACGGACGGTGATTCCGACGGCAATTCGGGACATGGCACGGATCGGCCCGGGTGATGAACTGGACGTCGGCTACGTCGGGGGAATGGTCATTATGCGGAAACGCCGTCCGCTCACCAAAGATCAGGTGCGCGCCCTCCTAGACGAAGGACGCTCCCTGCCGGAAATCACCCCGGACGACGAACAAACCGTTGAAGCCGCCATCAAGCGCGTCCGCCGGAAATCCGGCCGGTGAAAGTCTTTTTCGACACCCACGTCGTGGTCAGCGCCTGCTTCTGGCGCGGCGCACCCTTTCAGTGCCTGGCCGCGTGGGCGGAGTCCCGCGTCACCGCCGCCATCAGCCCGGCCTTGCTGAGCGAATATCAGGAGGTTTTCGAAGAACTCCGCCTCGACTATCCGGATCATAAGTGCGCGGACTGGGTCACGGCGCTACAGAACGCCGCAGAACTGGTTTTTCCGATCGAACGCGCCACCGGCGCCACCCCGGACCCTTTCGACGAAATGGTCCTCGAGTGCGCGGTCGCCGCCACGGCCAACGTCATTATCAGCGGCGACAAAAAACATCTCCTCCTCCGCCACTACCGGCAAATCCCGATCCTGTCCCCCGCGGACTCCCTTCGCAAGCTGCCCTAGAATCTTTCCCCTCATTCATGTTAGCTGACCCACCTTGCACAGAAACCATGAAACCCAATCGTGCCCATATTATTGATAAAACATCTAAAATGGCCAATTTAGGCATTATGGGCATAAAATATTCTTCGTCCTCCCAGCCACTCCTCAAGGTGCAGGAGCTTCCGCCGGTCACTGCCACCGCATTGAAAAACTCGGCGGCTTTGTAGTCGCAGTCCTGGCGGTTCAATCCAAGATCCTATACCGTTTCCGGTTCGCGGCCGCCTTCCAGACTCAGGAGGTAGCGTTTCCGCCAGAGGCCGCCGCCGTAACCGGTCAGGCGGCCGTCGGCTCCGACGATCCGGTGGCAGGGCAGGACGATGGCCAGACGGTTTTCGCCGACCGCCCGTGCGACGGACCGTACGGCGGCGGGCCGGCCGATTGCTTCCGCGAGTTCGCCATAGCTCCGGGGTTCCCCGTACGGAACCTCCAGCAGCGCCTGCCACACCCGCTGCTGGTGATGGGTCCCGGGAAAGCACAGCGGGGAGGTGAAGCTCCGCAGCTTTCCGGCGAAATAGGCTGTCAGTTCGCCTCGGATACACCGCAGGGGACCGGTCTCGCCCGGGAAAAACACCACCCCGAGCCGCTTTTCCAGCACGGCGAACTGGGTCTCCAGCCTGCGCCGGTCCCGGAACTCGACGAGGTAAACGGCTTTTTCGTCACCCGCCAGCAGAATCGGGCCGAGCGGAGACGGTGCCTGCTCGACCCGCAGGACCGGCCGTGCCTTCGCTTCGCCGGGAGAGCAGCCGGTGGCGCGACGCAAGGCGTCGCAAAAACCGCTGAGCGAATCGTATTCCGCCTCGAGGGCCGACTCGCTCACCCCGGCGCCTTCCCGGAGACGGGAAAACGCCTGCCCCAGCCGGCGCGCCCTGAGGTAGGCGAGAAACGTCATCCCGTACCGCTCCCGAAACCACCTGCGAACCCGGACCGGATCCACCCCAAACTCCCGGATGTCCTCCTGGGTCCACCGCCGGTCCGGGTCGGCGTCCACCGTATCGAGCAAGGGTTGCAGCCAATCGGGCGGGGTCCCGTCCGCTTGCAGCGGACGACACCGTTGACACGGCCGGTAGCCCGCTGCAAGCGCATCGCCGGCTCGGGGAAAAAACTCGAGGTTTTCCCGCAGGGGCTTCCGGGCGGAACAGGTCGGACGACAAAAAATCCCCGTTG
>PWMU01000028.1 GCA_003558065.1 Opitutia bacterium | reverse complement strand
TCCTCGACCAAAACGCCTTTCAGTGCGGATTCTGCGCCCCAGGCGTGATACTGGCAGCAACCGACCTGCTCAACAACAACCCAAACCCCACAGAAGATGAAATAAAACACGCCATCGCAGGCAACTTATGCCGCTGCACAGGCTATAAAAGCATTATCGACGCCATAAAAAGCGTTAGACCAAATACTTGATGTGCAAACTCTATATAGCACGAGGTCGTAACCATTGCCTTTGATAAAACGTGACATACTCAATTTTTTTGATTAAAGTAAATAATTGTTTACCTTTACATTTTGCTGAATCTTTTGCAAGCGCATGAAGTGTTCTGAACTTTACAGACTTTTGATTAAAGACGGATGGTACCCTGTTTCTCAAAAAGGGTCTCACGTAAAAATGAAACATGATAAGAAACCAGGAACCATCATTTTTCCAAATCATGGAAGTCAAGAGGTTGGAAAAGGTTTTGAGAAAAAAATAATTAAAGATGCAGGTCTGAAACAATAAATAAAGGTAATTATGAAGAGTGTAAACAAAAAAGTTAAATTGATAATTGAAAAGACCGAAACGGGTTTTTCGGCTTTTTCAAGCGATTACCCTATTTTCACAACTGGTAGAACAATTCCGGAACTTACTAATAATGCGCTTGAAGCAGCAAGTTTGCATTTTGAAGACAATAACGTTAACCTGACACATGAAGATATATCGTTTGAAGTTGACTTTAAACAGTTTTTTCAATACTACAAAATCCTCAACTCAAAATTTCTTGCCTATAAAATTGGCATGAATCCCACTTTATTATCTCAATATATACGAGGACACAAAAAACCATCTGAAAAGCAAACTGAAAAAATATTATCTGGCATACATCAAATTGGGAAGGAGTTATCTGAAATTAATCTAATTCACAAATAATAATAAGTTGCAGGGTAAAAAACTGGAAGTTAGAGGTTAATTAGTCGACGGGTGTTAAATAAAATAGAGACAGTCTTCGAAAACTACCACCAAATGGATTTGGGATTATCCCATAAAAGCATATTAATTTATTTATATCAAGATAGCAATGAAGTACAGAGCTGTTAGATGAAAGAGTTTGGAAATTTGAAACCATAAACCATGAACCAGAATATGAAAGAACTCAAATACATAGGCACACCCGTAGTTAAGGTTGACGGGAAGGACAAGGTCACCGGTGCTGCCCTGTACACCGACGACATTGACTTTGGTCCTGATCTGCTTTACGCTGAGATTGTTGAAAGTGTGCACGCCCACGCCATCATTACCGGTATCGATACAGAAGAAGCTGAGCAGGTACCTGAGGTGCTTGCTGTTGTAACCGGCAAGGATTTTCCCTACAAGTTTGGCTTATACATGAAGGACAGATATATCTTTGCCCAGGACAGGGTCAGGTTTTTTGGTGAGCAGATCGCTGCTGTGGTGGCGCGCACCCCAAAGGCTGCCAAAAAGGGCGCTGAGCTTGTGCGGGTGCATTATAAGCCGCTTCCCAAAGTGATCAGCCAAATGGACGCCATCAAGGATGACAGCGAGTTGTTGCATCCTGACCTGGAAAATTATAATACTGTGCCCTGGTTTTTCCCGCAGGCCAAATCAAACATTGCCCATCAGCGCAAGATCCGCAAGGGCAACACCGAAAAAGCATTTGCCGATTCAGACTATGTGCTTGAAGACGAATATTATGTACCGCGCTACTCCCACTGTGCCATCGAACCGCACGCCTGTGTGGCCAAATACGATCTTGCAGGTCGTCTCACCGTGTGGGCGTCGTCGCAATCCCCGCACACCCAGCGCCACCTCTTTGCCGAAGCGTTGGCACACATGGGGTTGACGCATAATGATGTCAGGGTGATTGCCCCATACGTTGGTGGCGGCTTCGGCTCAAAAGCCGGCGTCACCATGGAGATCATGGCGGCTGCAATAGCCACGAAGATTCCCGGGCACCCTGTTAGAATACGGTGGACCCGCGAGCGGGAGTTTTACAACACCTACCAGCGCCTCGGGGTGGTTACCAGATTAAAGATGGGGGTATCCGGGGATGGGAAAATCAAGGCTTTGAAGCACGACCTCTACTGGGATGCCGGTGCCTATGTCGAGTATGGTGCCAATGTAGTGAATGCCGTTGGCCTCTCAGCCATCGGCCCCTACATGATCGACAACGTATCCATTGACTCATACTGCATTTATACCAACCTGCCGCCTGGCGGGCCATACCGCGGCTTTGGCTATTCGGAGTTCCTTTTCGGACTGGAGATTCATATGGACAGGATCGCTGAGCACCTTGGCATTGACCCCGTAGAGCTCCGCAGGATCAATGGCATCAAAGAGGGCGACACCCTGGCCTATGGTGCCCATATGAACCCCAGTGGGTTGCACCAGGCCATCGAAAAAACCGCGGAGGCCATCGATTGGGGTTTCAAAGAAACATCCTCCGATCCTAAAAAACTGATTGGCAAAGGCTTCTCACTGTTCTGGAAAGCGCCCGCAATGCCACCCAACGCTTCGTCATCCTGCTTTCTTAAAATTAATGAAGACGCCAGCGTAAACGTAATGATCTCAGGAATGGACATCGGGCAGGGACTGCTCACCGTAATGGCCCAGATCGTATCTGAGGTGCTCACCATCAAGCCTTCGAAGGTCAGGGTGGAAACACCCGACACCGACCGGAATCCATACGAATGGCAAACTGTGGCCTCGCACGTGACCTGGAGTTGCGGCAATGCGGTTAAAAAGGCAGCCATTGATGCCCGTGACCAGATTTTTGACACGGTTGCCCGAGCACTAAACATCGACAAGCATAGCCTGTTCCTGGAGGATGAATTGGTTAAATCTTATACAGACAAGGATTTCTCGCTTCCGCTGAAAAGCTTCATGATCACCGGCATACAAGTAGAGGATGGCTCCTTCAAGGGCGGACCGGTACTCGGACGTGGCATGTTTATGCCGGAGTTCACCTCGGCAAAGGCCGATCCCGAAACCAGCCAGGGAGGGCATCCGAATGTGCATTATACGGTAGGCGCCGCCGCCATCAAACTCGAAATTGATACTGAAACCGGTAAGGTGAAGGTGCTCAAAGTGGTCGAAGCCATCGATGCCGGCAAGGTCCTCAACCCCTCACTGGCTGCGGGTCAAATCATCGGCGGTGTGTTGCAGGGTATATCCACAGTGCTCTACGAAGACATGCGCTTCGACCATCGCGGCAAAATGCTGAACCCCAACTTTACCGATTATAAGATCCCAACGGCCCTCGATATCCCCGATGAGGTTGTGCCAATATTTGTTGAAGTTGCACAACCCGACGGACCTTATGGCGCCCGGGGTATTGGCGAACATCCAATGGTGCCTGTAGCGCCAATGATCGCCAATGCCATCTACGACGCCACAGGCATCCG
>PWMU01000160.1 GCA_003558065.1 Opitutia bacterium | reverse complement strand
TCGCTTTACGTCGATCAGCTGGAAAAGCGGCGCACGTCGATCCGACTCGAACTGATGCAGGCGGATCCTGGGACGCTTCCGTCGAATGCGGCCAACCTCGCGGTACATCCGACCATCGGGGCCGACCTGGAAGTCGGGGAAGCGGACCTGGCCTGGGAATGGTCCTTGATCGACGGTCCCGGCAACATCGAGTTCACCGATCCAAACAGTCCCGAAACGCGCGTGCTCATGGAGAAACCCGGTACCTACCGGGTGAAACTCACTGCGTCCGCGGGAGAGGAAAACGCGGAGATAACGGTGCCGGTGACGTTTTCCCCGTACTCCGCAATCGGCAACGAGCTTGAAGAAGCAAACCTGTCGCCGACCGACGACGCTCATGTCCAGGTCAGCGCTCCCGGATCCAATTTCGGCGGCAGCATCACTCTCCAGGCAAAGGCCCTCGGGAACACGAACGAGCGACAGGTTTTTCTGCGTTTTGATCTGTCGGACCTCGACGGTTTTTCCGAACAGGTCGTTTCCGCCAAACTTCTGCTTCGGAAGACGGTCGAGTCCACGCCCCATACGGCCGCACTGTACAGCGGAAGCGACTCCGGTTGGACCGAGGACGAACTGACCTACGAAAACAGGCCCGTTGCGGATGTCCGCCTCCTCGATTGGCCGGCTTCCGGAGCTCCGGGGGATCTCGAACTCGAGGTGGCCTCCGCAGTCCGATCGGCCTTCGATGGCGACGGTTGGCTCACGCTTCGTCTGGTGGTCCTGGAACAGTCGGATTCGAGTCCTCTCATACGGTACGCATCCAAGGAGCACAGCGAACCGGAGTGGCACCCGCGGCTGAAGGTGCGCCTGGATTCTTCGCGGCAAAGCTACGAGCAATGGGCCGACGCTCGAAATATTCCGGAAGGCGAGCGTGACCCGGCATTCGATCGCTTTGGGTTCGGGGTTTCGAATCTTGTTGCTTACCTTACAGGGATTCCCGCGGCGCACCCGGCACCTGCATTTATCAGTCGGAACCCGGCCGATGGAGCCTTCCGGGTGGAATTTCCGTGGCGTACGTCTGTTTCGGACAACGCCTGGTTTCTCCTTCAAAAATCTGACGACCTGGTTGACTGGCTGTTAACGGAAGCCGTCGAATGGAGCACGGTTTTGCTCGATGACGACCGGGCCCTCATCCAAGGGGAATTGCCGCGCGAGGTCGATGACGCCGGCCTTCGTTTTTTGCGTATCAAATTCTTTCTCGAGGAATAAAGGAGAGGGCCGCCCGCATTTCCGGCGGCGAAGCGTCCAACCGAGGTTGCCGCCCATCGAGCCGATTCCCTTCCTGATTCGTCTCCCGGATTGGTCCGGTTTTTCTCGATCCACCGCCAAGGCTCTCCGTGTTCAACTCTCGCAGGAACGGTTTGGCCCGAATGGCGCTTGGTTTACCCCGCCAATCTCGTGCGGGGTGAAGTTCCGTGTCGTGTACCAGGCACACGACACGGCCGATTTATCTCGCCGGTGTCAAAAAAATGTTGACAAGTGTGTTGATTCCGTGACATAAAGACCCCCCTTAACCCGAACTTTAAACCTTCAGATTGGATTTTCTATGAAATACACTACCCTCATACTGGCTGCCGCATTCGCGTGGACGACGGCCCTGCAGGCCGAAACGCCCAATATTATTTTTTCCGACGACTTCAGTGAACCCGAGGAGAACGGGGATCCGAATCATGAAATCTGGGGCGAAAACCCGGTGGAAAACCGCGGTTCCGAGGACAACCAATGGATCCGGGTGACCGACGAGGATTCCGAAGCCATTTTCGGCGAGGCGAACAACAACTACCTCCGGATCTTTTCGGACGGTCTCGATGACCAGTCGATGTGGATCTCGGCCCAGAATCGTTTTTCGGATCCGTCCGCGGTGATCACGGTCAGCTTCGACTTCAACCAGCCCGCGTCGGACGACAACGGGCCTTCTTTCCGTGCGGGTGTCGGCAATCCGACCTTCAATGACAACCGCTTTCCCCAGGATTTCCGTTTCGAGGAGGGAACGCTTTCGGGAATTGCAGACCTCTATGAGGTGGGCGAGACCTACAATATTCAGATCGTCTACAACAACTCGACCGAGCCGGTGGAGTACCTCGACGGCAACCGGCGGCTCTTTCCGAACACCTATGACGCGTGGCTCGACGGGGAACTTGTACTCGCCGGTCATACCAGGAACACGAACGAACCCGAAAACCTCGATTTGGGCGATCCCTTGAGTTCCCTGGCGTTTGTTGTGTTCAGCAGTGCTCAGAACGAACTGCTCATCGACAACCTCGTCGTCTACGACGCTCCCTGGGTTGAAGACCCGCAGCCGTTTGAGGCGAACCCGTTGATCTTTGCCGACGACTTCAGCGATCCCGAGCCGGACGGCACGCCGAACCACGCAATCTGGGGTGTGGACGCGGTCGACAACCGGGGGCCCGAAGACAACCAGTGGGTGCGCGTGACCGACGAGAATTCGGAAGAGTTCTTTGGCGAAGCGGGCAACAACTACATGGAGATTTTCTCCGACGGCGCCGATGGTTCCGTTTTCATTTCCGCGGTGAACCGGTTTTCCAGGGGGGACCAGGTGGTGTCGGTGCACCTCGACTTTTACAATTCCGATTCCGACAGTCCCGGGCCGACCATGCGGGTGGGGGTGAATGATCCGATCGCCAGCAACAATAACCGGACCCATTACCAGTTTCGTTTTGAAAACAATGCGCTTTCCGGCATTGACGGCCCGGCCGAAGTCATCGAAAACAACCGGACTCATAACCTGCAGATGGTCTACAACAACTCGGAGTTCCCGATCACTTACGCCGACGGGCAAATGACTGTGGAGCCGGACAGTTACGATGTGTGGATCGACGGGGAGCGGGTTCTTGCCGCGCATCAGTACCATTTCTTTGATTCGGCCAACGCGCCCCTGGGCACGGCTCTGACCTCGTGGGGGCTGGGAATCTTCGGCTCCGCCCAGAATGAATTGCGCATCGACAATTTGAAGGTCTATGCGGGCGCCTATGTGGAGCCGGCCGTTGTGGATGGGATCACCTTTGACGATTGGGCCGCGGCCGAAGAGATTCCCGAAGGCCAGCGAGGCGCCCTGGACGATCCTGCGGAAGACGGGGTGGCGAATATTGTCAAATTTGCCCTCGGATTGCCCGCGTTGACCTCTTCGGTCGACATGCTTCCGGAATTCGAGGTGGTTGTCGTGGAAGAGGACGAGCATCCCGGCTTGCGGTTTGTCCGGGCGGTGGACCGGGCCGGGATTGAGCTGAAGCTTGAAGGATCCACGGACCTTGCCAGCTGGTCGGACCTCGAGGCGGATATTGAAGTCATCGAGGAGACCGGAGACGGCAGACAGCTGGTTCGCATGACCGCTCCCCAGCTCCTTTCGGATTTCGAGCGGGGATTCCTGCGGCTG
>PWMU01000072.1 GCA_003558065.1 Opitutia bacterium | reverse complement strand
CTACGAAAAGGACCGGCGTGAGATCCGAGACCGATTTGCGCGGCGCTTGCGGCCCAATGGAACCGTTCGATCAGCCGGAAACCTCCAAATAAGTTACAGACCGCTTGGCGGGCTACACTAGAGCGGCGGGGTGTGTCCGTTGTGCCGGCGGTACCCATCCTTCCATCGACCTGCCCGCTTTATACGAGTGGCATTCGGTTCAGCCGCGATCGCAAGGGAACGGCAACACCGCCGGGGTTGGTTCTGTTTGGCGGCAACCGGCATTTACCTGGGGGCTGGCAAATTAATTACCCGCGTTCAGGATGGAAGGCTGTCACGGTAAACCTGGTACAGTTTCGTGAAAACCGGGTGCCGCTCGGATTCGCCCGTCCATAACAACCTGTCGTCTTCACTGATTACCTTGGCAGCCGGGGAGAGACCCCGGACCGAGTTCGTGATGAAGATCGCATCGGCCCCAGTCAGATCGTCCAGCGTGAACCGGTCCTCGCGGATCCGGATGCCGAATTGCTCGGCCAGGGCCAGCACGGCCTGGCGGGTGACGCCGGAAAGGAGGCCGGTTGACGGGTCCGGGGTGCAGAGCCGGTCGTCGAGGATAAAAAAGAGGTTGCCGGTGACCCCTTCCGACAGGTGGGCGCCGGGAGAGAGCATGACGCCTTCGTCACCGGGAGGGATCTCTCGTTCGCGCAGCTCAAGGTGGCCGGCCAGGCTGTTGAGATAGGCCAGGCCCTTCGGACGCGGTTCGAATTCCTCGGTGTTTCGGCGGGTTCTCAGGATGTGCAGCGAGATCGGCTTTTCCGAAAGCTCCGGCACCGGCCGCGGTACGAGCAGTTCGGTCGGATCGGTGTAGGGAGCGCGTGGGAGGCCGCCCGGCGCGGGTCCCGCCGCGACGGTGTAGCGGAAGACCGCATCCGGCAGGCCGTTGCGTTCCAGGAGTTCGGCGAGGACCGGTTCCATGTGTTCCGCTTCCGCTATCGAACTGTCCGGAAGTCGAATCTGGATCTGTTCACAGCCTGCCTTAAGGCGGCCGAGGTGTTCCTCCAGGAGGTGAGGGCGACCGTTGAAGGTGCGGAAGGTTTCGAAGAACCCCGCGCCGAAAAGAAAGCCGTGATCGTTCACCGATAGGCTCGCCTCGGTTTCAGGGAGGATTTTGCCGTTTAGGTAAAGGTACATGGGAGAGGGTTCCGCTTTGAGTGAATGCCTCTCGGCATCGGTTTGAAATGAAATGAATCTGATCAGTTACCCGGCGTTTGTCCGGGCACGGGCTTCGGCTTGCTCCACGGCGGCCCAGAGGGCCTTTGCCTTGTTGAGAGACTCTTCGTGTTCCTTGTCCGGGACCGAGTCGGCGACGATTCCCGCGCCCGCCTGGACGTGGGCGAGCCGGCCTTCGGCGATGAGGGTCCGGATGGTAATGTTTAACTCCATTTCATCGGCGAAGTTGATCCAGCCGAGGGAGCCGGTGTAGGGCCCGCGCCGAACGGGTTCCAGTTCTTCAATGATTTCCATGGTCCGCACTTTCGGAGCGCCGGTGATGGTTCCGCCGGGAAACGTCGCCGCCAGTACGTCGAGGGCGTCCTTGCCCCCGGCGAGAGCTCCCTCGATGTGAGAGACGATGTGGCGGACGTGCGAGTAGTCTTCCATGACCATGAAATCGCGAACCTGGACCGTGCCGTAACCGGAGACGCGACCCAGGTCGTTGCGGATCAGGTCCACCAGCATGAGGTGTTCGGCCCGCTCTTTCGGGTGGGCCATGAGTTCCACCGCCAGTTCCCGGTCGCGGCCGGATTCGGGGTTGCGGGGACGCGTTCCGGCGATCGGCCGCGCTTCGAGTTTGTTATTGTGGAGGCGTACCAGCAGTTCGGGCGAACCGCTGACGAGCGTGTACCCGGGGAAGCGGAGCAGGCCCATGTAGGGTGACGGATTGATCCGGCGAAGCTCTTCGTAAACGGATTCGGGCGGTACGTTCAGCGGACGGGTCTCGCGCAGCGACAGGTTCACCTGGTACGTGTCGCCGGCCGCGATGTAATCCTGGATCCTTCCGACCGCTTCGATGAACTCGGGCCGGGTCAGAGAGTGGGTCGGGCCGGCCGCCGGGGTTCCCGGTAAAACGGAGGAAGGAGCTGCGAGACCTGTTTCCCGCTCGGCCTTTTCCCAGGCGGCCGCGTGTCGCTCGACCGTTTCTCCGGCCCGGTCGAACGCCGCCTTCAACAGGGCGAGGGAGGCGTCGTCTTTCGGGGCTCCGCCCGTCCAGCTTTGCCAGGCAACGGAGTACAGCAGCTCCTGCCGGTGATCGTAGATACAGCCTTCATCGAAGACGGCGAGCGAATAAAGCGGCAAATCCAGATCGGCGCGGGCGGTTTCCGGAAGTTGTTCCAGGGTCCGGACCAGGTCGTACGAAAACATACCGGCCAGGCCGCCGCAGCAGGGGGGGCACTCCTTGAGCCGGGGCCCCCGGTTGCGAGCGAGCCAGCCACGGATCACTTCGATCGGTGCGTCGATGTGGCGTTCCGTCTCCCGGAGGGGGTGCGCCGCACTGACGGTATGGACTCGGCATTCGGTAGCGGATCCGGTGAGGAGGGTCCGGACCGCCGGAACGAGAACGGTATAGCGTCCCGCCTTGCCGCTTTCCAGTAGCAGGGACGGTTTTCCCGGGGTCCAGAGGGACAGCCAGGAGGCGGGGATTTTCCGGCCAGAAAAGGTGCGTACGCGCGGCAGGCGGGTGAACCGCCCCGCCCAGTTTATCCAGTCTTCGAATTCAACCGTCTCCATAGTTCGAAAACGGCGATTGGAGCGGATTCAGGGGATCATGGCAATAGCCGGAATGAGGCTTGGTTAAGGCTCTCGCTCGAAGTAGCTTAGGATTCCGGCCCGAGACAACACGCTGGAAGCGTGGTCTGGATTGAGTGGCGCTCGGTTAGCGGGCTCGACCGGAGGGATTGGGCTTAACCGCCATTACGTCTTTTCAGTTGATTTAACTTCGACCGCCGATTTTCCTTTTCTTATGGTATTCGCAGCAAGGCATTCCCTCAGTTACTCATGTCTAATTTGATCATCCACGGCGGCAAGCCGCTCTCCGGAACCGTCCGGCCTTCCGGGAACAAGAACTCGGTCCTTCCGCTCGTTTGTGCCACCCTGCTGAGCGAGGGAACGGTCACCCTGAAAAATGTGCCCGACATCACTGATATACGGAAACTGGTCGCGTTTTTTGAATCGATGGGCTCGCGGATCCAGTGGAATCGCGCCGAAAAGATCCTCGTTCTCGATCACTCCGGTTTCGCGGGAAGCCTGGACGGCCGGGAGATTCCCCGCGGGATGCGTTCTTCGGTTCTGCTCTTCCCGCCGCTTCTTTACCGGTTGAAGCGCATATCGATGCACTCCAACGTGAAGGGGTGCGCGTTGGGAGTTCGCGAGCTCGATCCGCATCTCGAGATTCTCGGACAAATGGGAACAACGGTCACTCACAATGACCTCCTCGAACTGAAACTGGAGGAAAAGCGGTTCAAGGCGGCGCGCTACTGGCAGGATTATATGTCAGTGACGACGACGGAGAACTTCGTGATGGCCGCCGTTCTGGCGGACGGGGAATCGGTGTTGATCAACGCCGCAAGCGAGCCGCATGTCCAGGAGCTCTGCCGTTTTCTGGTTTCCATGGGGGCACGGATCGAAGGGATCGGGACCAGCGTCCTCGAGATTACAGGTGTCAAGTCGCTTTGGGGAGTAGAGACCGAAATATCTTCCGATCATCACGAAATCGCCACCTTTCTCGCGCTCGGCGCGATAACAGGCGGGGAAGTGCGCGTGGAGCAGTCGCTGCCCCGGCACTTCGCTCTGATCAACCGGTCTTTTGCCAAGCTGGGCGTGACGGTCGAGTATGAAGACGGCGACACGGCGGTGGTTCGGAAGGATCAGTCCCTCGAGGTCCCGGAGATGTTCACCCCCAACCTGCTGCCGAAAATCGAAGCGGCTCCGTGGCCTTATTTCCCGGTGGACCTTCTGCCGCCCATGGTTGCGCTGGCGGCCCGGGCCGATGGGGTGGTTCACTTCTGGAACAAGGTTTACGAAGGCGGGTTTGTCTGGATTCCCGAGTTGGTCAAGTTCGGCGCGCACGTGGTGACCAGTGATCCGCATCGCATCATCGTTTTCGGGAACCGTCCGATGCGTCCGGCGGTGGTGGAGGCCCCGTACATCATCCGTGCGGCCGTCGCCCTCTACATGGCCGGCGCCAGCATCGAAGGAAAGACCATTGTCAAGAATGCCGCCTCCATCCGCCGCGCCCACCCCTTCTTCGTGGAAAATCTCCAGAGACTGGGCGCCGGCGTCGAGTGGGACGAGGATTGAAACGCCGGTGAACGGCCTGTGTCGATTGGCCGGCCGATAGCGGGAGCGGGTTTACCCCGCGATCGGTTGGGCGGAAAACCGCGATGATCCTCCCTTTCATTTTGCAACGATCAATATCAATCGTCCCCAAAACCTATTGCAGTCCACTTCCCCGTAGGAGCGGCTTTACGCCGCGAAATTCCGCTTTCCTTTTTATATACTGTCCGTCCATTAAGTTTTCGGATTTTCTTCCGTGGTGTCGCCGCTTGCGGCGGCCCTGAAGATACCGGCCCGCGCGCGCGCGGGCACCACATGAAATCCGCTGCCGTAATATAATTTTTCGAAATCCCGATGACGGGGAGTATGGAAGGTTCCGGGAAGGGGGATATTGTAAATAAATTGTAAATCGTTTTAAGATTACCTCTTTCCCTTGACCAAACTTCGGGTCGTGTGGGATACTTTCGCAGGCTCATGAAAAGGTTATCCCAGCTTTCTGCCTCTTCCCTCGACAGCCCTCGACAGCCTCGAGCCTGTGAAAAAGGCATTCTTCCGGATTGCTCCATTAGCCACTGCCTCCGGAGACTCTCTCTCTCTCTCTCTCTCTAGCGTTAAGCCCCGTATTGCTTTCACGGTTTCGAACGGCTGCGTTCGAAACCGTCTGTGGTTGCTCCGTACTTCGCGGCATATTCTGTCGCCCGGGTATCGAAACGCCACTGTCGTTGCGCGGACCGTTCGCAATCCGCGCGAGTCGTTTGTGCCCGCAAGCCTGATTCGCCCGGAACCATCCTCACCACCGCCGGGTGCGGGTCACCAGATTCGCCCCCCACAGCGGCTCGGCTGCTGACGGACGCCCGAATCCAACTCGAATCATTCCCCAAGCTTCTTGGACGACTGCTCCCTTTAGGAGCGGTTTTCCTGTCCGCGGAAGCGCTTTGGCCAAGGTGGAACGCCGCGAACATCCAGTTTCCCTATCCGGAATATTCTTCGCAACTGCTAATCCAGCATCCACCCGGTTCGTCCCATACGGACGTTCTATTTTCCGGCCAGACCATATTCACCGCAGGGCTCGTGCTTGCGTGAGCCCTCAATCTTCTGAACAACCATGAAAAACCATCCTTATCTACTCTACAGCGTCGCCGCCCCAATGGCGATTTCAGCCGCGTTCCTTCTGGCTCAACTGCCTTACTTCACCGACTTCAGCTCCGAGGCTGATGAATTGGAATGGGAGTTCTATGGCGGAGCCGGTATCGTTGAGGTCTCCGCACCCGACGCTGAGTTCTCCATTGAGCTTCCGGGGGCTGATCCCCAATCGACAATTGCCCGCAACCTCACTTTGAATCCCGGCGAGGATAGCCTCTACATCGATTTCTTCCTGCTCCCGGCGATTGAAGGGACCGAAGAGACGGCCGTATTGATCGAAGCCGGAGAGGCAGAACTGCTCTTTGTGGAGATCGCCGGGAAGGCCCGGATTCTCAAATGGGAGAAGAGCTTCTGGTGGGACACCGGCTTCTCCATGCCGTTCAACGAGGCGGGTTCCGGCGCCGCCGACTGGCTCAGGATTACCCTCTACCGCGACTGGGCGAACGGAATTGAAAAAATCTACGTCAATAACAAACAAGTCCTCTCGGTATCCGCGTCAATCGAAAATCCGCCCGAAACGGTAACCTTTTCCGTTCGTGGAGGCGTGTCGTCGGCCACGTATTTCGGCGATTTTTATGCGGGATTGGAAAATCCAATGCCAGAGCCTGAAACCCGTAACGAACCCATGGACCCGGAGACCCTGCGCGCGCTGCTGGAATCGGAGCGAAACGATTCAGGGGGTCCGGATTTTGACTTTGAGGAAGTCGAAAAGAAGGCCGCCGAGAGACTGGCGGAAGCAAGGAAGCGCATGGAATCGGGTGAAGTTAGGTCTTCCAGCAAGAACATCTCACTGCAGGTATTCACACCCTTGGAGAGACGTAAATAAACATCCCATACCTTGTAAAACCAAAACCCGGAAACAATCCCCAAACGAACCGAACAATGAAAGCAAAAAATCTCCTTCTGATCCCCGCATTTCCGCTGACGATTGTCCTGTTTTCATCCACCGTTACCGTTACGGCCCAATTGTGCCACGAACACATCGTTACGCCATCGAATATCGATTACACGAGTCGCTTCGGAAGCGATTTTATCTGTGGTTTCAGGGAGTTTGAAATAGAAGGCAATGGAGGCGATCCGGGAGAAGACTGTAGGCCTCCGAATCTGTATAAGGTCAAAACTCGCTCATCAGGATGGTCATGGTACAATTGGTCCGATCCCCCGTTTGAAGAAGAATATGCGACCCAAACAAGAAATTTTGAGAAGGTTGAAATTTATGAACGCGACGATCAGAATGAAACATGCAATTCATATATTGAGTCCTGCAGCGGGTCCGGGGAATTTTTTAGCCACTGGACACCCGAGATTTATGACATTTCTTGGCAGTCATACCGGCATGACGAACAAAGTGGTAGTGTCAGGATAGACTTCGGGTATGACTATGCAAGCGGAACTGCGAACCATCATTATAATGAAACTTCGATCAACTTCGAGGATGCCCCGACCTTCGGAGAGGAGCCCGAGGTAAGCGAATCCAGTACGCGAGTTGAAAAGAAATGGTCGGTTTTGGGTGACTATGCCGTTGGAGACTCTCATGAAACAACCGAGCTTTCAGAAAAAGCTTCGATGCACCAAGCCCTTGCGGGGAGCCAGGAAGGGGAAGACAACGCCGCTTGGCTGGTATCGTTTAGCGATTTGACAAACAAAGTGGAATTCACCGGCCAGACGGCGGAATTTTCCGCGGACTTCGAGGGGCTTGAATGCGGGGCCAAGTATGAATTTCAATGGGTATATGTTGTAAACCCGGACCAGGGGGCTGATTGCGGTAGCGAGTTTGAAATCGAACGCAGCGAAGAGGAACGGATCTGGGATGGAGAACATACGGTCGAGGACGAATTCCCGGTGTACGAAGATTACACAACGAGCCTCAAGAGCATTGTTGCAGAGAAGATTGAAGAGCCGGATCTTTTTGCCCTTGAGCGCTGCTGCAGAGAGGGCTCGGTTCCCGGAAGCGGCGATGTCTCAGGCAGTAGCGTTTCCGCCTTCTTTAGCATGGGAGCGCATAATAACGGTGATTCGGCGGGAATGATATACCTGAACCGTTCCGAACTGGATTGGGCGGCGTTTCATCCGTCAGGTCTGAAATACACAGGGTCATCGGATGCGGTCGAGGTTATACATGGAGAGGACCGGGCAATCCGGCAAATTCATGCGCCTCAAGCACTGGCGGACGTGGTGACAATCGACGCTTATGCTTATGAAATCGATTTCTACCATCCGGGGGACACGGGATCGAAGAACTCAGAAGGATTGTACGAGCCTACGGGAGATCCATTTACAACCTGGACAATAACGAAACGGAAAAAGAATCCAATCGAAGGTGATGAACTGATTGATGTTTTTGAAAACGGAACTCAGCAAGAAATCGATGATCTCGTGGCGGAACTTGAAACGACTCTTCCCTTCGGGATATACGATCTTGAGGCGTTCGATAACTGGCAGGAGTTTGGCGGCAGCGCACCGACGGAAATGGTGGTCATTGAAGAAACAGTCGGCCACAGCTCGACGACCCGAATCCTCCGGAATCGATGGAAGGACACTTGGATTCAGATTGAGGCTCTTGGAGAAAGGGTGATCGCAAGATCCTATGAGGAAAACGGCGGTAACGAACGCACACGTACCACAGATGTCAAAAGTGTTTCCGACGGGATCGACGGAAACGGAGCCTACGTTGTTGATGAAGACTTGGCCAAGCGGACGATTGACACTCTAAAGAAATTTGACTGGGGCGAGCGGATCGTTGAAAGGCGCCAGATTACCGAAGATCCGAATGATCCCGATCCGCCCGCTTTACTCACCACTTGGGAGTATTATGACGATCCTGTCAATGATGGCGACAATTACTCCCGGCTGAGGCTGTTGACCAACCCCAACGGTTACTGGGAGCGCTACGAATATGATGACTCCGGAAGGGTTACGAAACTGGTTTCACCCTATCTGGACTCCTCCAGTGCCTCGACGAATGACAGTGACCATCGGGTTACGGAGATTACCTATACGACTGAGGATCGCACCGGAGATGGGTACGACGACGAGGTTGTCGAGACGGTCCAGAAGATCGAGGGGAATGAAGTTTCCCGAAGCTACGAGATTGAGAAGGGAAAGCTTGAAATTAATAACGGAGATGATTTTGAGGTTGTTTTGGAGATTCAATGCCAGACCATCGGAGCCGCCTGGGATGCGGGAGACAATCTGACTACCACGCGGATGAAATTTGCCGATGGGGATTTCGAGAGCCGGATTCGCAGTATCGAGCGGCCGGACGGCACGATGGACCTTTATTCGTACTCAAAAAATGGTTCCAGTGGCGAATTGACCATCACCTTGAGGGAGGGAGAGCCCAATGGAGCCAAGGACGATATCGTCTCAGGAACCGAAACCGTGACCGACGTTGACCGGTTCGGATATCGAATTTCTCAGAATAGGTACGACATTGCTTCCAGCTTGTCGATACATGAAGAAATAACGACGGAAACGGACGATTTTGGGCGGGCGACTCGAGTTGATTACCCGCTTCGGGGCACTCACCGGTTGCAGGACTACAGCGCCTGTGGTTGTGGCCTGGAGTCGGTGACAGACGAAGAAGGAATCACGACCACGTATGGTTACGACGCTCTGGGTAGACGCACTTCCGAAACTCGCGTCGGAATTACGACAAAGCACGGATTTGATGCGGCAGGTAATCATGTGGTGACGGTGCGGATTGGGACCGATTCCAGCGAAATTGTTCAGGGGTCCCGGGAGTATGACCTGGCCGGGCGAAGAATCTCTTCAACAGACGCCATGCAAAATACCGTCCTCTACACCGAGGAAGTACTGGCAAATGGAATGACCGAAAGGCGAGTAATCTATCATGAAGAGGGGCAGGGGCAGGACGAGATTTCAAGAATCAAACGATATTATCCGGACGGTTCGATAAAAGAAGTCGAAGGCAAGGCCGCAAGTCCGTCGAGATACAAGTACTTCAATCACGAATACGGTCCGTCAGGGTTTCATATTTATGCGATATGGGAAATGAAAATCGGTGAAAATCAGTCGGAGGATGAGTGGATTTGGACAGGGTACGATCTGCTTGGTCGGGCATTCCAGATCTACGGAAACGACGACTCTCTCGACTCATTCGAGTATAACGACAAGGGTCAATTGGAAGAGCATTACCGTGGGAATTGGTATAGGGTAACGGGTGAAAATGCGTTGATAACCCGGTACGAATACAATGGCCTGGGCGAACGTGAGATCAGCGCGGTTGACGTCAGTCAGAATGGCCAGATCGACTACGGCGGAAATGATCGGATTGTGAAGCGAAAGCGCGAGGTGGTTCAGGCGCACGGGACCAGCGTCCATCGTATCACCGAGACCGAATGGCCGCAGCACAACAACGATTCGGAGCGAATGGTCTCGGTACATGATCGCTCGGTGGATGGGTTTGAGGAGTGGATTTCCAGGCCTGCCCCTCAGTCCTCCCAAAGCGATCTGATTACACATATAAAAACGGAGTTTTTCGGACAAAATGAGCGTCGGCGTACCACAACTGAACCCGATGGAACCGATACCCTTGAGGAATATGAGAATGGCTATTTGAAGACTGTAACGTCCCGGGCAGCTGATGAAACGCAACTAAGTCGGGTGGATTACACATATGACGAGCATGGAAGAAAATGGACCGAAACGGACGCCCGTAACGGAACGACCACCTACCTCTATACCAATGCAGACCGAATTCAATCGGTAACCACACCGCAACCGGCATCCGGTCAAAACGCCCAGGAAACCAGCTACGTTTATGATGATCGGGGTCGGGTCAAGACCGAAACGCTTCTTCCGGATGGCGCCAAGGTGGAATACCGCTACCACCCGACCGGGAAGCTGAAGAAAACCTGGGGCGATAGGACTTATCCGGTGGAGTATACGTACGACCCCCAGGGGAGAATGCGCACCATGACCACCTGGCAAGAGTTTGATCACCAGAACGGTGTAGGACAGTCGGGTGGGGCGACTACCGAGTGGGAGTACCATCCGGACAGCGGATTGATCGCGAAGAAGATATATCCTGAGGAGGGAGGGGTAAGCGAAGCCGTGGATTACACCCACGATGTTCTTGGACGCTTGAAGACGCGGCTATGGGCGCGAGGTGTGTTAACGGAGTATTCGTATAATACGGCAGGCGATCTAACAGACATTGAATACTCGGATGGAACGGTCGATGTTGAATACAATTATACTCGCAATGGTTTGCTGAACTATGTGGTAGACGGGATTGGAACCAGATTGCTGAGCTACTATTCGAATAACGAACTGGAAATGGAAGATACGGGGTCGTCCCTGTATTATCCCGGATCAGCAACATTTTATAAATTCATATCGCGCGACGAATTGAATCGAGTTGATGGAATAGGGATTGCCAACGATGGCGCAGGGCTTCTGTTTTCGCAGAATTATACGTATGAGGAGACTTCTGGCCCGTTCGGGGGTGGCACCTTTAGTTCGCGTTTGAAAACGGCGTCACAAGGAGATCATACGGCAAGCTACAACTATGTGAATAACTCAAATTTGGTGAATCATTACATAAGTACGCCAGATGGTACGGATGGGTTGACAGTATCCTTTAGTTATGACAAGCTTAATCGGATTACAGTGGCCATCAATTCCAACTATCAATTTACGGATATTCTTGCTCGACGCGGATACAGCTACAATGATGTGAATCAGCGGGTAGAGGAGAGTGGATTCAATGAACTGGATGATTATGATAGTGCGTGGACCTATAGGGAGTTTGAATATGACGATCGAGGACAGGTTATCGAAGATAAAAGGTATTGGGATGATGGAATGCCGATGGAGGTTGACGGACAACAGTTCGAATACACCTATGACCATATAGGAAACCGGGATCTAACGACAACGAACACGCGCAATGCGGAGTACACGGTGAACCTCCTCAATCAATATGACAAACGGGAAGTGCCAAGTGCCGTGGATGTTCTGGGGATGGCGGCCCCGTCGGATACGGTGACCGTCAACGGCCTCACTGTGAGCCGTTACAACGCATATTTTTACAAACAATTGGACGATCAGAACAGCAATTTTGACAATAGCGTCTCCGATGTATGGGAAGAAGTCATTGTTGAAGCACAGGGTCAGGAGATTGAAGAGGTGAGCGGACGTCGTTTTCTGGCGAAGGATCCGGAGGAGTTTGTTTATGACAAGGACGGGAATCTACTGTCCGACGGTCGCTGGACGTACACGTGGGATGCGGAGAATCGGTTGGTTGAGGTGGAGGAAGTGCGGAATGGGGAAGAGGATCCGCCGTACCTGAAGAAGGCAAAGTTTTTATATGACTATATGGGAAGACGGGTCCAGAAGAAGGTCTACGAGTGGGAATATAGCCTCGGATTCTGGTACGAGGTCGATGACATTCGCTACGTGTACCATAAGTGGAACCTTCTCGCGGAGCTTGACAGCGCCGGAGAAGTACAGAAAAGTTACCTCTGGGGAATGGACATTGTCGAACAACGGGGAGCGAATCCGCAGGGCGCCGTACCCGGCCAGTCTGCCGGGGGAGTCGGAGGGCTGTTGGCGATAAGCGATCACGTCGGGGAAAATACCTACTATCCCGCGTATGACGGAAACGGCAATATCGTGGCACTGCTGAATCCGGACCCGGATTCGTGGGCCGAAATGCATCCCGCCATTTACGAATACAACGCCTTCGGCGAAACCATCCGGGCCACCGGCCCAGCCGCCGACATAAACCCCTTCCGCTTCAGTACGAAGTACCATGACTCCGAGACGGACTTGTACTACTACGGCTTTCGGTACTACAGTCCGGGAACGGGGCGGTTCCTAAACAGGGATCCGATTAATGAACCCGGGAGTCAGTTGATCCGGGATGTGAAGAAGGAAGGGGATTGGGCGGAGGAGTTGAATCTATATGCGTTTGTGGAGAATGACCCGGTGAACCGTTTGGATGGATTTGGCCTTCAGTCGGTCGGTCCATCACCTCCACCCGGAAATGATTCCGGTAACGGTGAAGAAATGCAAGAATGCGGTACCGTCATAACGCGACGGCATGAGGCGAGGTGTTCACCACTTCCACATCAATATATTAGGGGTGCGGATGGCGTCGATTACGACCACGGCGGTATTGGTGGAGGAACCCCTTGGAGGGAGCGCCCGATATTGATCCCAAAAGATGCCGATTGTGATTTATTTACGCAATGCATAGCGGATTTTCACATGCATATTACAGACCAAGGGTATAACCCGATTTGGAGAAACTGCTTTGATTTTGTTCGAGGTGCGATTCGCACTTGTAAGGCGTATGTCGAAAATCAGTTGTGATGAAAAGATTCATACCAGCTATTATAGGGGGAATCCTTCTGCTCATTGTTGCAGGTCTTGTCTATTTTTCCATAGCAAAATACCATCAGGCAAATTCGAGACTGATTTTTCCCTTAAGTCCAGGCGATGAAGTTGCGTTTCTAGCATCATGGCGGTCCGGTTTGTATGCTGTTTCCTCTGTAAAGGAGCCGAATCCAGGGACTGGGGCGTTCAGCGCGTATGTAGAAGAAATAGCTGGAGTTGAAATTAGAATCACACAAGGAGAAGAGATACTTTTAGAGGGAGCATTTCAAGGGCTTGAGAGATTTCCAATTACTGGGTACAAAGATGGACCTGTAAGAGTAAACATGGCTTACGACGATAACGAATCTGGCGATATTTTTATAGTCTTTGGAAAACCATTATAAGTGATTGGAGCTGTCATGAAACTGGGACACAACCAAGCCCGGTTCGAATGCACATCGTCGCGCTACCAATCCACCGCCAACCGGCACGCCCTCGTTCCAATCGGCCGCCCCTCCCGCCATCGCCTCGCCCGCTTGAGCCCTTTGTTTTCGGAGGCCGTCCCGGTCGCACAACAACCCTATGTCCAATATCGCCCGGGGACCCGCCTGGCGCTCGCAAGCTCGCTGGTCGGGGGCGAGACTGGACATAGGGT
>PWMU01000081.1 GCA_003558065.1 Opitutia bacterium | reverse complement strand
TGCGCCGCCGGCTCGATACATTCAATCCCGACCTGATCTTTGTATGGGGGTTTCAGGGGCTTTCAGGGTCCCTCCTCTTCAATATCGATGCGAGCGGCATTCCCTGCGCCTACGGTATTATCAACGATTGGCCGACAGTCTGGCTCAAGAACGAACCTTGGCTGGATATGTGGTACCACGACAGTCGAGTCAATGAATCCGTCTACAAGCATCTATTCGAAGGCCTCCACTTGAGCGAGGCCATCAGGAAGAGGGCCCCGTTCGGCGATCCGCGCAAGATCTCTTTGGAGCGCAGCTTTTTCTGTTCACACTCTCTGAGACAGACCACGGGCCGGAATGGGTTCGGAATTTCCCAGTCGGAGGTCATCCCGTGCGCCGTTCCCGTAGAACGTTACTATCGAAAAGAGAAGCACCCCGCCCGTCTTCGCCATTTGCTGTATATCGGACGCCTGAACGAAGAAAAAGATCCTCTCACCGCCCTGCAGGCGATGCAGATTCTGCACGAAAAGGGGCGTACCGAGTTCACCCTCGACATTCACAGACACGGTAATCTGGAGCATGAACAACGGTTGCTTGCTTTTATTTTCCGGAGCAATCTTCGCGGCGCGGTCAGATTTACCCAGACAATACAGGAACAACAGCACGTCACCCTTTATTCGTACGACATGCTGATTTCGACTTCGAAATGGCCGGAGCCCTTTCCGTTGATGCAGCTGAAAGGCATGGCCGCGGGCTTGCCGGTCGTTACGACTCTTGTAGGCGGTCACGCCGAGCTGATTCGGGACCGTGAGAATGCGCTCGCTTTCAAGACCTCGGACCCGAAGGACCTCGCCGAAAAGATCCTCGATCTTTCCGACGACGCCGACCTTGTCAGAAAGTTGACATCCACTGCCTACGACGAGGTCCGCAGCCGGTTTTCCCTTTCCCGCGTGGCGGACCAGGTGGAGGATTTTATCAGAAGGTCGGTCCGCCTGGCTGCTTAGTTTCGCACCGGTTTCGGGTTCAGGGGCCGGGTTCAATCTCAATGGAGAGCACGCGGGCGTGAAAAGTCATTCGTGAGGTGCCCAGGCAGCGAGACGGTCCTGTAAGTAAACGGGTAAGGGATGACTGGGGGAATCCATGAAAGTAACGGATTCTTTTGCCTGGGCGGAGGACGTTCCCTTTAATCTTCTCCAGAAGGGACCTTTGTTATGGCATCCATACTCATTGTAAACGACCTTTCATCGGTAAATGAGCTCTTGGAGACCGTAATGGAGCCGGCCGGTCACAAGTGCCTTTTTGCCGGGGACGGAGAGAGGGCGCTGTCCCTGTACCAGTCGAACCCGATCGACGTGGTCTTGGCTCGGTTATCCATGGAGCCGATGGACGGGATTGCGCTTTTGAAGGAGTTGAAAGCCCGTGACCCTTGTTCCGCCGTCATTCTGATGACCCGGTCTCCCGAAACCGATACGGTAATCGACGCTTTGAGGGCCGGAGCATTGGATTATATCAAAATACCGTTCAGGGTCGACGAGCTTCTTGAGAGCCTGAAGCGAGCCATTGAGTACAAAAACTCGAAAGGCAACGGAAGCGAGGAGCTGACGGTTTCCTCGGGGACTTGCGGGCGGGAG
Source organism: Opitutia bacterium (assembly GCA_003558065.1). Classification (GTDB taxonomy): domain Bacteria; phylum Verrucomicrobiota; class Verrucomicrobiia; order Opitutales; family T3Sed10-336; genus PXDC01. The sequence goes on along the minus strand of PWMU01000081.1, from coordinate 11,862 downwards.
CCCGTGGAGATTGAAGACGTGCTTCCTGGAAGCAGTGATAAAATGGTCTCTATTCGCCGGCAGATCGCGAAGCTCGTTGATTCGGGGACGCCGGTCCTGCTCCAGGGGGAGGCGGGAACCGGAAAGAAGGCCGTTGCGGAGATCCTGCACAGGAAACGCTACCGAAACGAACGCCCGCTGGTTGCCGTCAATTGTGCCTCCTGCGGAGACGGGATTCTGCGGGCCAACCTTTTGGGAAAGGACAATCAGGGCGGGAAATGGATTGCCGGGGCGGCCGGAGGGACGCTGGTGCTGGACAATATAGACAGCCTTTCCATGGAGTCACAGGAGGCCGTCGTTTGCCTGATCAGGGACAGGATCAACCGTTTCAGGTTGATCTGTGCCGCCGGCGTGGATCTGGAGGAGAAACTTGATAAAGGCGAATTCAGCGACGAATTATATTACCGCATCGGCACGTTGCCGGTAAATCTTCCGTCGTTGAGGGAGCACCCGTCAGACATTCCGGGTATTGTAAAGGGTCTGGCGGCGTGGGCCGGAGCCTTGAGATCGGACAACGGCAAAGAGGTTCAGTTCAGCGACGAAGCCCTTGAGGCGATGACCCGTTACAGGTGGCCCGGAAATAGGTCCGAGCTGGTCCAGGTGGTTACAAGTGTGGTCACGGTTTCGGAAGATCACCTGATCGGGATTGACCGGCTTCCATTTCGACTGCGTTGTTTCAGGGACTGGCCAAAACGGGAAGAGTACCTGGCCCCGATAGAGAGGCATTACATTCAGACGGTACTGCGTGCCTGCGGCAACGATGAGGTCAGAGCGGGCGGGATTCTCGGCTGCGAACGCTCAAGAATTTCGTCCCGGCCCGATTTCAGGGAAGCCGAATCCGTTACGGGTTGACCGCGCGGCTCGTGTTGCCTCCCGCTCGATTCCATTCGATTCTGTTCGACGAGGATTTCGAGCAGACGGGAAACACTCGGCTCTCTTGTTTAAGAGTATTGCGGCGGAAAGATCGTATTCGTCGTCGGCGAACGATTTTTTCGGAAACTGCGGGACCGCGCGCAGGTTAAGAGAGGTTCCTCTGGCCTGACGGCCAGGCCGAGGATGACCCTCAAGCTGCTATACCTCAAAATACCAGCCTCCCCGGTAGGTCTTGTCCACGAACCGGTTCAGTTCCGGGCGATCGGTGACCCGAAGGTTTTCGCTGTCCCAGTTCGCCTTTTCCCCGGGTTTTAACTGATGGGCCAGCACCCCCAGGTTCACGAATTCAGTGAATGGGCCGGCGTAGCTGAAATTGGACTTCGGGAAGTCCAGCGGCTTTTCGCCGCGACAGGCCATGAACCACTCTTCGGCATGTCCCGGGGAGGGGTCTATCAGTAATTCCGGCTTTCCGATCTCCCGGGATTTTTCATCCGGAATAATCTGCGGATTCTCCCCCACGGGGCCCTCGACGAGCAGAGTTGCCTTGGTTCCGACAATTAGGGACCCGTTGCCGGGCAGTTCACGGTCTTCCTGAAGCTCCGCGGGCCGTTCCGGTTTGAGCCCTCCGGAATACCAGGAAACGGGCAGGGCGGGTTGGCCGTTTTCTCCATCGAAGGTCCACCGGATAATGGCTTGCTTGGGAAAACAATCCCCGTTAAACTCCGAGGTCTCGAGGGTATTCTCAAAGGCCGACGGTTGCCGGGGATGCACGGACCAGTAAAAGCCGTCGAGTGTGTGGCAGGCCATGTCGCCCAGGGCGCCGCCTCCAAAATCCCACCAGGCACGCCAGTTAAAGGGGTGGTATACGCCGCCACGGTTTGTGGACGGCTCATGGATAAAGGGCCGGAACGGTGCCGGTCCCAGAAACACATCCCAATCCAGTTCCCCGGGCACTGCCTCTTCTCCTTTCGGAGTGGGTAAGCCCTGCGGCCATACCGGACGATCGGTCCAGGAGTGGACCTCCACCAGGTCGCCGATCATTCCGCTCTTGATCCAACTGTACGTCAAGCGATTGCCCAGGTTGGCGTGCCCCTGGTTTCCCATCTGGGTGGCAACCTGCTTCTCCGCCGCGGCGCGTGCGAGGAGCCGGGCTTCCCCAATCGTGTGGGTCAAAGGTTTCTGGGTGAAGCAGTGCTTGCCGTGCATCAGCGCCAGCATCGAGGCGGGAAAGTGATGGTGATCGGGCGTGGCGACCATGACGGCGTCGAATTCTCCGCTCATTTTGTCGAACATCCTGCGGTAGTCATTGAAGCCGCGTGCATCCGGCCAGCGGCTGAGTGCGTTGGCCGTTCGCCTGTCGTCGACCTCGGCAAAACACGGGCAGATCCCGCCCAGTCGTTCAATGTCCTGTGCGTGACGGTTGCCGATGCCGCCCACTCCGATCATGGCAACTCTCAGGGCCGGTCCGTTGTTCTTCGCCCAGCCGGTCTGCGCGATAAACGGGAAGGCCAGCCCGGCCGCGCCGGCGCCTGCCAATCGGCCGAGAAAATGACGACGATTCATGCGTTTGGGTCGTGATTTCATAGATAGTCCGCTCAGGTTGCGAAAATGAGGCACAGGCTGTATTGAAAGCCCGTTCGGGGGTGGATGCTATGAGGCTGCCGACTGTGATTGCAACCTGTAAATGCCTAATTGGCTCGCGTCTGAATCGGGCTCGCGATCATCGCCAGCCCGACTGGTTCAGAAGCGACGATGCGGAGTCCGGGCCTTTCATTCCGAATCAACGCCTGTTCCGGGCGGAGCGGAATAACGTCGCGGGCAGCGCAAAGAAATGTTACGAATGCGGGAATGAAAACAGTGGAGTTCGGCAAGGTGGTTGTGGAACTGCCCGAAGTATTCGGGAGTTGAATTGATTTATGTCACGATTTGATTTTACCACCCGAGCCGGAATCAGGCTGACCGGCGATTTGGAACTGCCGCCCGGCGGCGATTACCGGGCCGCCGTTTTGTTTGCGCACTGCTTTACCTGCACACGCAACATCAAGGCGGCGCGCAATATAACACGGGAACTGGCGGCCTCGGGATTCGCCGTGGTGCGTTTCGATTTCACGGGCCTGGGCGAAAGCGAGGGTGATTTCAGCCAGACCACGTTCTCATCCAATCTCGACGACCTGGAGGATGCCGCCGGATGGATGGCCGGGCACCTGCGGGCCCCGCAGGTACTGGTCGGCCATTCCCTGGGAGGAACCGCGGCTCTGGCGGTTGCCGAACGGTTGAAGAGCGTCCAGGCGGTCGCCACGTTGGGCTCGCCCGCGACCCCGGATCATGTGCTCAGGCACTTTGGCGACAAACTCGAAACCATTCAGGAGTCCGGCAGCGCCGAGGTGCTTTTGGCCGGCAGGCCCTTCCGGATCCGGCGGGACTTTATCGAAGACGCCCGAAACCATCGACTGGGGGACCGCTTGAGCAGGCTCCGGCGTGCGCTTCTGGTGCTGCATTCGCCGGTCGATGAGATTGTCGCCGTCGACAACGCTCAGGAGATTTTCGCTTCCGCCTTTCACCCGAAAAGTTTTGTCAGTCTCGATGACGCCGATCATCTGCTTTCGCGGGAAGGCGACTCGCGCTATGCGGGGCGGGTGATCGCCGCCTGGGCGTCCCGGTTTCTGAAACTCGACGAGCCTGAGCCCCAGGCCGGGGTGCGGGTGACCGGACGCACCGATGACGGTTTCCTCTGCGGCGTTCAAAGCGGACCCCACCTGCTTGTCGGCGATGAACCCGAATCCGCCGGCGGCGCCGATCAGGGCCCGTCCCCCTACGATTACCTGGCAGCGGCACTCGGAACCTGCACGGTCATGACGCTGAACATGTACGCTCGCCACAAGAATCTGCCTGTCGAGAGGGTGGAATGTCGCGTCACCCATGGAAAAGCTCATGCCAGGGATTGCGCCGATTGTGAAACGACCGCCGGGAAGGTGGATGAGTTCACGCGCGAGATCCGCATTGAAGGGCCCCTGGAGGAATCGCAACGCAAGAGGATGCTGGAGATCGCCGAGCGTTTCCCGGTTCACCGAACGCTTGAGGGCGAAATCAAGATCCGGACCCGGGAACCCTGAGCGCCCGGGCCTGTTTTCATTGCTTTATACCGCGCGTCATCAAGTTTTCGGATTCATTTCCCCTTCAAATGCAAGACCATTCCCAGCTCTTGAGAGGGGGCCATGCGCAAGCATGGTGGGGTGTGTTTTCCGAAAACTTGATGAAGGAAAGTATATATGCAGGCGGTAAAGGCGGTTGGCCGCTGATAGAGAACCTTCCGGCTGACGCCTGAGTGGCGGTGGCCTGCATGGTGACGGGAATCGAAACAAAGAGCTCGCAATTTACGCGCTTTAGCTGTTTTCTCTGAGTGCGGGGGGCGTTGGCCGGCTGAGATCAAAAAGGCGGAAAATGAGCCTTTCGCTTCAGAGGCTGAGTTTCGTCCGGGTTATTGGTGAAATTGGAGAGCTTTATGTGTCGCAGACCACGACTGTTTATGAAGTTTGCTTGTATGCTCCCGATCCTCCTCGGTGGATTTTTCGCCCTCGGTTGCAACACTTCGGGAGGCCTTGCCGGAGGTGAAAGCGAAGATGCCGACGGTTCCATAAAGGAAGGTTCAGTTTATTCCGGACCCGTCCGGGAAACGGTGGGCGATCTTCATCTCGAGTATTTTCACGGGTCCGGGCTGCACCTGAGCGCCTTCGGTTTGCCCATCCTGAGGGGAAGCTCGATCGTCGCCGTGAATCCCGGCTGGACCGAGGTGTATTATAACAGCAGGCAGAATATGACCCTCCTGAACCGCTACCGGGTGGAGGATTATCAGGGAGGACGCCGAATCACGATCGATCACGACCTGGCAGAGGAGTACGGCTCCGCCTTTAATGCAAGGAAAACGATAACCCTGTACCCGGACAATCGCTGTGAGGTTCGTCTCGACTTTCGGTTTGATGGCGCGGAGCCGCCTTCCCTCGAATGGCGGGCAGGAGGGGTCAACCCTGCATTGCTCGCGGGAGTGCCTGTTCGAGTTGTCGATCACGATGAGATTCATGAGGCTGTCGTGCCATTCGAAGCACCGGGACCGGAAGTCGAGGAATCAACCGTCGCCCTGGGATTTGAACAGCTGGAAATTGCCTCCCGGATTGGCGCTATCGGCATCGAAAGCGCTGCCGGCGACAGCATGATCCTCTTTGATTACCGTAAAAACAGGCACGCTGACCAGGCCAACCCCATGTTTTGGCTGGGCTACCTGCAACGCGCCATTCCTTCAGAATCTGAAACAAGTTATCAGTTCACGCTGCAACTGCCCGGGGAATTACAGCCTGTGGGAGAAACGGTCGAGACAGTCAGGGCCCGGATTCCCGTCAATCCGGTCGAGACCGCCCGCCTGCCTCCGCCACCAAGGGATTTCATTATCCCGGCGCCGAAGGAAATCAATCTGACTGGCGGAGGGATGCCGCTCAACTCCGAAACCGCCCTTTACGTGGGGGCCGACCCGGGAAAGGGAATCGAGACCGCAGTGGCGTTTCTAATGCGCGACCTCAAGGAGTTTTATGACCTCGAGCCCAATGTGGTTCGTGAAGATCCGCCCGCCCGGCTTCCGGATAATGCGATCATTCTGGGCGAAACCGGCCGTTTTGCCGCGCCCGCGGAATCGCTGGGCGAATCCGGTCTCGAACTGCCGGAACACCGGGAAGGCTATGTCCTTCAGGTAGGCGACGATCGTACTCTGATTGCCGCTCGAACTGAACAGGGCGTATTTTACGGAGTCACCACGCTCCTGCAGCTCATCGCTCCGGGATCGGACGGCGTGATTCTGCGGGGCGCGGACATCGTGGACTACCCGTCCCTGGATTTCCGGGGAGTTCACGCGCTCACCGGAAAGGATGCCGGAAGCCAGATTTCCGATGCCGTTCGGGATCTCATGGCGCGCTACAAGATGAATTCTTTCGTCTGGCAATGCGGGTACATGATTTGGGACGCAGCGCCGGAGATCGCCCATCCGGTGTATGGAATGGAAAAAGAGGATGCCCGCCAGGTGGTGGCTACCGCGGACGAGTACTTCGTGGACCTGATTCCATTGATTCCATCCCTTGGGCATGTCAGGTGGATGTTTACCAACGATCAGAACCTTGATCTGGCCGAAGATCCCGAAACACCCCACGCATACACGGTCACCAACCCGCGGACCTACGAGTTTATCTTCAGTATTTTCCAGGAGGCGGTCGATTTTTTCCAACCCTCGGGCTTTCACATCGGGCACGACGAAGTCGATATGTGGGGGCGGTTTCCGTACCGAAGTGCCGACTCCGGGCTGAGTGCGACCGATCTGATTATCAAGGATACGGTCAAGCTGAACGACTGGTTCCGGGAACGGGACATCAGTGTCTATATGTGGGGGGATATGTACCTCTACCGGGACGAAGCCCCTGACGCGACTTTCGCTCCGTCACTTGAGGAGGCGGGCCTCCGGCGTTCTCTGCTGCCCAACGATATTATTATCACCGATTGGCACTACGCGACGGTTCCGCCCGAAGAATTCACCTCGATCCCGATCTGGATGGAGGAGGGGTTTACAACAATAGGCGCCGCCTGGTGGAATCCCCTGAATATACGAAATCTGGCCCTGGCCGGCATTCAACAGGGCGCCGAAGGGTTCCTTCAAACCACATGGGCAGGGCATAATTTCGCAATCATCGACCATGAGAGCGAGTGGCGTCAGTACTGGGCCTATCTGATAGCGGCTCACTACGCCTGGTCCGGCGACCAGCGGATGCCCGAGGAACTGCCTTTCGTTCCCCGGGATGAGTTCGTTCAAACCTGGTTTCGCACACCTCCTGTAATTGATACCGAAAAAGGGTTCCAGCTTGATCTGAAGCCGGTCTTCAACCGCTCCTTGAATGATCCCGACGGGAGCGGCTGGCTGGGTTATGGCCCCGAGAATGATTTTCGTTCTCTTCCGGGTGGCGAGCAACCGTTGGGAGAAACCGTTTTCCGGATTGGCGATCAGCCGGAGGATCCCGGGGCGCTCCTGATGGCGGGGCAGTTCAACCCGGAGGGCGTTTTTCCGGAAACCGTTACACTGGAGATCGATCCCCGGGCAGCCTCGCAACTGCACTTCCTGATGACTGCTTCCCATCGAACGGACGAACGGCGAAGGGTCGCGACGATCAAGGTGACTTACACCGACGGTTCCACCGAGGCGATGCAACTTCGCTATGGTCAGGAAATATTTGCCTTTGACCAGGATCGCCTTGGCCGGCACGCCCGGATAGTATGGGAAGGCGAGTCCGGCGCGGGAACTCAACTGAGGCTGTGGGATTTAACCTGGAGCAACCCGTATCCGGAGAAAGAAATCGAAGCCATTCGTATCCATTCAAGCATCACTGAAGCATCGCCGATTCTCCTCGCGATTACCGGCGTGGAATGAATTTGTACAAAACCAACCTGGTACGGGTGTTTATTCACCCGCCGCCAACCTCCAGCAACGCTCCATTATGAAAAGCGCAAAAATCATCGGGATTGCCGCTTTGGCTGCAACCGTTCTTATGCCCGGCCTGATCCGGGCCCAGACCTATACGCTGGCCGACGAGCCGCTCTGGTCGCTCTCGCCCGGAGATCGAGACTATATCAACTACCGACCGTCTGGCGAAACCACCGGAGGCTATAGCGAGCATGGGCTCGCCTATAACCCGGTTACCGGCAACGTCTATTTGCTTCACCATTCCTCGGCGCTGGGGACGCGTATTGCCATCCTGGACGGTCAGGACGGCAGTCACCTGGGTTACCTTTCAATCGGGAGCCTGCCCCGCCCTTTGCGCAAGATCGGGGTAGCCGACGACGGGGTGATCTTCTCCGCCACCACTGCGGGAGATACTTCCACTACGCCGTACTATCTCTATCGTTGGGAAGACGAGTCGGCCGAAATGGAGCTGGTGTGGGAAGGCGACCCGAGCGGAGGGGAGGGCGACGTTCGTCGCAGTTACGGTCCCAACATTGCTGTCCGCGGAGAAGGGGATTCGACCCAGATCCTGGTGGCTCCGGATTGGTGGCAGCAGGTAGAGGAAGCTCACATCGTCGCCATTTTTGAGACGGACGACGGAGTGGACTTTTCTCCGGAGCGGTATACCATGACTCCCACCACCCGCTTTGGTCTGGGGACGGCTTTTGGAGAGGGGGATACGTTCTTCGGGACCCGGGCCGGGCAACCCCTGCGGGAGTTTGCGTTTTCCGGGGAGCTCCTGCGGGAGTTTGACGGGGATTCCGTCTACCTCCCCCTGTCGCCCATCGGAATTGATATCGAGAAGAACCTTTTGGCCGGAGTTCACCCGAATGAGCTCAGGCTTTATAATCTGAATGCCCTCAACGCGGGTTTTAACCCGCCGCTCGCCATCCGCGAATTCCCGACGAATAATGCCAATATTGATGCAACCGGGGAAATCGCGTTCGGCGAGGAGGTTGTTTACGCCTTGCATACAAACAATGGTGTGGTCGCCTATCCTTTGGTTGAAGTGGTTCTTCCGGATCCGGCTGATCCCGTCAATCCGGGGTTCCTTTACTGGAGCAACAGCGATGCCCTTCGGACGGCGGATGCGGACGGGAGTAATCCCCGCACCGTGGTTTCCGGTCTGGATCGCCCGATCGGGGTGGCCATCGATCCGAACAGCGGGCGCGTTTACTGGGCCGAGGATAATGGCAGGCGAATCGGCAGAGCCAACCTCGACGGCACCGACCCGGAAATCCTGATCAACGGACTGCACCAGGCTCAGGGACTGGCACTGGATCTCGAGGGCCAACGACTGTACTGGGCCGGGTTCTCCATCGGCCTTTTTGCGGCCGATCTGGATGGCGGCAACGCTCAGCTGCTGGTGGAATTGCCCGACCAACAGACCACTTCGGTTTCATTCGACTCGGAGGAAAACAGGATTTACTTCGGCACGGCGTCGGGCATCCACTACCGCGTCAATCCAGACGGAAGCGGGCTGGAGGAGGTGGCTTCCTACGCGGCGAACACCTATGGTGCCTTCTTCGACGCCTCAACCGGTTCCCTTTACACGACGAACTTCAGCAACGATGTGCTGGAGCGAATCAATCTGGCCGACGGCAGCACCGAGACGCTGATTTCGGAAGGACTCGACGAGCCGCTTCATCTCGTCCTGAACGACCAGCGGACGGTCGCTTATTGGGTGGAGCGGGCAACCGAATCGGCGACACAGGGTAGAATCCGGTCCACGGAACTGGAAGATCCGGAGGCGTTCGCGACACTCATCGAGGGCGAGAACAGTCCGTTCGGAGTCGCCATCGCGGAGGCCGTCCCTTCCGACGGCTTTGCCGAGTGGATCGCGGGATTTCCGGGGATTCCGGACGGGCTTCGTGGACCTGACGACGATCCCGCGAATGACGGCATCGCCAATCTCCTCAAGTACGCCCTGGGTCTCGATCCCACGGTGTCGCAACGGATGTTGCTGCCCGCGCCCGAACTCATGGCGGACGGTGATGACGCGAATTACCTGGCCCTATCGGTAACCCGGCACTCTTCGGCAACCGGAGTCTCCCTCGTTGTGGAGGTCTCCGGCGATCTGGAGGACTGGCAGAGCGGGCCCGAACACACTACGGTCGTGGAGGACTCGAGTGCGTTGATTCTGGTGAGGGACAACACCGCAATACAGGAGAGTGGCAGACGGTTTATCCGCGTCCGGGCAATAATTGACTGAGCGAGCCGCAAGGAGAGACTCTCGAAGGAGGGGAACCAGGAACACCCCCTCCTCCCGATCATAATTGAAAGAACGACTATCAGAGCGAATCAATGTTATCTGACGATACAGACCTCCTTCTCTCGTCCGGAAAATTAACCCTGGCCTTCGCTTTGTGCGAAGGGCGGCTGAATCTTAAAGGCTTTGCCCGGGCGGGCGGGTGCGAATGGCTGAATGAAGGGCCGGGAGAGCTGTGGAAAATCGAGTTCCTTTCCCCTGATGGAGAGAAATTCGAGCTCGCCGGTGACGAAGCCTCCCTGGCCGATATCGCGTCGATCCCGCCTGCGCTTAAGTTCACTTGGACCGTCCGGCTTCGAGATGAGACGGCGTCGGTAGTCGTCACAGTTCGTCTTGATAAGGACGATTCTCTATCATACTGGTCGCTCGAAGCCGACCTCCCCGATGCATGGCGGATCGTGCGGGCGGATTTCCCGATAACCTCGAATATCAAACTGCGGGAGAACCTGAAGCTGGCGGCTCCGAACGGGTGGGGGATGGAGTATGCGATGGCTCCCGGAGTGGGTTATGACGGCATTTATCCGTCGTGCGCCGCTGCTATGCAATTCGTGGCGCTCTATGATCGGCATGAAGGTATCTACATCGGCGCCCACGATCCCAAGGCAAATCATAAACGATTCCGCGTCCAGGCGGAGGAATCGGGCGTAGCTTTCACTCTGGTCAATTATCCTTCGATTCCAAAGGACCACCACACCTTCAGGCTGCCGTTCGAGGTCGCCATCGGCGTCTTTATAGGCGACTACTATGACGCCGCGCAGATTTACCGCGAGTTCACTTATACCACTCGATGGGGAAGGGCCGGCCCCGTGTCGAAGCGTCCGATTCCACAGTGGGTCAAGGCTACTGACCTCTGGCTTCGACCCGACGGAAGCCCTGAGGATAATGTTGAAGTTACCAGAAGAGCGCTGAAGTATTTTGGTGTTACGACGTCGCTTCACTGGTATCGGTGGCATGTGATTCCGTATGACACCCTGTATCCGGAGTACTTTCCGCCACTTCCCGGATTTGTCGAGGGCGTCCAGGCTCTGCAAAACGAAGGGGCGCATGTGATGCCCTATATAAACGGCCGCCTCTGCGATCCCAATTCCGCCACCTGGAATGATGAAGGCGGCAGTAAATGGGCGGCGCTACAGGAAGATGGAGAGCCGTACACGGAAGTTTATGGTTCGAAGGTTCCGCTGAACGTCATGTGCCCGTTCACCGAGGAGTGGCAGAGCAAGATCGCCGGGATCGTTGATCGCTTGATCCGGGAGTGCGGCGTGGACGGGGTGTATATCGACCAGATCGCCGCCGCGTATGCCGTGCAATGTTTCGATCCAAGTCACGGTCATTCGATCGGTGGGGGAAGCTTCTGGGTGGAGGGCTACAGGAAGATGCTCGACCGCGTCCGGACGCTTCTTCCGGAGGATCGGATGATTACGAGTGAGGAGAACGCGGAGTGCTGGATCGACCAGTTTGACGCGCTCCTGCTGGTAAACACCCATACCGATCATCCTCCGATCCCGTTGTTCCCCGCTGTGTATTCCGGGCGAACGATAAATTTCGGCTTTATGTATTTGCCGGCCGACGATCTCGAGCGATCACTGCCTTTCAGGGTGAAAATGGGGCGCGGCTTCTTGTGGGGCACTCAAATCGGTTGGATTCAACCCGCGCGGATAATGGCACCCGATGCGGTGAATGAAGCCGAGTTCCTTCGCAACCTTGCCCGATGCAGGCGCTTTGGACACGAGTTCTTTACTTTCGGACGATTTCTGGGGCCGGTGGATGCCCGAGGCGATTTCCCGCAGTTGAAAGGCGTGGCGACCGGCTCGTTTGGCGGTGAATACGAAATTGACGTTCCGGCTGTGATGGCTTGCGCATGGCAGTCGGAGGCAGGCGACCTCGCGGTCGCGCTGGTGAATCTCTCGGATCGCAGGGAAAGCGTTTCGATCGAATTCCCATTGGAAAAAGCGGGGCTCGATCCCGCCGAAGAGTCATTCGTCGATCTGTACGATCCTGAAGGTCTTTGTTCACCGGCGAAACTCCGATCGACTTCAGCAAGGATCGAGGTCGCACAACGAAGCGCGGTCATCGCCGTAGTGCGTAATTGATCCGGAAATCGGATTGAAGTGCCGCTTTGGACAGTTCCGCCTCCGCCTGTTTCAGGACTAAT
>PWMU01000024.1 GCA_003558065.1 Opitutia bacterium | reverse complement strand
TTGAAACCTGAAACCGGACTGTCCGGAATCCCGTCATCGGCCGACTCGCCGCCGGCAGGGCTGATTCGAGGTAACGTTTGCCAAACCGGGCCGGAAAGGAGAGGGTGGGGCCGGGACTTTATGAAGCGAAAGACCACCATGATTCAACACCCGGCCTTCCGGCTGATTCAGTCCTGGCTGTTTCTGGCGGCCGGCGTTTTGCTCGGCGCGGCCATCGTTCCGGGGATCGCCTACGACACGGTCGGAACCCTCGTCCTGGTGGTGGTATTGCTGAGCCTGCTCAACGCTTTTCTGAAACCGCTTCTCATGTTGTTCGCGCTCCCCTTTATCGTGCTGACGATGGGGCTGGGGATTCTCCTGATCAACGCGGTTCTCTTCCTCATGGCGGGGCAGCTGGTTCCCGGGTTCGACGTGTCCGGATTCGGAGCCGCCTTCCTCGGCGCCCTGATCATCAGCGTCGTGGGAGCACTGGTCAACCTGCTGCTGCCCCTGGAGCTTTCCTACCGAACCACGATGAGAGGCCGGCGCAGGAAACCGAAGGACGACGACGTGATCGACATCTGAACAGCTTCCGGGCTATTCGCCGCTTTCGTGGGTTGCCGCACCGGTTTCCAAGTAAAAGGTTGTGCTTTTCGTCCCGGATTTCAGGATAGGGAGCTCAAAATTGAATTGATAGGAACGACCATGGCTGAAAAAACCAATTACGATCTTGTGGTGCTCGGGGGCGGCCCCGCCGGATATGCGGCGGCGATCCGTGCCGGGCACCTGGGGAAGAAAGTCGTCTGCATCGAGGCGGAACGCGCGGGAGGCACCTGCCTGAACTGGGGCTGCATCCCGAGCAAGGCGCTGCTCAAAACCGCGGAGCTTTACCGCAAGCTCCATCATTTGGAGGATTTCGGGCTGTCCTGCGGGAAACCCGGCTTCGACTTCGAGAAGGTGATCAGTCGCTCCCGCACCGTCTCGGACCAGATGGCCAAGGGGATCGAGTTCCTCTTCAAGAAGAACAAAGTCGAGTATGTCGTCGGTACGGGCCAGATCAATGTTCCGGGCATGGTGGAACTGGTGGACGGGCCGGAAAAGGGGCGATTCTTCAAGACCGAAAAGGCGATGATCGCGACCGGCTGCCGCGCCCGGCAATTGCCCGGCCTCGAGGTCGACGGCGAACGGGTGATGACCTCGAGAGAGGCGCTGGTGGCCAAGAAGCTGCCCAAATCGATCACGGTCCTCGGCGCCGGCGCGATCGGGGCTGAATTCGCCTATTTTTTCAACGCGCTCGGCAGCGAAGTCACCCTGGTGGAAATGCTGCCCCGGATTCTGCCTCAGGAGGACCAGGAGGTGTCGCGGCTCCTGGAGCGCAGTTTCAAGAAGCAGGGAATCAAGGTTTACAAGTCCACCCGCCTCGAGGATCCGAAAGTGCTCAAGTCCGGGGTCAAGTTCACCCTCACGCCCGAGAAAGGGAAGCAGGAGAAGCTTCAGACAGAGAGCCTTCTCGTCGCGATCGGGGTGGTCCCGAATCTCGAGAAAGCGCTGTCTCCCAAAGTCGGCGTGGAACTGGATGACCGCGGTTACGTGAAAGTCGGCGACGACTACCAGACTTCGGTAGACGGGGTGTATGCGGCGGGCGACATCATCGGTCCCCCGTGGCTGGCGCACACGGCGACCTATGAAGCGGTCCAGGCGGTGAATGGGATGTTCGGCGCCGGGGTGCCCAAGCGGGTGACCCTCTTTCCCGCCTGCACCTACTGTCAGCCGCAGGTGGCCAGCCAGGGAATGACCGAGCAGGAGGCCAAGGAGAAAGGGATTGCTTACAAAGTCGGCAAGTTTCCCTTCACCGCGTCGGGAAAGGCGGTGGCGTCCGGGGAATCGGAAGGGTTTATCAAGGTGTTGAGTGCCGAAAAGGACGGCGAGATCCTGGGGGTGCACATTCTCGGGGCGGAGGCGACCGAGCTGATTGCCGAGTATGGGCTAGCTATGAGCCTGGAGGCGACCGCGGAAGAGGTTCACGGGTCCATCCACGCCCATCCGACACTTTCGGAAGGGCTCGGCGAAGCGGCCGCCGCCGTGTTGGGCGAAGCGATCCATATTTAAGGCTGTCAGGGGTGGAAATTGTCGCGATTCGGTTTGACGGGATCCGTGCGCCCGCGCATTATACGGGAAGCTTTCCCCTTCGGCTTCGGGGCTTCAGATACGGGCTCCGGGGATTCAAGGGCTTCCGATGGGCGGAAGCACCTGTTTTGTCAAACCGTGAAGCTGCCACGCCAACTTGCCAGTGAGAAACGACGTCTGGAAATCCTGCGGCAGTACGGAATTCTGGATACGGAAAATGAGGAGGCATTCGACGAAATCGCGGCGCTGACGGCGCGCCTCTGCGACGCACCGATTGCGTTGATCGCCCTGGTCGACCGGAACCGGGTATGGTTCAAAGGGGGGGTGGGTGTGAGTGTTGCGGAAATTCCGCGCGAAATCTCGTTCTGCGGTCATGCGATCGGCCAGAAAGAGGTGTTTGTCATCAACGATGCGGCCGCGGACGAGCGCTTCGCCGACAATCCGCTGGTCGCCGGCGAGCCGCGGGTGCGCTTTTATTCCGCGGTTCCGTTGGTTTCCCCGGAAGGCTTTCCGATAGGAACCCTGCATGTAGCCGACGTGAAGGCCCGCGAACTGAGTGAGCGGCAGGCTCAGGCACTCAGAGTGCTGGGCCGCGACGTGATGGCGCACCTGAATCTGCGGAGACTCTCGATGGATCGCGATCGGGCGGGCTCGGCGGCGCCGGAGCGCGACTCCTCGCTCAGGGAGGATTTCTATACGCTGGTGGAGGCGGTGCCTCATATTATCTGGGGTGCGGACCCCGACGGAGGCGTCAATTTTTTCAATCAGCAATGTCTGGATTATATCGACCGGTCTTATGAAGAAATGAAGGGGTGGGGCTGGCAGGAAGTCATCAAGCCCGGGGACCTGCCGGCCACTTTGGAGCGCTGGAGCCGCTCCCTGGAAACCGGGGAACTGTACGAATCGGAATTTCGCATTCTTCGCGCCCGTGACGGCGCCTACCGCTGGCACCTGACACGAGCGTTGCCGGTCTATGATTCGCAGGGCCGTATCCTCCAGTGGTACGGCACGTGCACGGATATTCATGACCGGAAGGAGGCGGGGGAGAAACTGGAAAAGAACGTGCGCGAGCGAACCGCGGAATTGGCTGTCGCGAACGAACGGCTGCGAGGCATGCTTGCCGAGCACGAACGGATCGAGCGCAGCCTCAGGGAAAGCGAGAGTCGATTCCGGCAGCTGTCCGAAAATATCCGGGAAGTCTTTTGGCTCGCGGAACCGGACAAAAGCCACGTCTTGTACGTGAGCCCGGCGTACGAGGAGATCTGGGGGCGGCGTTGCGGCGATCTCTATGCCGACCCCGGGCAATGGGTCGAAAGCATTCATCCCCAAGACCGGGAACGGGTCGTGAGGGCGGCGAAACAGGTTTCGGAAACCTTCGAGTACGATGAGGAATACCGGATTGTTCAACCGGACGGATCCATTCGCTGGATTCGGGACCGTGCCTTCCCGGTGCGTGACGAGAACGGAATGGTCTATCGCGTGGCGGGAGTGGCGGACGACATCACGCGCCGCCACCTGGCGGAGGTCGACTATCTCCGGGAAACCACCCGCCGCGAAGCCATTCTCAACGCCCTGCCCGCCCACATCGCACTCCTCGACGTGGAAGGCAACATTCTGACCGTCAACGAATCCTGGAAGCGATTCGGGGAGGAAAACAACCTGCCGGGGGATGAATGCGGCGTGGGGTGCAATTACCTCGAGGTTTGTGAGGGCGCTCGCGGAGGGGGCTTTGAAGAAGCGGCCGCGTCGGCCGAGGGTATCCGGCGTGTGCTTGCCGGGAAACAGCAGGAGTTCATACTCGAGTACCCGTGTCACTCCCCGGAGGAAAACCGTTGGTTCCGTATGATGGCGACCCCGCTGCGTAAGGGGGCTCAAGGGGGTGCCGTCGTGATGCACATCGACGTCACCGAGCGCAGGCTGGCCGAAGAGCAGTACCGGAGCCTGGTGGACGGCGCCAGGGACATCATCTTCACCCTTTCTCCGACAGGCGAGCTGGCCTCCCTCAATCCGGCCTTCGAGTCGGTCGGCGGCTGGTCGCGCGAAGAATGGTTGGGAAAGGATTTTTCCTCGCTGATTCACCCGGACGATGCTTCCCGTGCCGGGAAATTGTTGAGCCGCGTAGTCGGCGGGGAGAATCTGCCGGTTTTCGAGCTGCGGGCGGTGAGTTCCGAGGGTGTCGAAGTTCCGATGGAGTTCACGGTAAATCCTCAGTGGCTGGGGAGTCAGATCGTCGGGATCCTGGGGGTCGCCCGCGATATCCGCGAGCGAAAACACCTCGAGGAACAGGTCCGGCAGTCGCAGAAAATGGAGTCCATCGGACGTCTCGCCGCCGGGATTGCGCACGACTACAACAACCTGCTCACGATCCAGAAAGGCTACCTGTCGCTGTTGTCGGAACTGCCTGAACTCGACCCGGAGGTGCGGAGGCCCATCCGTGAGGTGGCCGAGGCGGCCGAGCGTGCGTCCCAGCTGACCCGGCAACTCCTGCTTTTCAGTCGCAAGGAGCAATTGCAGACCCAAACGATCGATTTAGGGGCGGTGGTGGATGGGATGAGCCAAATGCTGGGGCGCATCCTGGGAGAGGATGTTCTCCTGGAGGTCAAGTGTTCAGAGGGGCTTCCTCCGGTATCGGCGGACCCGGGGATGATGGAACAGGTGATCATGAATCTGGCGGTTAACGCCCGTGACGCGATGCCGAATGGCGGACGGCTCCTTATTGAGGTGGAAGCCTCGGACACCTCCCCGGGTGAAGAGGAGCCGTCCGGCATGCGTTCCGGGACGTTCGTGCTGCTCACCGTTGAGGACACCGGGACGGGAATTTCTCGCGAGAATATGGATCGCATCTTCGAGCCCTTTTTCACGACGAAGCTTGTGGGCCAGGGTGTGGGTCTCGGGCTCGCCACGGTCTACGGGATTGTCAAACAGCACCGGGGTGAGATCGATGTGGAAAGCCGTCCGGGGGCGGGAACCTGTTTCCATATCTACCTCCCCGCCGCACGGGAGCCGATCGATGAGCGTCCGGCGGAGCGGCTGCCGGAGAGCCTTGGGGGCAATGAACCCGTGCTGGTGGTCGAGGATGAATCGGCGGTGCGCAAGATGGTGGAGAGCGCCCTCAGCCGCCAAGGCTACGCGGTCCTTTCGGCCGCGTCGGGGCCGGAGGCCCTGGAGATTTGGGAAGACCGGGGCCGGAGTGTGAATCTGCTGATGACCGATCTGGTGATGCCGGGAGGTATGACCGGGCGCGAACTCGCCGCTCGCCTTACGGAATGTCGAGGGGAGTTGAAGGTGCTGTTCACCAGCGGCTACGATCCGGAGGTGACAGGAGAACAAGCGATTCCGGCCAGGTCCTTTCTGCAGAAACCCTATACATTGAGGGAATTGGCGCGCAGAGTGCGTTCGTGCCTCGATGAGGCGGACAGGAGCGGCAGGTAGGAGCGGCCTCAAATTCGATCCGACGTGGTCGGTGCCCCTGAGAAAGCGGGGTTCAGCCTTCTTTGTCCTCGTCGCTGTGTTTCCGGAATAGATTGAGGAAACGGTCCTCGTAGAAACGGTAAAGATCCCACTTGTCGAGCTCCTTCTTCAGCTCGGTCGCCTTGTCCTGGGAACGGGTGCGTTCGACTTCAGAGAAAAGCTTGTCGATTTTCTGCATCACGTACTGCGGCACCTGCTCCTCTTCGACCTGGCCGAGCTCGGTTTCTTCTTGATGTTCCGGCTCCATCCGTGAGAACGCGCTTCGAATCTGGCTTTCGATCTCCTCCATCATGGTCTCGGTCTGTTCCACCGCCTGCTCGAGTTCGGACAGGTCGATTTCCACTTCCAGCAGCCCCTGGAGGATCTTCACGATCTCGCGGGAGGATTTTGGATTGGGCATATTGACGGCGTACTGAGGCATCGTTGCCAGCAGGCAGGCGGCCTCGAGTTCCCGAAGTCCGGCAAACCCCAGGAGGAGGCCGTTCATGCCGGAGATATGACCCTCCTGAAGGCCTTCCACCCCCTGGGCGATCAGCGAGTCCCGCACGGAGGTGCGATTCGCGGCGCACAACAAGCGTACCGGTTCCCGGTGGCCCGTCGGCACGGCGAAAGCCGCCCCGGTGTAGATGGTCCGGACCCGGAGCTGGTCGGCCAGATCGAGCATCTTTCCCATGACGTTGACGCCGCCGGGACCCGCGATCTGGGCCGCGCTTTCCGAGATGATCAGCTCCGGTTCGCGCACGTAATAAAAGTGGTGGGTGGGCAGGTCGGAAAAGGATCCGGCGATTCCCTCGTTAACAACCACGGCTTCCGGTGCGAACAATTCGCTCATGTCGAGTTCCGCGAACGGTTCCGCCTCCAGCTTACGCCGGAGGTAGTTGACGGCGCCGAGCCCGACGTTTCCCATTCCCGGCCAGCCGGCCACCAGAAGCGGCGCGTTCACTTCCCGGGTGATGTCTTTGTGAATCTTGAGTTCCATCGGATTAATGGGCGGTTGCAATAAAAGGATCGAGCTTAAGTGAAGGTCCGTTGAGCCGTTGCGTCGAGATCCGAAATAACTTTCGGGCTTTCAGGATGTTGAAGTGAAAGGTTAAACGAAGACCGTGCCGGATGCAACGAGGGGGCCGAGATGCTCGAGTCGATCGATCGGGTGCATTCGGGCAGCCTCGCCAGAGGTGTCATTGAAGACCGCCGGGAACCGTCCGGCTGACCGGGCCCGCGGAACGAGGCGGCCAGTCCCGGAGGTTGTTCGTGGAGGCGCGTCAGGGTTCACCCGGAGATGATTATTAGATAATTTAATTCTGGAATGCTAATAAAATAATAATAACTTATTAGAATACGGATTTCCGTGGCTTAGAGGAATACATGAACTACACTGAGATCGTTAAAGCGAAACGGTATATTTCACTCCGGAGACGGAGGACCGGGGATCGGATAAAAGAAAATGAAGAAAGATAATACTCACCTTGGGCGGCGCGAGTTTTTGAGAAGCGGCTCGCTCGGTGCACTTGGCGTTCTCTTCGGGGGAACCCAGGCTCTGGCCCTGGATACCGTGGTAAAACCCAAAAGGCGGGAGAGGCCGGGCCAGCGAACGAAGTGTGCCGTCATCGGCGCCGGCGTCTGGGGCCGCGAGATTATCGCCGAACTCAGCCGTGTCTCCGGGGCTGAACTTGTGGCGGTCTGCGATCACCACCCGGGAGCGCTCCGGCGGATAGAACGCGAGTCTCCCGAAGTGAAGACGGTCGAGGATTACCGGGAAGTCCTGGACGATCCCGGGATCGACGCGGTCTTTATCGCCACTCCCTCACACCTCCACCGGGAGGTTGCCGTGGCCGCGCTCGAAGCGGGAAAACACGTTTATTGCGAAGCCCCGCTCGCTACCACAATCGAGGACGCGCGGGCCATCGCCAGGGCGGCGAAAGATGCCGGCGACACAGTTATTTTCCAGGCGGGCTTGCAGTCGCGGACGGAGCCCCAGCACCGTTTTGTGGATACATTCATGCAGACGGGAGTATGCGGGGAGATGGTGCTGGCCCGTTCGCAATGGCGCAGAAAGGAAAGCTGGCGGCGGATGGGAGCGACTCCCGAGCGCGAGAGGGAACTCAACTGGCGTTTGCATCCTGAAAGCTCGCCCGGGCTTGTCGGGGAGATAGGTGTGCACCACATCGACGTGGCCACGTGGTTCATGGGGGCGCGTCCGACAGCGGTTACCGGGTTTGGGAGCCTGACTATCTGGCGGGACGGACGTGAGGTGCCGGACACCGTGGAGGCGGTCTTCGAGTTCCCTGGCGGGATCCATTACAATTTGAGCTGCACTTTGGGCAATTCGTACGAGGGGCCCTACGACCTGTTCTGCGGCGGCGACAGCGCTATTCTGGTCGCCGATACCCGGGCATGGATGTTCCGGGAGGCCGACGCGCCTCTGCTGGGCTGGGAGGTTTACGCCCAAACCGAGCGGTTCTTTCGCGACACGGGCATCTCGCTCATGGCGGATGCCACCCAGTTGATCGACGACGGAGTCGACCTCGAAGAAGCGGAGATCGAAAGGGAGACGCCTCTGTTTACGGCGATCGATGATTTCATCGAATGCATTGCCGAGGATTTGAAGCCCCGGGCGGGGTTCCGGGAGGGCTACGAGGCCGCGGTCATCGCCATCAAGGCGAATGAGGCCGTCGTTTCCGGGTCCCGCATAGACTACTCCGACGACTGGTTCGATCTTTCATAAACGCGACGGTTTCACGTCAACATTTGGATTAATAATGAAATACACCTCAATCATACAGCGGCGAGCCGAAGAAACCCGTCGCGACTTCATCAAAAAATCAGCTGCGGCTGCGGCGTTGTTTTCGGGAGCCCCGTTATTCGGACCGATGTTGCGCGCGGACAGTCGGCAGGGGGCCGTTTCGGCCGGCGCCTCCGCCGCGGCCAACCCATCGGGCGGGGGAGACCGTCTTGCAGTTGCGACCATAGGCCATGGGAGCCAGGGCATGGCGCTGTTGCGAACACTCAAGGCCACCGAAGGCGAGACGAACGTCAGGATCGCGGCGGTCTGTGATCTCTGGAGCAAGCGTCTGAACCAGGCGCGGGAAACCGCCGGGCTTTCGGACTCGGATGCCTACACCGACTACCGCCGTATTCTTGAGCGTGATGATATCGATGCGGTTTTGATTGCCACACCGACGCACACTCATGCCGCGATCGCCGTCGAGGCGATGGAAGCCGGGAAACACGTCTACGTGGAAAAGCCGATGACCCGGTACCTGCACGAGGCGTTCGCTGTCTACGATACCGCGAAGCGAACCGGCAAGGTGCTGCAGGTTGGGATGCAGTGGGCGTCGGAACCGAGGTGGATCCGGTCGGGCGAGATCATCCGCGAAGGGGGTATCGGCCCCCTGGTCCTTGCACAGGCCTCCTACATGCGCAATTCCGGAGCGCGCGGGGAATGGAACGTTAACATCGATCCCGAGTTGACCGAGGGCGATGTCGACTGGGATGCGTGGCTTGGGCCTGTGCCCGACCAGCCCTTCAGTGCCGATACCTTTTTCCGGTGGCGCAAGTACTACCCGTATTCGACCGGAATCATGGGCGACTTGTTGCCGCACAGGCTGGGGCCCCTGATGATCGCCACCGGGAAGCCCGAATTTCCCCGCCGGGTTGTCTGTCTAGGCACGCGCAAGATTCAAACCGACCGCGACGTTTCCGACAACCTCCAGATTCTGGCCGAGTTTCCCAGCGGTCTCACCATGGTGCTTCTCGGCAGCAGCGTGAACGAGCAGGGGTTGCCCGACCGGATTCGCGGGCACCACGCCACGATTTCGATCGGCGCGGACCGGATCTCGTTGAGTCCGGAGCGGCCCTTTGTCGAAGAAGTGGATTCGTTGACCGAGACCGGGCTCAACTACCCGAATCCGCTCGACATGCATATGCGGAACTGGTACGACGCCATTCGCCATGCCGGACAGCCGAGCGCGGGGGCGGAAGTCGGGGTGCGAATGGATACGGTACTCGCCCTGGCGGAAATGTCGGAGCGGCTCAACACCATGTGCCTGTTCGACGAGGAAACCCGGAAGGTCACCACCGGAGAGGGCCGGGAGGTCGAGCCTCTGACCCATGGAATGCTCGAATCCCGTCGGATCGGGTGAGTAACGAACTTCGTAAAGGATGCTCATTATGAGAACAGCTACCAAACGCCTTCGCCTGATGTCTCTCGCTTGTGCGGGGCTGCTCCTGGCAGCTCCGGCTTTTGCCGAGACGTGGACCCATTACCGGACCTGCGAAAACTCGCGGAGCGAAGTGCTCATCGAGGGAACCTCGACCATGCATCCGTGGACCGTGCGGGGACGGAGTATTGAGGGTGAGGTTCGCATCGCGGAGGACTTTCTGCTGAAAGCGAACGGAGAGGACCGCCGACAGGCCCGGCAGCGCGCTCGGGGCGACGAAAAGTCGCTTCCGGTCCAGGCCGAGCTGGCCGTGCGGTCGGAAACCCTGCGCAGCTTCCGCGACGGCCGGCCCTACAGCGACCGGATGGACAACATCATGTACGAAAAGCTTCGCGTGGACGAGTATCCGGAAATCGTTTACAAACTCGAGAGCCTGGACTGGGACGAGACGGGGTCGGAGAATGAGGAAAAGGTTTTGTTGGTTGCCGACGGGGAGCTTACCGTGGCCGGCGTGGCCGGCCGCCTTTCGATGCCGGTGGAAATGACCCGCGTCGATTCCGGGAGACTGAGGTTCTCGGGCGAGGTGGATTTTAAAATGACCGACTTCGAAATCGATCCGCCGAGGGCCTTGGCGGGAATGATACGCACCGGCGACGAGATCACTGTCCGGGTCGAATGGGTCGTGGTTGAAGAGGATTAGTCGCAGCCCGAATGAACCGGATGGGGAAGGAAACGGATTTTCCGTTTTCAATTCATCCGTTTTTGTTCATGCTCCTTCGCCGTGGCACAGATTCATCCAACGGCGATCATCGACAGGAAGGCTTCGATCGGGACCGACTGTGAGATCGGTCCTTATTGTATTGTTGAGAAAACCGCGGTCGTGGGCGACGGGTGCCGGCTGGGCGCTCATGCGGTGATTCGCAGCGGGGTGGAGCTGGGTGCGCGCGTGAGGGTCGACAGCGGCGCCGTAATCGGCGGCGAGCCCCAGGATTTGTCCTTCGATCCGCGGGTACCGTCACGGGTGTGGATCGGGGCGGATTGCACGCTGCGGGAGGGCGTGACCGTGAACCGGTCGCTTCGTGAAGACTGCGTGACCCGCCTGGGGGAACGGGTGTACATGATGGCCTTTTCCCATGCCGCCCATGACTGCGTGCTGGGCGAGGGAGCCGTGCTGGCCAACGCCGCGTTGCTCGCCGGGCATGTTCAGGTGGGGGCGTTTGCGTTTGTCGGAGGCGGGGCGGGAATCCACCAGTTCTGCCGGATCGGCGAAGGAGCGATGGTCGGCGGAAACGCGGCCGTGACCAAGGACATTCCCCCGGGGCTTTCAGTGGTGGACCGGAATCAGGTTGTCGGTCTCAATCTGGTCGGCCTGAAGCGTCGCGGGATTTCCACGGAAGAAATCAGCGCGTTCAAGCGAGTCTACCGGGAACTGTATCAGGAGCCCGGCAATATCCGGCAAAAAGCCCGCCGGCGGCTGGACGGGAACCACGAGATTCCGGATCTGATTCGCCGGTTTCTCGAATTTTTCCAGGAGGGAACCCGCGGGTTCGTGACGCCGTGAATTCAGGATGAAGAAGGTCGCGATCACATGCGGCGATCCGGCGGGAGTCGGTCCGGAAATTCTCCTGGCGTGGGCGCGCGCGCGAGCAAGCCAGGCGCCGTCCGCCGTATTGGTCGGGCCGCGTTTCTGGCTCGAGCGGATGAAGGCATTCGGCGATTTCGAGACGGAGGAGGTGGGCGGGCCTTCGTTCTCGATCCGTCCGGGGGAGCCGACCCTGGAGGGGGCCGGTGTCGCACGGGACTGCCTGGAACAAGTCGCGGAAGGGTGCCGGGCCGGTCGCTACCGGGCTGTCGTCACCGGTCCGGTCAGCAAGGAGTGGCTGGGGAAAACCGGGTTTTCCTACCCGGGACAGACCGAATTTTTTGCGGCCAGATGGGGCGGAGAGCCGGTCATGGCGTTTTGCGGGAGGCGGCTCAGGGTGGCGTTGGCGACCTGGCATCTGCCGCTCGCCGATGTCGCGCGCGAGCTGAACCCGCGGCGGTTGGAACGCGCGGTACGGGCGGTCGTCAGGCTGGCCGGACTGTGCGGCATTCACGAGCCGCGCGTCGCCGTTTGCGGTCTCAATCCTCACGCGGGCGAATCCGGACTTCTCGGTGAAGAAGAGGAAGGCTGGATCGACCCGGTCTTGACGGAATTGCGGCGCGAATTTCCACGGCTCTCGCCCGCGATTCCGGGCGACACGGTGTTCTGGCGGGCGCTCCAGGGCGAGTTCGACGCAATTGTCGCCCTGTACCACGATCAGGGGCTCGGGCCCCTCAAGACGGTGGAGTTTGAGGAGGCGGTCAACGTGACACTGGGCCTTCCGTGGCTGCGCACGAGTCCGGATCACGGTACCGGTTACGGAATTGCGGGTAGCGGGCGGGCCCGCGGGGGGAGCTTTTCGCGTGCCATCGAGCTGGCCGCCCGTTTTGGAGAGGAAGTTGCATCCCGCTCTTGAACCCGAAGGGTTTTGCTGGTTAGTTGCGGGGATTCATGTCCGTTTCATCCATAACCACCCTTCCTGAAGGGATTCGCGAAGCCGATGAGAGGCTGATCCGTTTGACCGACTCCGCGCGCTCCAAGGTGGGCGATTTGCTGGAACGCGAAGACCGGGCCGGTTATCTTCGGGTCGGTGTCAGCGGGGGCGGTTGCAACGGACTGTCCTACAAGCTGAAGTTCGTTTCGGCGCCGAAAAAAGGTGATATCCTGGTTCGGGCCGGAGAAGTCAGCGTCCTGGTGGACAGCAAAAGCGCGCTGTACCTGAAGGGAACACTGCTCGATTATTCGCACGCGATGGTCGGGGGCGGGTTCCAGTTTTCCAATCCCAACGCCAAGGCCAGTTGTTCGTGCGGTGAAAGCTTCAGTATCTGACGGCAGGCCCCGATTCGTCCTCAAACAACGGCCCATGTGGGAAAAAAGTTGAAATTCCCCGGAATCCTGCCACAGAGTTAACGAGCAAGAGGAATACAGATAGATTTTAATGGCTCATCCCAGACATCACGGACGAAATTTCCGCAACAATCGCGCACCCAAGTATCGCAAGAACGAACGGATTCGTTTACGTGAAGTCCGAGTCATCGGCCCGGACGCTCAGCAGCTGGGGGTCATGCCGACCAAGGAGGCCCTGGATCTGGCCAAAAAGCTTGGGCTGGACCTGGTCGAGGTCGCCCCTCATGCCAAACCTTCGGTTTGCCGTATCCTGGACTTCGGCAAGTTCATGTACGAACAGAGCAAGAAGTCCAAGGACAACAAGACGACCGCCAGCAAGATCAAGGAGGTCAAGTTCCGTGTCCGTATCGAGCAGCACGACTATATCACCAAGCTGCGTCACGCGGAGGAGTTTATGGACAAGGGCTGCAAGGTTAAACTGACCCTGACGCTGCGAGGCCGGGAAAACCAGTACAAGGATCTGGCCATGGAAACCATGAAGCGCGCAATGAACGATTTGACGCACATTGGGGTTTCCGATTTCGAGCCCCGTATTATGGGGAATCGGATTACGGCGATGCTTTCTCCGCTCCCCGAGAATAAGCGAAAGCTCAAATACAATACGGTGAGCGAAGAGTCCGGCGAAAAGCCGGAACCGAATCAAGAACCGGAACCGGAACCGAAACCCGAGGAGTAGCCGGTGGGCGGATTCGGCAGGAGAAATCCCTTGCGTGCGGGAGCCCGGATCCGGCATGTCGGCTGGGCGGGGGTGTTGCTGCTGTCGTTGTCCGCCGCTCTTCTTGGCGACCGTCCG
>PWMU01000044.1 GCA_003558065.1 Opitutia bacterium | reverse complement strand
TCCGGTTTGTTTCGACCTGAGCCGCCCGCCCGCCAACCGGGATGGCAACAGTGATCGGTACGCTAAGCCATTATACACCTGCCGCCGGCTAATCCCTCACATTGATTTGAAGCTATCCGGATTTCCGGTGTCCCGTCCCGCAAAATCGAACCAACCCCGGCCGTATTTGCGTTCCCGGAGGATCGCGGGGTGAACCCGGTCCTACGGGGTTGGGAGGAAAGGACCGGGTTCGGGAGGGATCCGTGGAATAACGCCGGGTCCGGCCTACTGTGCCACCTCCACCTTCAGGACGTTTGCTTCCCTGACCACGTAAAACGCCCCGTCTTCGTCGCGGGCGAGGGCGGGCCAGTTGGGCACCCAGCGGGAATTCAGTTCGTCGACCAGGATCTCCGGCTCCAGGGTGGCGGGTTCGATCCGGAAGAATTTTTCGTCGGTCACCCCGTAAACGCCTTCGTCATCCGCCATGAGCCGGCCACCCCAGGAAAACAGGCGTTTCTTTTCCCCGACTTCGCCGGTCCGCGGATCCATCACGACCACGGTCCCGCGAACCCCGAGCCCGTAAAGCCGTCCGTCCCGTTCGGCCAAGCCCATGACCCAGTCGTTCTCGAGCGGAACCGTTTCCCACAGCCACTCGCCGGTTTTCGGATCCCAGGCTCCGACGGGGCCGCCGCCCCGTTGGGCCGCCACGTAAATCACGCCGTCTCCGGAGGCGAGGGTGGCAATCGCCCGTTCACCCAAGGGGTTGACCCAGGACTCGCTTTCCCCGGTCTCCAGGTTGTAGACGGTGAGCGCGCCGCCGCCCAGCTCATCCGCCTGCGTTCCCATCAGCAGGAGCCGATGGGCTTCATCGTAATGCACGATGCGCGGACGGAGCTGGCCTTCGGGGGCCTCGGCAAGCGTTTCGATAGTCCCGGTCGCCGGATCGTAACTCACCAGGTTCCCGCTCGTGTACATGCCCATGTAAAGCAGCCCGTCGACCACGACCATGCTCTTGGCCTCGCCCGGCGCATCGACCGTTTCGAGTTCGCCGCTCTCGAGATCGCGCACCCCCAGCGACCGGCCGCCGTAGTAGAGTTTCCCTCCGCCCGCGGCCAGGGATTGGGCCGGCTCGGCGCCGGTCTCGACGCCCTCGTCCAGCAGGTTGACGACCTGAAGCTCCCCGCTCGAAAGATCGTACGAACCGATC
This sequence comes from Opitutia bacterium, assembly GCA_003558065.1. GTDB lineage: Bacteria > Verrucomicrobiota > Verrucomicrobiia > Opitutales > T3Sed10-336 > PXDC01. The sequence continues at coordinate 12,334 of PWMU01000044.1, read as the reverse complement.
CTCTCCCTTCCGGCGCCGCCGTAAAGGACCCCGTCGCGATAAAAAAGGCCCCGGTTGACCGGCATCGAAGTCACCTTTTCCACGGTATCCCCTTTGATATCGTAGGCCCAGACTCCGGAGCCACCGCCGAAATAAACCGTGTCTCCCGCCAGGTCTATAAAGTGAAGGGTGCTGCCGCCGTACTCGACGATCCGGTAGTTCGAGTAATCGCTCCGGTCGATCACCGCCAGGAGACCCTCGGGCCCCTCGGTTCCGGCGGCGACCCAATCCTCGTTGGCGTCGAGCGAGTAGAGCCAGTAGTGCTCCTTCTCCCTGAATTCCGGTGGCAGGATCGATTCGCGTTCATGGGTTCGGCGATCCACCGACCAGAGGTTGATCGCGTTGTAGCCGATCCCGACGTAGAGCTTGTCCTCGGTGGCGGCGATACTGCGCGCGTCCTGCCGGGGTTCTTCCTCGAATTCCCCGAGGTCACGCAACTCCCCCCTCTCCGTATCATATTCGTACACACGCGCGTTGGTCTGGCGGGAGGTCGCCAGGTACAGCTTGCCGTCGGGCGAGGCGGCCATGTCCCAAACCACCCGGACCGGAGGAAACAGGCGCTCGAGTTCCTCGATTTCATGGGTGTTCAGGTCGACCCTAACCAGGGCCGCCTGGCGTTCCTCGACCCCCATGGCGATGTAGAGATTGTCGCCCACGATCGCCATCCCGCGCCCACCGGTCGCGGGATCCCCGTTGAGAAACACCTCCCGGTTCAGGGTCACCTCGCCCCGCACCCAGTCATAACCCATGAGGGTCGCGGGCACGACCCGCCGCGAAAGCACGTAATGGGTGTCTCCGGCAAGGTAGGTTCGATTGATTTCAAGACTCAGCAGGCCCGGTCCGATATCGGTGACCCGGACCCCGGCACCCGGTCCTGCCGCGGCGCCCGCGCCTTCTCCGGCTTCCGAGCAGGCCAACGGGAAGAATCCGCCCGCAACCAGCAGAATCGCAAGAGCCAGCGGGCGCAAACGCGTGCGGCGGGTGCCGGAATTCCGGAATCCAAGGATGAATTTCCCTCTTGTGTATACAAATAATTTATACATACTTATGAAATCCGCGTTATATGAACGGACGGCAACCGGCCGCAAGATCCCTCACATTTCATCGAAGGGACAGCAGCCTAAATGTGGTCGGTTTGCGGAAGCCGTCAACGCTTCCGCGTCCGTCGGATGCGTCGGGCTCGAGCTTCGGCCTACCTCTCCACGTCCCGCTCCAACGGCTCCCCGTGGGTGAGCAACGGGAAGAAGAAGTAGGCGTGCGGGTGACGCGGGATTGCGGCGCGGTCGAGGCTCTTAAGCAGCTCTACGATTTCCGGGGTTTCCGGGTAGCGGCGGTTGCCGACTTCGTAGATAATCGGATAATACTCCTGGACCGTCTCGCCCTCATAGAGGCCGTGCTTGAGGCCCGCGTCCCCGGTCCGGTAGAAATCGGCGTAAAACTGGAGCGGATACTTCAGGTTCTCTCCCCCGGAACCTTTGTAGCGGTAGAAGTCGATGCCGTTGTTCCAGGCAATCTCGGCTATGTAAAGGAGCTGGGAAAGCGACAAGTGCGTGTACGCGAGCCCGCGGTCGGGATTGGTGTAATGCCGGTAGCGGTCGGCGATCTCGCCCTTTTCGGGAGGCGGCGCGTCGTCCGGCTCCCGGTGATGCGGCTCGTCGCCGGGCATGAAGATCATCCCGTCGATCAGCGTCTTGTAGTCGCGGTCGTTCTCGGGATGGTCGAGAGCGTATTGGACCAGGTCGCGGTCGCCCAGCACGTACCCGATCGCGGCCAACCCCATGGTGTGTCCGGTCAAGTGATTCTGGAAATACTGCCGGCCGAAATAATCATTCTCGCGCCAGCGTTTTTTTCCTTCCCTGATGGGGTCGACCAGCGAGCGGAACCACGCCTCGACCGCGCCCCGGTCGCCGTCGTCCCACGCCGGATGCCGGGCGATCAGATCGTAGGCCTCTACAAACGGAATCGCGGCCCGGGCCACTTCCATTCCCGTATTCGGATAACGGATTTCCGGATCAAAGTCGGAGGCGGGCACCGGATCGGCGGTCGCCCAAGCCGTCAGGTAGGTGATGGCGGCTTCGGCGAAGCGATCCTCTTCGGAGATCAACCAGGCGTACGCGTACAATCGCGCCCGCTCGCCTTTCCAGATCGCCGCGCTATAGAACTCGAGCGAGTGGCGTCCGGTGTACGGGTCGGGATCGAGGCCGGACTCCCGTGCTTCCTCAGCCTCCTCCATCAACCTTCGGGCCGCCCGGTGCCAGGGGTTCCGCTCTTGCGTCAGCCGCCGTTTCATCAACTCCAGCGATTCGGGCGTGAACATGAGGCGCGGATGCTCGTCCCGGATCGGCGGAAGCTCCAGGCGTTCCTCCGGAACGGGCAGGAGCCGCGATTCGACTTCGGTTCCTTCAACGGCTTCTCCGGCTCCGGGAATGAGCGGCAGACACATAAGCATCAAAATGCGGGTCAATCGGTACACTTTAAGCATAAAATTCATTCGAATCGAAAAGAACCTCCAACCTGACAGGATTTCCTCCCAAGGACCACCATTTTCCAAGAACTCGATGCGGCGGAAATGTTCCGGTGGATTCCGTTACGCTCACCCATCGTCCCTAAATGGGATGAACAGCTTCAGTGTTTCTATCCATGATTTGTCGCGGTCAGGCAGGGCGGGACGGGCCTGCGTATCGCGGTATAAACATTTCCGGTCGGATCGCGGGGTAAACCCGCTCCTACGGGGGGATGAAGTTCATACAAGTGTGAGACCCTTGGTATCGTCCACCGTGGCAGGTCCGAGCGAAGGGACGCACAACCTTCCCGCGAAGATGACGTGCCGGGAAAGGGTGCTTCATCTGCCCAACATTGTAAAAACCTAGCCCTGATTGCGAACCTCAAAGGTTCCGTCCATCCGTTTGGCGATGAGTCGCTTGAGCTCCAGCATCATCAGCACCGAGCTGAGTTCCGCTCCGGCGAGGCCGGTTTTGCGAGCGATTTGATCGGCATTCAGGATTCCGCCGTCTCCCAGAAGTCCCATCACTGTGGATTCCGGACCGGAAAGCTCGGCCGTTGCCGCCTCCCCGGGAGATTCCTCCTTCCCCGCCTGCTCCGGGCCGAGGCCCGGCAGGTACCCGAACTCCTCCACCACGTCGTCGGCGTTCTGAACGAGCACCGCGCCGTCGCGAATCAACTGGTGACAGCCGTGACTGGAGGGCTGATCGATCCGTCCCGGGACCGCGAATACGGTTCTGCCCTGCTCGGCGGCAAACCGCGCCGTGATCATCGACCCCCCGTTGACATCCGACTCCACGACGATCAGCCCGTTGCACATACCGGCCACGATCCGGTTGCGCATGGGAAAACTCTGGCGATCGGCCCGCCGTCCGAATCGAAATTCGCTGAGAACCGCCCCGTGCTCAGCCACCCGGCGGTAGAGGTCGAGGTTCTCCGCCGGATAGATAATATCCAGCCCGCAACCGAGGACCGCCACTGTTTTGCCTCCTCCGGATAAGGCTCCCTCATGGGCCGCCGTGTCGATGCCGCGGGCCAGGCCACTGACAATACAGAATCCGCGCCGGGAAAGAGCCGCCGCCAGCTTCTTCGCCACCGACTGACCGTAAAGGGTCGGTCGCCGTGTCCCCACCATGGCAATACACGGCCCCGAAATCCTTTCGTCTCCCTTCCAGTACAAACCGATGGGCGGATCGTAAATTTCCTTCAACATTTCCGGATACCGCTCTTCCATGCAGGTCACGAACCCGGCACCGGCTTTCGCTAGCTGCGACTCCTCCTTCTCCAGGGACACGTGATCCTCCCAATGATTCACCACCCCCGCCATGGCGGCGCCGACACCCCGGACCCGTTTCAATTCGGCAACCGGAGCCGCGAGAATCCGCCGGGGATCGTCGTCAAACGCATCCATCAAGCGACGCAACGTCACCGGCCCGAGTTCGGGCAACGCATTGAGGATGAGGAAAGCCTGCGCTTCAGTGACGTCTTCGGGAAGGGACATGGGGAATTCCCCGGGAGAATGGTCAAATCCGACCGGAGCGCAAGCGAGGAGTTTCCCCGCCGCGTCCAACCGGAGAATCTTCCCGCGACCCGCCGCAACCAACTTGCCGGTGGGCACGGCATGGGACAGCCCCACCCGAGGGGCACGAACCTCACCCGAGGTTCGCGCGGATCAGGTTCTCCAGCTTGACCGAGTCGGCGGCGAAATTACGGATCCCCTCGGCGGTTTTTTCGGTCGCCATGGCATCGTTGTTGAGCTGGTAGCGGAAGGTCGGCTCGTCGAGAGTGACTTTCTCGATATCCGCCACCTGCGCACTTTCCGGGTCCAGCTTGCGCTCGATCGGCTCGTTGCCTGTCCTCAATTCCTCGAGCAGTTCCGGACTGATGGTCAGGAGGTCGCAGCCGGCCAGCTCGATGATCTGGCTGGAGTTGCGGAAACTCGCGCCCATCACCTCCGTTTCATACCCGAACTTCTTGTAGTAGTTGTAAATGCTCTTCACCGACTGAACGCCCGGATCCTCCGCGCCGGTGTATTCCTTGCCGGTTGACTTTTTGTACCAGTCGTAGATGCGCCCCACAAACGGCGAAATCAACTGCACTCCCGCCTCGGCGCAGGCGATCGCCTGAGGGAGCGAGAAGAGCAGCGTCAGGTTGCAATGGATCCCCTCTCTTTCCAGCTGCTCGGCCGCGCGAATTCCCTCCCAGGTGGAGGCTATTTTGATGAGGATACGATCATTGGAGATCCCTTTTTCTTCATAGAGACGGATAAAGCGGCGGCCGTCTTCGACAATGTGAGCCGTATTGAAGGAAAAGCGGGCGTCGGTCTCGGTCGAGACGCGGCCGGGAATGATTTTGAGGATTTCCGTTCCGAAAAGGACGAGCAGCTCTCCCATGATCCGGTCCACTTTCTCGGCTTCACTTTCGCCGGAGCCCTTGTGAGCCTCGATCGCCTGTTTCAGGAGGGTCTCGTATTCTTTCTTCTGGACAGCTTTCAGAATGAGACTCGGATTCGTCGTGGCGTCGAGCGGCTCATACTGCTTCATCGCCCCGAAATCGCCGGTGTCGGCGACTACTTTTGTGAGCTGCTTAAGCTGGTCGAGTTGATTGGCTTGATTGCCGGATTCCGGCGCGGCGGAAGGTGATGGCTGAGTCATAGTTGTTCCTTTTTCCCAAAAGTACGTTTAAGTAAAAGAAAACAGTAACCCCGACGCGCGACCACGGGCAACCCGATAATGATGAAAATCAGCGGTCCACCAGGCATTCTCCTTTACGGTGGGTTCCGGTTTGACCCGTTCTTGTGGCGGGTCCCAGGTTTTGCTTGAACTATCCGGAGCGGCATTACAAGTTGAAACCCGCCCGGCGGGCAGTCTCCCATCGGCGATTCCCAACCCAATCCAACCCAACACCCGAACACCATGGCCAGCAGACCCGTTACACTCTTTACCGGACAGTGGGCCGATCTCCCGCTTGAACAGCTTGCCGGGAGCGCGAAAAAAATGGGCTACGACGGCCTGGAACTCGCCTGCTGGGGCGACCACCTGGACGTCTTCAAAGCCGCCAAAGACAAGACGTATTGCCGCCGGCAGCGAGCCCTACTCAAAAAGAACCGCCTGGAACTCTTCGCCATTTCCAACCATCTGGCGGGGCAACTGGTCTGTGATCCCAACGACGACAGCCGCTCGGATGCCTTCGCACCCCAGAAGTGCCACGGAGATCCCGAAGCGAAGCGGGAATGGGCCATCGAATCGATGAAAAACGCGGCCAGAGCGGCGAAAAACCTGGGTGTGAAGGTCGTCAACGGGTTCACCGGCTCCCCGATCTGGCACCTCCTTTACTCGTTCCCGCCGGTCAGCCAGGATATGATCGAAGACGGTTACCAGCGTTTCGCCGACCTTTGGAATCCGATTCTCGACGAATTCGACAAGCAGGGCGTGGTTTTCGGGCTGGAGGTTCATCCCACGGAAATCGCCTACGACATTCACACCACACGCCACGCACTCGAAGCCATCGGTCACCGCAGGGCTTTCGGTATCAATTTCGATCCCAGCCACCTTCACTGGCAGTTTGTGGACCCCGCGCAGTTCCTGGATACTTTTTGCGAGCGGATCTATCACGTCCACATGAAGGACGCCATCCGCACTCTCGACGGTTCCACCAGCATTCTCGGGTCTCACCTGGGTTTCGGGGATCATCGCCGGGGATGGGATTTCCGCTCGATAGGGCGGGGCGGAGTGAATTTCGAGGAAATCATCCGTGCCCTCAACCGGATCGGCTACCACGGCCCGCTTTCAGTCGAATGGGAAGACAGCGGCATGGACCGCATTCGCGGGGCCACCGAATCCTGCGCCTTTGTCAGGAACATCGACTTCGAAACCAGCCGGATTGCCTTCGACGCGGCTTTTGAAAAGAAAAAAACGAAGAAGAAGGCCGCGAAGAAGAAGAGGAAGTGACTCTTTTCACCGCGCTCCGGGACGACCAGCCCGGTTCTCCGCCCGAACCTTCGCGTTCCGCGTTTGATAACGCTGGAACCCGTTCGCTGGAAGCCGGTTATCCGCGGCCCGCGACCGGGCGGGGAAACGCCCGCACCTGGTAAATCGTTGACGCCCGGACCGGGGTGGGCCGTAATGACTGGTTCCGGCGAAGGGACGCGGAATTCCGGCGGTCCTGGTGCTGCGCGGCAGCCGGCCGGAGTCGTTTCAAACCTTAAACGTTATATGGCTGATAAAAAGTATAAGATCATCGGAGTGGGCTCGCCTATCGTGGATTCACTGGCGCGCGTCAGCGACGCGTTCCTCGAACAGGTCGAGGGTGCCAAAGGAGGCATGGAATTAGTGGACGCGGCAACCATGGGCCAGCTCATCGCAAAGGTTGAAGGGGACGTCGTGGAAGCCGCCGGCGGCTCGGCAGGCAACACGATATTCACTCTTTCCCGCCTCGGCATTCCCGCCACATTCCTCGGGAAGATCGGCAACGACGCCGGCGCCGAGTTCTACAAGAGTCGCTTCACCGAGCTCGGCGGAGACGCCAGCCGCTTCAAAGACGGCGATGTTCCCAACGGACGCTGCCTTTCCCTGGTGACCCCTGACTCGGAACGCACGATGCGCACGGACCTGGGCGCTGCGATGACATTGACACCCGATGAGGTCACCGAAGCCGATTTTCAGGACTGCCAGCACGCCCACATCGAAGGTTACCTCCTGTTTAACCGGGACCTGATGCAGAAGGTGCTGGACTCGGCCAAGAGGGCGGGATGTACAATCAGCATCGATCTGGCTTCCTTCGAGGTCGTCAATGCCACACGTGACATCCTGCCTCATATTCTCCGCAACTACGTGGACATTGTCTTCGCGAATGAGGAAGAAGCCAGTGCTTTCAGCGAGACGAAAGGGAACGACTACGCAGGCATGGCCGCCGAGCTCGGCAAGCTTTGCGACCTGGCTGTCGTCAAGGTGGGTAAAGAAGGCTCGTTTATTTCCCGGGGGGGCGAAGTGATCGCCGTGGATCCGATCCGGGTCAGTGACGTGGTCGATACCACGGGCGCCGGCGACCTGTGGGCGGCGGGCTTTCTTTACGGTTGGCTTACCGGACGCGACCTCGCGGTTTGCGGGCGATTCGGCTCACTGTTGGGCGCTGAAGTGGTCCAGGTCATGGGAGCCTCCATTCCGGACGAACGCTGGAAAGCGATCGAAAAGGAATTCGGCGCCTAGGAGTCCGTCGGGCTTCGCCGACGGACTCCTAAAAGAGGAGATCCGGTCCGGCACGGGCGGCGGGAGGGAATTTTCGTTCCCCACCGTTGCCGGTGCCCGGAGCGTGATTCCGGAAGGGGTCAAACGGAGTCCGCCGCGGACGGTTCGTCTTCAACAGGATTGGTCAGCGTGCCAATCTTCTCGATTTCGACCGACACGGTATCCCCGGCTTTCATCCAGAGCGGCGGAGTCCGTGCCATGCCGACCCCTTCGGGGGTGCCTGTAAAGATCACCGTTCCCGGCAGCAGCGTGGTGCTCCCGCTGAGAAACTCGATCAGTGCGGGCACATCGAAGATCATGTCACTGGTATTACTTTCCTGCACCAGCTCTCCGTTGAGCAGGGTCTTGATTCCCAGGGCGTTGGGATCGGGAATCTCGTCGCGGGTGACGAGGCACGGCCCGAACGGCGCGAAGGTGTCAAAACTTTTTGCCCGGCTCCACTGACCGCCGCCCCATTTTTTCTGCCAGTCACGGGCACTCACGTCGTTGCCGCAGGAATAGCCGAGCACGTGGTTGAGTGCCTCGCTCCGGGATACGTTCTTGCACCTCCTGCCGATCACCACCGCCAGTTCACACTCGTAGTCGACCTCGTCGCTCCGCAAGAATCTCGGCAGCTGAATGGGATCCCCCGGGTGTTGCAGGGCATTGGCGCTCTTGTGGAACACCACCGGGTACTGCGACAATCGAGCCCCCGTTTCCTCCGCGTGCCTGCGGTAGTTCAGCCCGATACACAGGAGGCAGGGCGGAACCAGCGGAACGAGCAACTTATCCACCTCGACTTCGCGTCCGGTCTCCCGGAACTCGCCCAAAAGGTCGCCCTCGATCGCCAGGCATTTTCCGTCAGGCTGCCGGGCGGCGTGCCCGATGTTGCCACTCAAATCCCGATAACGAACAATCTTCATCCATCCTTTCTACCGGAATCCCCGTCCGAATGACAAGGGCGGATGCCGTCAGGTCCCCCGTGTATTCCCGAACAATTCGATGTGCAGGCGGGGAGTGAAGCGGTAACCCTGCTCGAGGCAAATCCCGGCCAGCCACTCGGACCGCGTCTTCAGGACCGCGGGATCCACCCCTTCGGGCATCAGCAATACGTTCTCGGAGGGAATATCCCGGTCGAGCGCTTTCAACAGCTGCCGAATCTCTTCCAGGTCCTCTTCCTTCGCCACCACAAACTTGAGTTGGTACGGGTAGCTGTCGACCCACTCACGAATGATCCCGGGCCGCAAACGCCGGGCCTCGTGCCGCTCTCGCCAGCCGGGCGGCGCGGCCGCTCCGGGATCGGAATTTCTCAGCTTGGGACTGAGCGAGGCCAGGTCGCAGGCGATTCGGGCGGGGGGCACGGTAGCGGCCGTTTCAATGGTGATATGACGGCCTTCGGCGCGCAAAGCCGACGCCAACTCGGAAAGCCCTCCGGCCACCATCGGCTCCCCTCCGGTCAGGACCACATGACGGGTGGTGAATTTTCGAACCTCCGCCAGTATCGCCTTCGGAGAAAGGTCCTCTCCCTCCGGATCCCAGGATGCGTAAGGCGTGTCACACCAACCGCAACGCAGGTTACACCCGGAGGTCCGAACAAAAACCGATGGAACGCCGGCCAGTTGGCCCTCGCCTTGAATGGATTGAAATATTTCTGAGATGAGCACGGAAATTCCCTGTCAAAAAACGCCGTTAGTTGTCGTATCCCCAGGAGTCTGCCGGGCTTCCCGGACAGAGTCCAGGTTCGGCTCAAAGGCAACCCTCCCCGTTCCGCCGCGGCAGGTGCCTTCCCGAACCCAGGGGCTACCCGGGATCCGCCGGCACCGGCGGCAAGTCCGGTTTTGTCACGTACTCGGTCGGATCCGGAATTCCCGCCAACTGGAAAGCCTCCCGGCGCTCGATACACGTCCCGCAACTTCCGCATTGAACGGGTCCTCCCTTGTAACAGGACCAGGTGCGCCCGTAATCGATCCCGAGCTTCGCGCCCCGACGCACAATGGCGGCCTTGTCGCAGCCGATGAACGGCCGCAGCAGCTTCACGCCGGCATAAGTCCCCTCTTCGATCGCGCGCCCCATCGCTTCCATGAACGTTTCCCGGCAGTCCGGATAGATGGTATGATCCCCTGTGTGGGCCGCGATCAGCACTCCCCCCGCTCCAACACTTTCGGCATAGCCTGCGGCAATCGAAAGCAGGATCCCATTGCGGAACGGAACCACCGTCCGTTTCATACTCTCCGCCGCATAATGTCCTTCGGGAATCTCGCCGCCTGAGCGAAGCAGGTTCGAGGCAAACAGCCCGTCCATGAAGCCCAGCTCCACCACCCGAAAAGGAATAACCAGTCGCCCGGCATGGAAGCGGGCATAAGGCAGTTCCCGGTCGTTGTGTTTGGACCCGTAATGAAATCCCAAAACCCCGACTACCTCGTGTTCCGATTGCGCCTGATAGAGCGCGGTGACGGAATCCACCCCTCCGCTGCACAATACGATCACCTTCATAAACCCGGATCCCACGTTAGCACAAACCCACCCCCCTCCGCCAGCTCCGTGACACGCGGATTCCGGTTTCCCAGTTGCCGCCATCCGCCGAACCCCTTCCCAGGCAACTCATTACCCTTTGACAATAATAAGCTTATGCCTATGCTTTTCCTGAGCTGGATTATTTCTTCAAATCCCGTTTAGTTCTCTATTACCACATGTCATTTCGCCTGTTTCCGTCTTCCCTTTTCCGCCCTCGCTCAGCCGTGACCACACCTTTTCAGTGGATTGACCATCAGACGGATCTGGACGCTCTCGTCAAGCGCCTGAAGCCGTTGAAGGAGGTACCGCTCGATACCGAGGCGGACAACATGTATCATTATCATAACCGCATCTGCCTCTATCAGTTGCAGATCGGCAAGGACAGTTATATCATCGACGCCCTGGCGGACCTCGATCTGAAATCGTTCGTCCAAGCTCTTGGAACAAAAGTGCTCATTATGCACGGCAGCGATTTCGACCTCCGTTTGATGGCCGACCACTATCAGTTCCGGCCGGCCGGCCTGTTTGACACGATGCTGGCTGCCCAACTCCTGGGCCATTCGAAGACGGGGCTCGGCTCGCTGATTGAACACTATTTCGACGTCGAGCTGCCGAAAGGACACCAGAAAAGCGACTGGTCGAAGCGCCCCCTGCCCGAAAAAATGCTGCTCTACGCGGCCGAGGATGTGGTGTACCTTCAGGAGCTCCGTAAGAAGATGGCAAAGGAGCTGAAGAAAAAAGGGCGGATGGATTGGCTTGACCAACGGTGCGCCTGGCAAATCGACGCCGCGCTCGACGGATTCACTCAGCGGGACGAGCATGCCTGGCGTGTTTCCGGATCCCACAAGCTCGGTCCTCGGGGTCTCGCAGTCCTCTTCGAACTCTGGCACTGGCGCGAAAGATCGGCGGAGAAGGCGGATCTCCCCCCGTTCAAGATCCTCAACAACCCTTACCTCGTGGCGATCGCGGCTTCGGTGGAACAATCCGGGGGCTCTTCCTGGCAGGACACCCTTCCTCCGCGGGTCTTTACCCGGCACCGGAAGGCCCTCGAAAAAGCAGTCAAACGTGGTGAGGACCGCGACCCGGCCACCCTGCCCAGAAGGAAGAGTGCCCGGGGCGACCGGCAGCCCCTCAGCAATGAGGAAATCCAGCGCCAGGAAGAAATGCGGGTGTTTCGAGACGCTCGAGCCGAGGAACTCGGTATCGATCCCTCCCTGATCGCCAATCGCTCCCAACTCACCATTCTCGCCAGAGACCGGGAAAAACTCGATGAAATCCTCCTTCCCTGGCAAGCGGACCTCCTCCGTTCAGCGGTAGCGGAGAACTGACCGACCCTTACCGGCCTCCGGGGTCGGGATTAAGAGGCAAACAGCGTCGGTCTCGTGCACTGCTCACTGACGCCGGCAGCATCACCCCCCGCGTTCCTATTCCGTCGACAACTCTGCCTGTTTATGTTCTCAACGATGAATGCAGGCTTCGGATTTGTTCACCCTATCGGACGAGTTCCCGTTTGCGGGACATTTTTCCCCGGATGTCCCTCCCTGGGAATGGGTGAAATCAATCGGGCCCGCGCTGAATGGTTTTGGGTTTCCGGCAACTCGGGACGATCTCCCGGCGGGGATTCACTGTGAAGGCCGGGTTTTCGTTCATCCGTCGGTCACGCTTCCCCACACGTGCACCCTGATCGGCCCGGCCTATATCGGAGCCGGTACGGAGATCCGTCCGGGAGCTTACATCCGCGGCAACGTGATCGTCGGAGAAAACTGTGTTCTGGGCAATGCGTGCGAATTCAAGAACTGCCTGCTGCTGAACGGGGTTGAGGCCCCTCATTTCAACTATGTTGGGGATTCCGTGCTGGGGAACGGGGCCCATCTCGGGGCGGGAGCCGTTTTGGCCAACCTCCGGCTGGACCGCGGCCAGGTCACGGTGCGGCTCTCGTCCGGGGCGGTCGACACCGGCCTCAGGAAGCTCGGGGGCCTCTTGGGCGACGGGGCGGAGGTCGGCTGCAACGCGGTTCTCCAACCCGGCACCGTCATCGGCAAGCGGGCGGTCGT
>PWMU01000025.1 GCA_003558065.1 Opitutia bacterium | reverse complement strand
TATTCTACGGGAAGCTCGGGAGCGCGGAGTAGAGTTAATCGTTTTGGGAAAACACGAGCATGACCGGGAGCATGCCTTCGAAACCCTGCTGGGCTCCACGGCGGAACGGATTACCCACGAGGCAAAAGTCTCCGTTCTGCTGATCCCCTCGCGCCGAATCGAAACGAAAGAGGAGGAACCATGCACCGAATAGCGGCCTTGGTCAGGCAACAAAGCGTGTTTGTCGCCGCTCTGCTTTTAGGGTTGCCCGTTGTGGGTGCGGGCCTCTTCGCTCCGGAATGGCTGGATCACCGATCCGGACAAATGCACGGGCTGATTATCGATCATTTTGGCTGGGGATACCTGATTGCCGGCCTCATTTTCCTTCTATTCCCAATCATTCTGGCGTTCAGCCGCTACGGAAATCTCAAGCTCGGAAAAGATTATGAAAAACCCCAATACAGTTACTTCGGCTGGTTCAGCATGCTCTTTGCCGCCGGGATGGGCATCGGCTTGATTTTCTGGAGCGTGGCCGAACCATTGAGTCACTTCGTCGATCCTCCGGGATCCCTCCCCGGGGGAAGTCCCGAAGCCGCGAGGTTTTCCATGGTGCACTCATTCTACCACTGGGGCCTGCATCCGTGGGCCATTTACATTACCATCAGCCTGGCCATCGCTTATTTCTCCTTTCGGCGGGGAATGCCCCCATTGATTTCGAGTTGTTTCTATCCGTTGCTGGGCAACCGTATCTACGGGCCGGCGGGCCAGGCCATCGATGTCCTGGCCGTTTTCGCCACGGTATTCGGAATCGCCGCATCCCTTGGCATGAGCGCCCTGCAGATCTCGAGCGGGCTGGCCGAGGTCAGCCCGTTGGACGGTTCTCTGGGATTAACCCTGGGGATCATCGGCGCGATCACCGTGTTGTTTCTGCTGGCCAGCATCACCGGCCTGGACACCGGGATTCAGGTAGTGAGCAAAATCAATATTTTGATGGCTCTGGTTCTGATGGCCTTTATTTTCATCGCCGGCCCGACTTCCTATATCCTGAACGTCTTCACCACTTCCCTGGGCGGGTATTTCTCCTCTCTACTCACGATGAGCCTGAACGCCAATCCATTCGAGGGACACGATTGGACGAAGAACTGGACACTTTTCTATTGGGCCTGGTGGATCTCGTGGTCGCCCTTCGTCGGCCTTTTCGTAGCGAGTATCTCGCGTGGCCGGACCGTACGGGAATTCGTTCTCGGGGCGTTGCTGGTTCCCTCGCTGCTTACCTTTTTGTGGTTCTCGGTATTCGGGGGAGCGGCACTTCACCTCCAGCTTGTGGAAGGCAGGGATATTGCGGCTTCCGCGGTACAAGATGTGCCGCGCGCGCTGTTTGAGTTTCTCGGCTATTATCCCTACACACCAAGCCTCACGGTCCTGGCCATCCTGCTGCTGGTTGTTTTTTTCGTCACTTCGGCGGCCTCGGCAACTTACGTGTTGGCCATGATGACCTCCAAGGGCAACCTTACCCCGTCCGTTTCGAAGAAAATGGTATGGGGTATCTACCAGTCCGCCGCGGCCGCCGGATTAATTCTTTCCGGAGGCCTTGCCGGTCTGCAGCAATTGGCGATCGCGGCCGCGTTGCCTTTTACCCTCGTCATGCTGCTGCTTTGCCTCTCCCTTCTCCGAGCCATGAAATACGAATTCACAGTCGAACGGGGAGAAAACCCTGGAGCCGGCATGAGTCCTGAAGCCTAACCCTTCTTTTGTTCCTCAACGGCGGGCTCCGGAGAACCGACTGTCCGTTCAGGCGCCACGCCTTCTCCGAAACGCTTTATCTGGCGTTCACCCCTACGATGCGGCGATCGTCGCCGCCACACACGATTCGGGCGCCCGGACCCTCTGCACGGAAGGCCTTAACATGGGCCAGATGCATGAGAGAATCCAAGCGCCAAATCGTTTCCCGGAATCGGGGGACAGGTATCCGGAACTTGGTTACTCGACATCCTTCCGACGCTTCCGTATCTTCCGCGAATACTGCGGAAGACTTCCACCCTGATGGCATCCGGATAAAATCCTCTCACGATTCAACCATTCCTGAGCGATTCGGCCGGATTTTTCCATGAGCGCCTTGGCCGGTTCACTGAGCTCTTCCAGCCATTCCAGATCTTTTTCAGCAGGAATGCCGCAATCCCGGTTGGAAACAAGGCCCGTAAGGGACTCCGCGATCTCTATTAGCCAGGTGTAGGCGTCCACATCCGGCCTGATCGCCGGATACCCCAGGGAAACGGCCACTTCCGACGCCAACCGTGGTATACGCATGCCCGCGGCGTCCAGATCTCCGAAATAAAGGACTTCGCGCCTGTCGCCCAAGGCAGCAAACACCTCATCAAGCCGGCGCACACCGTCGCGAAAACGCTCCCCCGCACCGTAAACAATCGCACTGAACCGCGGTTGCTCCCGGTCCCATCGCCGGTAGGTGTCCCAGGTTGCCGCATTCTCCAGAACAACCACAGGTCCATCCGCCAATTGACCCCGGATCCACGCCAGCGGCTCGGGAACCTGATAACAGTGCAAGGCCTCCAAAGTCAGGCGCCCTTCCCCGAACAGCAGTGATCCCCGGTAAAGCTCATCCAGCCGTTTCTCATCGCCAAAGATCTCAATGGACCGTTCCTTGATCGGCAAACGGAGGGTCCCCTCCGTCGGTTTTCTCAGGTAGTCATCCAGGCGGCGTAAATCATCAAAGGGTACCGTTATCCTTGTCGTCCTCAGGAAATCGAGTCGCTTTGACCAGGGCCAACCGGCAATCCGCCCTTCTTCCGCATTGCCCGGGACCTCAAACCCAAATGCTTTCTTCCACCGATTTTCGAGTTCCAAGGGAATGCGAATCTTCGCAATCCGATGGCGGTAGTATTTTTCAGGTACGAGCTTCAACCAGCCTTCATGCTCCAGATCCTTGAGGTCACGGATAATTTCGTCCTCCGTGGCTTCGACGAAGAATGCGGCGTCTTCAATGTGATGCCAGGCGCGAATGAAGTCACGGGACACCGGCGAGCGCTTGAACCCTCGCGCCTTCACCCATTGCCGAAAAAGCTCCTCGGCGACCGGCACATTGCGCGGATTCATTTAATCAAGCGCCTCCAATGCTTCGTCCAGAGTCATGCGAATGGGGATGTTCTCAATGGTTACCGGCAGTCCCTGCGCGTCGTGCCGGAGCTCCTTCTGGCAGACGATGACGGTGCGTGCGTGTTCCACCATCACTCCGAGTTTTTCGGGAGGAAACGCCAGGATCAACTGAAGCCCGAAACTTCTTGCCAGGGTCAGGCAATCGGCGATCCCATCGCTTGATAGCTTGGAAAAGGCTTCGTCCATGACTACCAATCCCAGCTGGTTCAGTTGTCTGGACCGCCTGTCACCCCGGTTGTAAACCCGTCGAAAGGCGGCAAGCATGGAGATAAAGAACGGCGCCTGGCTCTCACCACCGCTCAGGTTGCGCCCGCTGCGACTGAGTGAAATCCCCTTCGAGGCGTTTTCACCGACCGGGATCATTTCAATGTCATAGCGGTGGTAGTTCCGGTAATCCAGGAGCCGGGCCGCCCTGTCTTTGGCATCCGCGCCGGCATTGACCGCGGCCATCAGTTCTTCGAGCGCGGACTGCACCTCGGCTTCCTGCATGACCTGCGCCAGAGGATCCGTGCCCTCGAAACCGCTGTCCAGCAAACGCCATAGATTCTCATAAGTGTTATCCCGTCGCTGACGGATCTCATAGCGGTAGTTGCCCACCGGCTGACTCAAGTGTTTGCGCAGGGATCTGATCACGGCCTCGGCGTCCTGCATACGCCGGGTAAGCTCGTTGAGCACCTGATCCTGCAATCGCCTTTGCCATTCCTGCTTCCGGCTTTCGGCCAACGACCGGTTTCTTTCCAGTTCAACCGTCTCCAGACGGGCCAGGCGCTGATCCCACTGCGTATTGTCGTCCTCGCTCACATCGAAGTCCTGGTAGTGGGGATGGCGGAGCGAGCCGTGGTCGTCGCGCGCTTCCCGAAGCAAACGGCGCTCGCCGTCGCGTTCCGACTTGTGCTGGACGGCGTCGGTATCAGCCTGCGTGCGTTCCCCCCGAAGTTCCTCATACCGTTCGTTCCAACCGGCGCCTCGTGCCATCCAATACTCGCGCAGTTCCTCCAACTCCGCATCCAGTACACCGGAGAATCGCGAAGCGAGCGCGGCGCGGCTTTCCTCCGCCTGCAGATTCAACGCCTCAAGTCCGGCCACCGCCTTTTCCCTGCCCTCCCGATGCGGAGCGACCTCCGTTTCGAAATTGGCCAGTTTCTCCTGAAGCACACGGATCGTCCCGATAATCTCGTCCCGCTTCGTCTTCAGCTCCCCGTGCCGCTTCACCCGTTCCAATCGCTCCGGAGTCTCCAGGAGTTTGAGGGTTTCCTCGTTCGAGCCCAACTCCTTTTCCAGAGCCGCAATACCGCCGATTTCCTCCGATCCATCGGGCTTCTTCTGCGAACCGAGACGTTTCTCCTGCCCCTTTTCCAGCCATGTCTGAATATCGGAAATGCGCCGTTCGATTCCCTCGATCTCGCCCTGGACTTGCTCCTGCTCGCTCAGCAGATTCCGCCTCATGCGCTCGAGACCGCGGCGCCCCAGGGTGAAGGCGACTTCTTCGGTCCGCAGGCGGCGGCGGACCGGCACATCCTTGAAATAGCCGTCCCGACTCAGGGCGCGATTCGACGAAGCGGCTTCGGCCTCCGGCGCGTCGGCCACGCACACGATGTCGCCGAAGAGGGCCTCCAAACGCTTTCGCGCGCGATCGTCCGGAAAGTCCAGCATCTCCATCACCGAGCCTGTCCGGCCAGGGGAACTCCCTCCGTTCAATTCCGCCGGATTAAGAATGGCTTCACCCGACTCGGGGCTTATCTCCGAAAGCAAGTCGAGGGACTTTCGGTAGGTGTCGGAATCCGCCGGAACGATGGTCCACCGTTCATCACCGAACAAGGCTTCCAGCACCGGCCACCAGGGGTCGGCTTCGGGTTTGACTTCGACGACACGGCCCAACTGACGGACTTTGTCGCCCAACCGCTCGCGAAGGAGATCGAACAACGGAAAACGGCCCGGGGTCTGGTTGTCTTCCAGTCGCGCCAGGTCCTCCTGAAT
This sequence comes from Opitutia bacterium, assembly GCA_003558065.1. Taxonomy (GTDB): domain Bacteria; phylum Verrucomicrobiota; class Verrucomicrobiia; order Opitutales; family T3Sed10-336; genus PXDC01. The sequence goes on along the minus strand of PWMU01000025.1, from coordinate 8,614 downwards.
TCGCCGCAATCGCGTATCCAACTTTTCCTTATCGTTCTTCAGAGGTTGCAGGATCAACTCGGTCTGTCGCCAGATCCCCTGGAACGCCTCAGCCAGGCCTTCCAACTTCTCCAACCCGAGCTTTTCGTTCCCGGCGGACAGGGCGTCCACCGTCTCAGCAGCTTCCTTGAAGCCCTTCTCCAGACCCTCGATTTTCAGCGACTCCCCGTGACGCAGCCAATCGATCCAATCCCGTTGGCGGTCTTCCAGAAACCGCCGAACTCCCTTCCGCGCATCTTGCAGCGTCTTGAGGCGATTCCTTTGTTCGGCTATCAGCTTCTGTAACGCATCCAGCTTCTTTGCCTCGGGGTCGGCACTCAGCACCTCGGCCGCCTCGGACAGTTGCTTGTCGAGTACCTGGCGGAGGTCTTTGCTTTCAGTAAGCCGTTTCAGGTTTTCCCGGTTGGCCGATTCCAGTCGCTGGATCTCCGCCTGGTGTCGATCGCGAATCTCTTCGTGCCGGGTAACCGTGAGAAGCACCTCAACGTGCTCAAGGACCGCGCCTTGGCGTTTCGCCTTTTGACAGGCATCGTGGTGCTGCTTGATCTTCCGCAGGAAAGCGGCCTCATCCTCCTGCGACTCGAGACGTCGCCGGACATCCTCGTAGGCCTGCAACGACTCGCGGACCTCGGTCACATTCAACGGGCTCTCTTCCAGAATAAACTCACGAATAAACTTTTCGACATTGTCCTCGGGCTCAAACGCGATCGCCTTGGGAAAAGTGAGACGAAAAGACTTGGTGTCAAAATAGAGATGGCGGGCGGTACCCATCTCCTCCAGGTAGTCTTTCTGCCGGGCAAAAAGGCAATCTTTGCCATACTCACGGCGTAACCAGGTACGGAAGCGTTCGTCGTCCAGCAACGACTCCCCTTCCAGCAGATTTTCATACTCCGCACGGTCGGGAATAACAAAGTGCGTTTTCTTCGGCTGGGCGGTGGGATTTGTGTATTCGATTCGCATACCCCAGGTCTCCCTTTCCGGGCTTTCGCCCCGGTCAACCGGTTTACTGAACTCCAGCGCGATCACGGTGGCGCCACTGCGCCGCAGAAAATGTCGCTCGCCGCTTTGTTCGTGATTCGTGTCGCAGAGACAATAACCGACGAGGTCGCGCCCCCGTGACTTGCTGCCGCTGGCCGCGCGGTTGGCCTTCCAACCGTCTCCCAACATGACGTGTTGGATCAAATCGAGCAGTGCCGACTTGCCCGTCCCGAAAGCGCCGGAAATAAGGGTCGTGTCCTCAACATCGAAGATCTGGTTGAAGCCATACCAGTTGATCGCAATAACGCGGGTGAGGGAAATACGGTGACTCATGGCGTATCCCCCCCTTCGTCGGATTCATCCCGCTCGGTCTCCGGCGTGCTCCGGTAGAGCTCGCATTGCTCCTCCCAGGCCTTCTCATCCGCGAAAGGAATGACCCGGTGGAGCGTCGGCAAAACCTCCAGCGTTACGGCCTCGAAAGCATCCGTTTCGTTCGAGCGCCGCATACGGATCAGCCGGTGATGACGCAGACGCTGCAGGATTTGTTTGAGCTGGGTTTCGTTGGGAGGCTGGATCTCTTCGAAGTACACCTTCAGGGTCTCCCACAATTCCTTCACTGTCAGAAAAACTCCGTGGCACACTTGCTCCATGCGAATGTCATGATAGCGCCGCCACAGAGTCAGCAGGACCAGCGTTTCCGCCTTAGTGAATCGTCCGGACAGCCCGCAGGCCGCATCCACCGGGCGCAACTGGAGAATGGGAGCGTCCGGATCGAAGATCAGTTCGAGACCCAGCGGTGCGAAATATTCTCTTAGCTGAGGCTCCACATCGTTCCTCGCGAGCAGATAAAGCTGCCGTTCGCGTCCCTCGTCTCCAAGAATCGCGCCGTGCGCCAGCAGGCGGGTCAGAATGTCTGAGACCGCCTCGCGGTCTTCCTGAGGAATGCTCTCCCAGTGTTGCGGCCAGGGCAATGTCATATCAAGTCAGGCGTTCGATGCTTAACCGTTCAATCGTCATATCACCGACCGTATCCATGGGTATCCGTTCAGGCGCGGAACACCCCCCTTGTCGCGGGCTGCTCACTTTCCACTTGACCACTTTTGTCGAACGGCGGACCGGGGCGCGGTCAAAGGTGAGCACTGCCAGGAAATCCAAAAGTTCATCTTCCGTCGGCAAGTGCAGTTCCTCCGTGGAGAAGCGATCTCCCCTGGAAGGCAAGTAGCGCGAAATGAACCGCCCGGCACGCTGGGGCGTCAAGGAATGCAACGTCTGTCTGCGAATGGAATCCTGCGCACTGAAAACATCGGCTTCCGCGGTGCGGGTGTTCACTTTCAAATCAACGGGCAGGCGTCGCGCGCGAACCGGGGCAAGGGCATTCCTGCCGAATAGCACTTCGGAATTCACCGTGCGAAACTCCATGCCGGGCTCGTGGGCCAAGTCGGAGAACTTTTTTCCGGCGGAATCGCGAGCGACTCGATCGCAGTAGGCCTTGACCTGTTCCGGTTTGAGCCCCCGCATTTCCGTCTGGTAACGGTAGCGGGCCGCCGATAGATTACTGAATTCGGCCATGCGCGCATCGATTTGACGAGCGATCCGCGGAATGCTCGCGAGCCTGGTCTCCAGACGCAACAACCAGTCTTCGGCCCTGACGTAAGCTTCTTCCGAGTCGATTCCCGCGTGCCGGGCAATCCCTTCGCCCAGGCGTTCCTTCACAAACGGATCCGCCGCCAATTCCTGGAGCACCGCCCGCGCCCGCTCGATACGCGGAAGCACACCCGACTCCCGAAGCGCATCGTAGCAGAGCATATGCTCGCCCGCGTGAAAATCATCCAGAAACCGTTTTAAGGTCTCCCGGGCCGACGCGCTTTGCCGTTGCGCGCTTTCGTGTTCGCCAATCAGGGTTTCCATCGCGTGCATCTGGTTCAGCGAACGCTCGGATCGCTCCAGCAAATCCTTGACCTGAGCGCGCATCCCCTCGCCGTCCATCCCGCTCGGGTCAAAGGCCTGATCGGCCAGAATATCTTTGCAGAGCGAGCGCAGCCCAACGCCAAAATCCTTTAATTCCTCGGGACGATTCTCCGCCAGATCCGACAGCGTTCCCAGCAGCAGGCGCAATTGCGGCGCGATGAGAATGGTCTGTTCCGACAGGCTCACCCGCCGCTCCGTAATCCACTGAGATTCCAGCAACTTATTGAAAAACTGGGTCGCCTTCTGTTGCGGATCGCTGGCAAAACCGCCCTCGTCATCTTCGAGAATCACATCCGGATGCTGTTCGATCACTTCCCGAACCAAAGCGCGCGCTTCCGTCCGATCCAACTGCCCGGACTCCATCGCCGCCTCAACCAGCCGCAGCCCGCAATCCACATACACCGGCGCGCTCGGCCGTGCCAATGGCCGAAAGAAGCCGGCGTCGAACAAAGGCTGAAGACGCTGGCCTAAAGTCGATTGCACGTGCGTCTGAATGCTCATTTGACCCCGATCTTTCATTATTCAGGCCTTCAATCAAGGCGCTTTTAGGAGTCTGTGGGCGAAGCACGGCAGCAAACGCACCTGATTCGTCTCGCAGCCAGGATTCCCGGGCGCCAATCGACCGGAACTTACCCCCCGGAAAAGCAAGCCGTGGAACGCACCCGGTTTCTGGAGTGGGAAAATTCGCTTGCCAAAGCGGGCCTCGCGGATCGTATAGTTTCTTCGACACCCGTTATCAGGGAGATTCTTTCTACCCGGTTTTTTCTTCCCCATGAAATTTCGGCTCAATTTCGGCGGCCGCCGCAAGCAGTCCGGAGTCCCCACCGTCCGACAAGCCCGTAAACGTGGTCGCGGGGGGTGGCTCCTGATCCCTTTCGGCCTGATTTTCGCCATCGGCGGCGGGTTCGCCACCTGGTTTGTCGCCATAGACACCTGGTACAACGCTCTCCAGTCAAGGGACTGGCCCGAGGTCGCCTGTACGATCGTTTCCAGCGAGGTCGAAACGAGGCGCGGCTCCGACAGCACCACCTACCGGCCGGACCTGAGTTACCGTTACACATGGGAGGACCGCGAGTGGGAGAGTTCGCGGTACCGCTTTATCAACTTTTCCTCCGGGAACCGGAGCTGGGCCGAGGCAATCGTGGCTACCTACTCCCCGGGTTCGGTCCATACCGCCCTCGTGAACCCCCGCGATCCCTCCGAAGCGGTGCTGGAGCGGGAACTCGGGTGGCACGGGCTTCTGACCTTTATACCGGTGCTGTTCATCTTTGTGGGGCTCGCGCTCTCGGGCGCGGGCGTCTACGGTCTGCGGAAGAAGCGCGAGGCGGCGCAGGTCCGCAGCGGCGATTCGATGGCCTCAACCGAGCTGCGGCCCGGGGCTTTGCTCGGACTTCCCGAATTCCCGGAAGATCCCCCGGGCGGCAAGGCGGAGTTGCGCCCCCGGCACGGACCGCTGGCTCGTTTTCTGGGAATGGCCGGATTTGCGGTGCTTTGGAATGGATTTACCTGGACCATTCTCGGTGCGATCATCCGCGAGGGACGGGAAAGCGGCAGCCACGAGATCATGCCGCTGGCCATACTTTCGCTCTTTGCACTGATCGGCATTGCCGTGGCTATTGCCGCGGTCTACTATGCTATCGGTTTCTTCTTCGGACCCAGGGTGACCGTTTATGCGGGTTCGTCGACCCTCGCCTGCGGGCAATCCTGGAACCTGAACTGGACCTTCCGCCGCGGATCCGGAAATATCGGCCGCCTGCGGGTTTTCCTCGAAGGCGCGACCGAAGGAGAATACACCACCGGCGGCGGTAAGAACCGAAGCCGTACAATCGACACCAAAGTGTTTCTGCGCGAAGAAATTTTCGACAGTGAGGAACGCTTCGAGATCGCACGGGGCGAAGCTGCGCTGACCGTGCCCGAAAACATTCCCCACTCGTTCGAAGCGCCGAGCAACCGTATTGTCTACACCCTTCGCGTCGAAGGGGACATCCGTTTCATGCCCAACCTCCGCGAGCAGTACCGCGTCTACGTCGCGCCCCTCCCCGTCCTATGAACGATGCGATCCAGATTAAACTGCCCGAATCCGAACCGGCCTACGTTCCCGGCGCCGAACTGATCGGTACCCTGCGCTGGAATCGAACCAGGCCTTTCGATGAACTCGAGCTTCACCTCTTCTGGTACACCCTCGGAATTGGAGATCAGGACAGCGGCCTGGTCGAAACGCTTCGCTGGGAAAACCTGGATTCTTCCGGCGAACGCTTTTTCGAGATCCGCCTTCCCCGGGCGCCCTACTCGATCCACGCGGCGAATCTGGAGATCAAATGGGCCCTGGAGGCGACGGGAAAGCCGGGGAAGGACACCGCGCGAATCGAACTCATCATCGCCCCCGGCGGGACGCCGCTGAAACTCGAACCTGTCGAAGGCGCTTCTCTTTCCCTTCGAAAGTTCAAAGACTGGATCGGTATCGGCGATACCGACCGGGAATCCCCGGGGAGTAATTAGAACCTGGGTTCCGGTGCGGTATCAGCGCTGATCGTCCGCGGACGGTTGCATCACAAAGTCCACGACGATGGGCAGGTGGGTGTTTTTCACGTCGCGGTGGGGAAATCGGGTCAGAATCATATTGCCGTATTCACCGCCCTGAACCGGGTGATTCTTCTCAAAGATCGCCGTCATGCCCGTCAACTTCCCCAACTCGGCCGGAAGATCCCGGCGATCCGTTCGCCTCACGCCCCGGTCCATTTCCTGCAACCCGACTACGTCCGCCTGCTGCTCCCGGATGACCGCGGCGGTCCGCTCCGGATCGAGAACATCGTCAAGGCCGCGGCAATGCCGGATATTGTAGGTCATAATCCGGAAGGTTTCGGCTTCGTCGTCGGCAATTGCAGGGCTCGCGGGGAGCGAAAGACCTGCCAGAACCGCGGCAACGACCGCAGCGGAAAACCGGCGTGACCGGGCGGGAAGGGCCAGGACCGCAAACGATGCGAATACGCCCGGGAGCCGAATTGGAAGGGTCAAGCGCGGAAACGATTGGAGTTTCGAATGGAGAGCCATGGCAACGGGGTGAGAAACCAAAGCCGCGGGGACTGTAAGGAGAGAAAAAACCGGATTCAGAATCAACCCATTTTTCGTTCCCGGAAGAATCCCTGGGTTGGCACTGTAGATCAAATGAGATTTCCCGGAACGCTAAACGGCACAAGCCCGCTGTGGCGGCGTTGGCTCTGCAACCGGCTCGCTCACGTACATAAGCATATCGCTGCGCCGGCTTTCGGTCTTGCCAGCCGAACTGTTGCCGTTTTTGCAACATCCGGGTTGCGTTCGGCCGAAGGGTTGGCGTAGCATTCTCTTCGAGAAAATGATTCGAACCCCGACCACCAACCTCATTCTTTCTCGAAAGAGCGGTAACGGATCCGCGAGGGACCCCTCCCGCGGTTTCACGCTGATTGAATTGCTGACGGTGATTGCTATCATAGGGATTCTCGCGGCGATTCTGATTCCGGTTGTCAGCCGGGTGCGCGAACAGGCGCGGCGCATGGCGTGCACCAGCAATCTTCGCCAACTGATTACCGGCGTTTACATGTACGCCAATGACAACAACAACCATATCCCGCGAACCGGAACCGGCGGGGCGGCGAATTTTCGAGGGTATGGCGCGGGCGAAGGCATACGGAATCGCGATTTCACAAATGCTCCGCGCGGTCTCGGAGAGCTGTATCCAATCTACACGGATGCTTTGGAAATTTACTGGTGCCCTTCCTATCAGCAGTTGACGGGAGGCCTGTTCGATGAACAGATCGTTCGCTTTCGAAACATCGGACACAAGCACACGAGTTACGTTTACCGGGGCCGGGCCGGAACGAGCAACGATGGCGGCACCCCGGCGGCCGGCTCCGAATACCGACTTCCCCACTACGTTGATCGCGCCATGGCACTGATTTCCGACAAGTACGAAACGAACGCCGGTCGTGACTGGGATCCCCCGTCCGACCGGATGTTTTCCAGCCATGAAGGCGGCTTTAACGTTGCCTACGCGGACAGCTCGGTACGCTGGGTGCCCGCGGATCCGCGCCTCGACGGTTGGGATTCCGACCCGGTAGCCTTCTTCCATACCCTCGACCGGGGACCGGAGCCCGAAAGAACCGGAAGACAAGCCCCGTAGCACCTTTTTCTGCCCGCTCACCGCTGTTCCCGACCCAATCCCGGGAATCCTCCAATCTCCCTCAAATCGTCAGGGGCCGGCGGCATACGGATCCTGCCCCTACCACCCCGCCAGGGCCGGCGCATCCGCAAAAACCTCCGCCGCCCAAAGCTAGCGGACGCGACCAATTCCTCCCCGGCAGTCGGGCACGCGAGAACAGACGTATCAATCGGAATCCGCGAAAGAATAGGGGCGGTCGGCGATGTTTGCCGCAGCGCCGGCTCCCATGCGCTCCTCCAGCTGCTCCAGGTAGAGACTGCGCGGCTCGACGTGTTCGCCGTGGGAAATCCAGGTGCCCGGGAAGTCGTCGATCGTGTGCGTCCGGCCGACAAACGCCGGTTCGCCCTTTCTTCCCTTGGAGCCGATCGACCAGTTGCGGGCGGTGGGGGGGCTCTCGACAACGATTTCATCGGCGGAACAGTTCCAGAAAACGATATTGGCTCCCGGCCAGCCGTGTCCGGACCCGAAATTCATGCGATTCTGCACTTTGATTCCGTCGTGGGGGACGCGGACGTTGTCATACAGAATTCCGGTCGCCCAGCGGTGGTGGGGGCCGGTGTAGTTGACCGCATTATACGCTTCCGAATCCAGGACGACATTCGGGCCCGCGACCGCGCGACCGGTCGAGAAGTCCCGCCGCGCGTCCTCGGAATACAAGCGTTGAAAGAGATTCTGCTGGCCTCCCACGTGAAAGGGGTACCTGCGGCTTCCGCGGATATCCGAAACCGGTTCCAGGTACCGGCAGTCCTGAACGGTCACCCATTTCGAACGCGCCGCGACCTGGGCCAGGGCAAACCCGAAGTGGTACGAGGTGATGTCACGAATCCATCCGTTCTTCAAACGGTCGAACCGCACGAAGATCCACGCGTGGTCCTCGGAATCCGCCTCGGCGCCTTCGGCGATCTCCGCGATCCCGCGCATATTTTCCACCCCGACGTTTTCGATCCTCCCCGGAAACTCGAACCGGTACACGGACCCCCCGCCGAAGCGCGCGTCGAGGGCCATCATGACGGGTGCATCGACCGTGATCCGGTTGCCGTCGACGTCGGCAACGATCCTCTCGTAAAGCAACTCGAATCCCCCCGGCGTCCATTGACGCACCGTACGTCCGTCGCTGCGCTCGGGAATGCTATCCATGCCGATCGCCGAGATCCATTCCTCCGTATCCGGACGGTGGACGATCACGCGATCGCCGGGTTCGAAGTCGTGATCCGCTTCCACCTCGAAGCTTGTCGCCCCGACCGGAACGTAGTCGTCGAGGATCCGGCGGCGGGTCCCGTCGACCTCGCTCCACAACCCGGTTCCCTCGACGCGTATGAGCGCCCGCTGTGTGGCGCCCGCACCGATGAGGACGGTTCCGTCCTCGCCCTGTCCCTCCCCGCGCAGAACGATCCCACTGTCCGAAACCCGCAGTTTTCCTTCAATTTCGTAGAC
>PWMU01000094.1 GCA_003558065.1 Opitutia bacterium | reverse complement strand
GCGCTGCGCGTTCCGGACGGCGACGCCTTTTACTCGGCCATGCAGGCGACCGCGATCGGCCGTCATCTCTTCAGCGAGGAGCGAATCGGCGAATTTATCCAAATCCTGCAGCGCGAGGCGGGCGATGACTGGACAACGTTCCGGAAAAAACTGGGCGAGCTCGGGATGGAGCCTGAGGATTTCCCTAAAATCCTGCGGGGAGAATCGGGGGCGGCCCTGATCGTCAATCCCCCGGGCGACCGCGACCCGGGCGAAACGGACCTCTATGTTCTCTTCTGGGCGAATCCGGGCGAGGAACTCGGGGACCGGCTGATGGAGGGAATGCTTCAAACCCTGGGCGAGGGGGACTCCGAATACCCGACCCGGCGAGTCGACCTGGATCTCGCGGGCCACAACGTCATCCACCTGGCGGTTCCGCAAACGTTTCCGGGCACCGACGGAGAAAGGGTGGTCACCCACAACGCCCACAACTTCCTTACCCGCATCGACGGGCGCCTTGTTGGAGTGATGACCCTGATGAGCGGTCCCGATTTCAGCACGGTTCGACGTGCGCTGGAGGACGACTCGATTGAACTGGCCGAGCCCGAGCCGGAGCCGAGCGAGGCGATGCTCGGGCTCTTCGCGCGTTTCCTCCGCGCCCACGAAGGCGAAGACGGAGATTTCCGGAGGGAACTGATGGCGACGCCGGGCTTGCGGGAAGCGTTGCCGAGGGGAGTGCCGGGGTTCGAACTAGCGGTGAACCCGGATCCCTTTTTCCGGATGGCCTCGGACAACGAGGATCCGAAAGTGAGGCGGATCCTGGAAGGACTCGGGTTGTTCGAGATCGGAAACATCGCTTTTCGCGGCGCGCTTGACGGGAGCACCATGCGCTGGGGCGGACTGATTTCAGCGCCCTCGCCCCGGCGCGGAATCGTGGAGACCCTCCTCGACCAGCGGGAACTGTCTCCGCGCCCCCCTGCCTGGGTGCCTGCGACGGTAACCGATTATACCCAGGCCAGCCTCGATTTGGGCGAACTGTATTCCCGCATCAAGGAGGTCGTCATCGATGTCATGGGCGACCAGGCGGAACAGGGCATTGCCCAAATGGAAATGCAGGTGCGGTCCATGGTCCAGGAAGACATCGCCACCACTCTTTCGTCCATCGGACACCATCACAGCTTCGTGATGTTTCCCTCGGACGCATCGGTCGACCCGGCCGAGCAATTCCGGTCGGGAGATGTCTTTTCCGACCGGATGGCTTTTGTCTGGTCCCCGCGCAACGAGGAAGTCTGGCAACGGATTATGCAGTCCATCGCCATGTTCGCCCCAATGACCGGCGGCGCGCTGCAGCGGTCGGAGGAACAGGGATTCGCAGGTTGGCGGGTCGAGCAGGAAATGTTTCAGGGAGGCTTATTCCTGGGGAGGGGTTTCCTTGCCCTGGGCCTCGGGAGAGGAACCGTCGAGGAAGTGCTCTCCGGCCTGCGCCGCCCTCCGGAAGGAACGGCCTCACTGGCCGGAAGCGACCTCTACCGTGACTCCCGGAGGCTGATGGACGCCCGGCCGGGACTGCATTGGGAGATTCAGGATCTCGGGCACCAGATGCGCGACCTCGCCCGACTGATCCAGGGCATGCTCGAAATCATGAAAGAAGAAGACGACACCGTTTCCCCGGAAGCAGTCAATCAACTCGCCGGCATCCTGGACCCGGACGTCATCGGCGAGGCGTTCGGGACCGGCGTCAGCCAGTCCTACGCCACCCGGGACGGCCTGCTCATGGAAAGCGCGCAGGAGTTGACCCCGGCGCAGGAGTAAGGGGCGGAAACCCGCGGAACGGGGTTCCCGGTTCGGGGTGGACAGGGTGCGGGGCAACCCCCCTCCTGCAGGCGTGAAACCGACACCGGCAACAATAACCTCGGTTTCCTCTTGTTCCGGGGACTTCGGTCGACTAGCTTGAGGTCCATGGCAAAGAGTTCGGTGCGGGCCCTCTGGAAGGCCAAGCTGGAAGGTTCGGGCGGGAATTCTTCCCGGGAGCGAACCAGGGCATGGGAATACGACGGACGCCGCCGGCCGTTCGGAGGAGTGGTTCTGGGAGTCGATCCGAGTTTGCGCGGCACCGGACTGGCCGTAATCGAGCTTTCCGGGAAGGGAGGGGCGGTCCTCCTTCACAGCACGACGGTACGCATGCCCAGAACGGCGTCGATGACGGACTGCCTTGGCGCGATTTTCCGAGGGGTGGCCGGCTGCTGCGAGACCTACGACATCCTGCACCTATCCCTAGAACAGACAATTTTCGTCCAGAATTTCCAAACGGCCCAGATTCTCGGGGCGGCCCGGGGAGCGGCCATGGCCGCGGCTTCGCTCGCGAATAAACCGGTTTTTGAATACGCACCTCTCCGGATCAAGCAGGCGGTTGTCGGCACGGGCCGGGCGAGTAAGGAACAGGTGGCGCGGAGCGTGATGGGATTGCTCGGGCACGGAGCGATCCTCGGCGCCGACGAAGCCGACGCCGCCGGCGCCGCCCTGTGCCACGCCTTCACCTATCGCCCATAGGCCCGGGGTTTTTTACCGCGGAGTACGCGGTAGTCACGAAACAGGCTCCTGTTCGAATCCCTTTTGTGTTCCTCTTTATTTTCCTCAAGGACGTTCCGTGCCGTCGGCGGGCGGGGCGGCCACTCCGTTTCCGGCCCCGATCAGCAACCAGACGACCGCAAGCCCTGCGAACAGAGCGGTCAAGCCGACCGCCTCGTGCATCAGGTCGTAATGCTCCGGGAAATACGGCGCCGCCAGGACGATCCCGATGATCCGCACAACATTGAATAGGAATCCCGCGACGGCGGCCAGCAGGACGCCGGACACCTTCCACCACAGCGGCATCGCCCGCGAAACGATCAGCAGGAGGGCGAGGAGCGTCGACGTACTCATCAGACCAAAGCCGTTGCATTCCGCGGCGACTTTGAAAATCTGTTCGTCCACTTTCAGGAGCAGGATCGGATCCGGTTGCTGGTGCAGGGTGAGAGCGGTCGCCAGTCCCGCCTGATCCAGCAGACCCGCCGCGGCCGTTCCCGCCAGTGTTCGCAGCGGCCAGTCGAGCATCGGAAAGAAGAGGATGAACAGGAGGAAAGCGCCAAACGTAACCGCGAACGGCAGGTAGACCGGCAGCGCTTTGGATCCGAATACAATGCGTGCGAGAGCAAACAGCGCCAGCGCGAGGGCGCCGAGGACTGTGTACGGAATTGGAAAAACCAGGGCGGTGGCCGCCACCAGGAACGCGGCAAAGAGAAGCCCCAGGTTCCTGTTCGATATTTCGAAAACCGGCTTGAGTTTGCTCCATTGATCGAACGCCACGTAGACCGCGGCAAAAAACATGAGCGCGAGTGACTGGCGAAGCTGCTCATGGGCGAGCGTTTCCCCGGCGATCCAGGCAAGCACGGGCCAGAAAAAGACCACCGTGGCCGCGATCAGGGTCACCCCGAAATAAACGTCCGATTTGCGTAGTGACTCCGCCATGATTAATCGCCGCGCCCAATCCCGTGTCGCGGGATTTCTCCGGCGCTATAGCTACGGAGCACAGGAAACCCGCTCCCACAAGCGAAAATTTCCGGAGGATACGTCCCGGACACGGGTTCCCCTTCGCCCCTATTCCTTTTCCCCCCGGAAGGGGGGCGGAAGGTAGGTGATGCTGTTCTGCGGCTGAAAGGGGTCGTAGAGGTAGGCGTCCCAGTTATCCAGAAAGTCGATCAGGTCGGTGGCGGGAATTCCGAAAGCCAGCCCCTGGAAAAAGGTGGCACCGGCGCAGACGACGCCCACGACTTCGCCGCGGGCGTTGAAGATGGGGCCGCCGCTGTTGCCGGGGTTGATGGCGGCGTCGGTCTGGAGGAAGCGGAGATGGCCGATGGTCCGGGTGGTCGAGCTGACGATCCCCTGGGTGACGGACCGCTCCAGCCCGAGGGGATTGCCGATTGCGAAGACCGGGTCCCCCACCCGCACATCCGGCGTTGCGGAAATCATCAGCGGCGAGATATCGTGATCTCCGAGTTCCTCCCGGTCGATCTGCAGGAGCGCGAGATCCCGCAGGGGGTGCATGGCCAGGATACGGACCTGCTTCAATTCGCGCCGCTCGTACCCCTGCTCCGTCGGCAGGAACAGGGTTACGGTGATTTCGGTCTGCCCTTCGATCACGTGATAGTTGGTGATCAGGTGCCCTTCGGCACTGATAAAAAACCCGCTTCCGAGTCCGGCAGGAGTCCGTACCATGAAGACGGAATCGCCTTGACGCCCGACCAGGTCCGAAACCGGTGCGGCATCCTGGCGGCCCGTCGAATAAATCCCCTGCTCGGCGACGATCACCGCGGTTTCCTCGTCGGCATGGCTCCGCACATCGAGGACCTGGCTTCGCGGCAGCGAAATCACGTCGTGCCCGAGGTCGAGGATGACGCGGTCGTCGGTCCGGCGCAGCAGCTCGGCATCGATCCGAGCTCCGGACGAAAGGGTCACCGTCACCTTGCCCGAACGCTCATCCCCTTCGAGCGGCGCCCCCCAGGCAAAGAGTGCCGCCAGAAATCCTGTCACCAACCCACGGATACAGCGGTGTGTTCCAGGCGCCCCGCGCAGTGGTTCGATTGTTTGCTTCATTTCCGATCCTCCCTTTCTTCGCGGGCCAGGTAGATAACCAGGCGGTCGTGACTCAACATGGCGAGATCCTGGCGACCGTCACCGTCGAGATCCAGGCCGGTGAGTGTCCGCGGCTCCTCGTTGATTTCGCGGGAATCGCGCGAACCGTAAGGGTAGGCGCGGTCTTCAAACACCTGCCAGGAAATCATCGGCTCGAGCCCTTCATCGGTCAGGGCCAGGGCGGTAAGCTGGTGGCGCCGGTCGTCCGAGAATAGGACTTCCATACGTCCGTCACCGGTCAGATCGGCGGTAAAAATCCGGTGGATGGTCGCCTCCCGCACGCCGGTGGGCCGCCCCACCCGGCTGTCGATACTCTCGGCGAGCTCGAGTTGCCAGGGTTCTCCCGTGCCGAGGCGGACGATCTGATCGTCGCCGTGCAGCAGCAGCCCGAGGTAGGGGTCCTCGGTCAGCCGGCTTCCGCCGGGCAGCGGGTAACGGTCTTCCGCCCGGGGGATACCGGCCTCGTCCGGACGCATCCGGTGGAGGTGCCGGCCTCCCTCCTCCAGCACCCAGGCCTCGCCGCCGGGGAGCGGCAGGTAGGCGGCCATCCGGAGCCCTTCCGGGAGCATGATCTGGTCGTCGGCGTGAAGATCGTCGCCGAGCCATTGCCAGACCCCGTCCGTCAACCGCCCGAGTCTGCTTTCTCCGTCCACGGCAACCGGGAAAAACTCATCCAGCCTCGCCCGCCGCAGCCGCGACGACTCCCGGACATGGACCGTACCGTCCTCTTGGAGTACCGCCAGTTTTGGATTGCGGGCGTAGGCCTCCATTAGGAGCAGCCGTTCCCCGTCGAGGCGGTTGACGCCGGACAGGTTGTTTCCGATCCCGGGAAAACGTGTTCGAGCGGCCTCATCGGCGCCGGCCGGCCAGTAATAGACGTCGAGATCGCCGTCTACCTGCTGGGCCCACCAGACGGCGTCGCCGTGGGTCGCCAGCGCCACGATCTGCCGGTCGTCCTCATCCGGAGACTGCCGCATCGGCGCCGGGTAGGTCATCCGCCCGTTCTCCCACCGGCTCCGGTAGAGGTCCTGGGCTTCCTCCGCCCAAATAAGCAGGGTTCCCGGCTCGGCCGCGGGCGCGGCCAGTCCCTTGATGCCGCGCACGGCCGGATAGCTGCCGCGGGCCTTCCAGCCGCCTTCGCTCAGAGAGAAGAGTTCCAGGCGCGGTTGTTCGGCGCCGGAAGTGACCAGGACCGGCTCGTTATCGAGCAGGAATCCGCTCCAACTGCCCCGCCCGCCGAGAGTCAATGTTTGCTGGCTGCCGACCGGACTTGTCTCTTCACGCTCGATCCGGTACCGGCGCAGAATTCCCTCCTGGGATCCGCCGAGCAGGAGGAGTTGATCCGGACGGTCGCCGAGCGACAGCATCTCCACCGCCTGAAAACTCCGGTCGCTCAGGCCGCGGGCGGGAAGGAGTTCGCCGTCCTCGGACTGATACCAGCGCAAACTCTGACGCTGCCGCCGCAACCATTCGATCAGCTCCGGTTCCCCGTCGCCATCGAGGTCGACGCTCCACCAGTTGCGGCGGGGAAGGCGTTCTTTGGGCTGAAACCACCGCACGCGGCTGTCCGGCGACAGGCGGAGACGCTGGATGCCCTCGTCGAAGCTAATCAGCACCTCCGCCTCCGCGTCATCGGTTCCCGGATACAGCAAGAGGGGATTCGCGCCGCTAACCGATCCCGGAAGAAGATCCCAGTCGGCCACCTTTTCCCATCCCGTTTCCTCATCCTCCGATACCCGGTAGCGCAACACCCGGTTGGAAGGACCGGCGAGCACCAGGAGATCGGCGGCCACCGCTCCCTCGCGCTCGAGCACGAGCGCGTCCCGGGGAAGCTCCTCAAGCGGCAGCTCGATGATGCCCATTTCGGGGGCCATCGGCAATTCGTTCGGACGCTCCGGGTCCGCTTCCATCGCCTCCGGCCGCTCCGCGGCAAGAAGCCAGCGGTAAATATCGAGCCTCGACTGACGCGTATTGACCACGATCAGTTCGTCGCGTCCGTCGCCGAAGAGGTCGCCGGCGCGGAGAATCCGGGGCTGGCTGTCCTGGTGAATCACCCGCATCCCCTCCCATCCCCGAAAGCCGGAAGCCGGGTCGGAGGCGGAGCCGAGAAGGCCCCCCGCGGACAGTTTCAGAATCAGGGCAAGTACGAGGGAAAAAACCTTTGAATTCATATTTCGGGGAATCGGCGAGTGCCGGGACCGGGGAAACATCACCCGGATCGATACCGCATCATCGGATAAAACGATAGGCGCGCCGCCCGCGGCCTGTCGATGCTCAAGTTTTCCAAAGCTGCCGCCGCGACAACGGAACCTCGCCCCGGGGAAACAGCCAACAATCGACACCGTCAAATAGCTCCGTTCTCAGGGCACCTACGGGTCGAAATACACGCGCAATTCTTCCGGAAGGTAGGAAACCAGGTATTCGTAGCGGCCGAGCGAAAGCCCGTGGAGGTTTGCCGCGGGCTCCACCTCATGGGATTCCCCGAAGCGAACGGGTGTGATCCTGTTGACATCCCGCAACCGCCGTCCCTCTTCCTGAAAATAACGGAAGGAATCCTCACGCGCCACACGTTCTTCGTACTGCAGCCAGAACACAACATCGGCCTCGGGCTCGATTTCCGGAAACGGATTCTCGTCACGCACGGCAAATACGATCTCGCGCTCCACCCGGCCGAACCCCTTCCACCGCTCCGGGGCGGCGGTACCGCTCGCACCCTCCGGGTTCATCAGCCTCCAGAACAATTCCCCGTCCACTTCTCCCAACACCTCGACGATGCCGTCGCGCATCGATTCTTCGATCCTGAGCCCCTCCCCAAAGGCGGGAATCACGAACACCGCCTCGTCGTCGGAGAAATAGAGGATTTCCAGGTGATCCATCTCCGTCTGAAGGAGGCGCGCCTCCGCCTCCGCAACCACGTCGTTCAGCCGCTCCGTTTCCTCGTCGCTCAGCAGGAACAATTTCCGCGCCTCCTCGTTGACCCGTCCGGAGGCGTCCAGCGGAAAGAGTGCCAGGTGTTCGAAGGTGGCCTCGGGGACCACCCGCATCCCCATTTCTCCGAGTGTTTCCATCCATTCGGCGTAAAGGCGGCGACGCAGCCGCTCCCGCTCGCGCTGAACAGCGGAAGCGGCCGCCGCCGCCTCTTCGGCGGTTACGGCCGGCACACCCGCTTCCTGCAGCGGCGGGGCATTGACGCGGGAACCGTCGCGAAACAACCCCTCCCCCCACCACCCGACAAGCGTCCCGGCGGCCAGGGAAACCGCGCACACGGCAACCAGCTCAGCCATCGATTCTCCGATCGCGGTCCTGCTCATGGCTCGTGAATAAAGAAACGCTGAAGCTCTTCCGAGAGGTACTCGTAAAGGTAGTGATGCCGTCCCGCGAAGGCGGCGAAGCCGATGTCGCCCCCTTCCGGGGAGGCCTGGGTTATCCTTGCCCCCCCCTGGGTCTGCCGCGGCAAATCCGGCCCGGGCGCGCCCTCCAGGGGCGGTCCGAATTCCACCTTGAGCTCGACCCTCCGACCTCCCTCCGTCCCGGCGACCAACTCCCTGGTAAAGACAATCAGGATCTCGTCCCGGCCGAATCCGCGCCAGTAATCGCCGTCATAGTAAGGCGGTTCCCGCTCCATCAGGTCCCAGAAGAGACCGCCGTCCCGGTCACCCAGTTCCGCGAGTAGCCGCCTCCTCAGAGACGCCTCAACCTCCGCGCCTTCGTCCTCGAAGGAACCGAACCGGAACACCGCCCGCTCGTCCGAAATAGCGACGACCTCCATCCGCTCGAGTTCCAGCTCCCTCAATCCGGCCTCGGCCTCGGCGATCGCGCGGTTCACCCGCTCGACCTCTTCGTCACTGAGCATGAGGGCCTGGGCCACCGCTTCGGAGACGCCGCCCTCTTCCCTGATCGCCGGGCGGTTGAGCCGGTGCAACGCCCGCTTGGGGATGACCCTCATTCCCGCCGCCTCGAGTACCTCCAGCATTCCGGCGTAATCGAGCCCCTCTTCGAGTTCGTCTTTGGCTTCCCGCAGTTCGCCGGGCACGTCGGGCACTTCCCCGGTAAGTCGCTCCCGATCGCGGCCACCGGCCACGGGTTCCTCCCCCGCCGGCTCCGGCCCGCCGGTGGACCGGTCCGCACGAACTCCCGCACTGAGTCCCCATCCCGCGGCCAGTCCCAGGACCGTCGCACAGGCGGCCGCGGCCACCAGGTACATGCGGGGAGATTCGAGAATGTCTTTCATAGCCGGTCCACAGCGGTCTTCAATCCCAGTAAACCAGTGATTCCCGGTAAAAACAAGGGGGGAATGAGATGAGCGGCGACAAAGGAGCACGCGTCGCGCTCCAGGGGTTTGGCTTTGACAACCCTCCGAAAAAAAAGCCACTTTGAAGCGTTGCCGGCTCGCTTTATCCCGGCCCCGATGTCCAATTCAACTCCTGATTGTGAACGCCAAAACTTTTCTCCGTTTCCTGGTGGGCGGCCTTTTGTTGGCCGGTTATTACCTGGCGCCTTCCTTTCTCCGCGACGGCGAGGGAGTCGCACCGATCCATCCCGACAACATCGAGGAACTGTGGCTGGTTGTCCCGGGAGAGGACGGATTTCACCTGCGGCGCTCTTCAGACAGCTGGGAACTGGTCGGCCGGCGGGAAATCCGTGCGGATCCGGCCCAGGTGGGGAGTTTTCTTGAAGGATTGGGGAACGCCCGCCTGGAGGCCCCCGAAGGAGCTCCGGAGGTCGATTGGGACGCCGCTCCGGAACTCCATGTGGCCCTGAGGAGGGGAAACGACCTGACCCTGCAGCTCGGCCCGCGTGTCCGGCCGTTCCGCAGCCAGCTCGTGCGCACCAACGGCCGGGTTCACCGAATCTCCTTCGACCTGTCCGCGAGCCTGGGCCTGTGGCAGGGAGACTTCGCCTGGGATGCCGACCGGATTCTTGACAGGATTCCCCTGCTGAACGAAGGCGAGGAGATCGTTCGCATTCGCCTCAGCAACGCTTTCTCCGATTACCTGCTCGAGCGGACGGAGGAGATCGTTGAGAGGCGCGAAGACCAGTTCGGCGAGGAGGAGAAACATTACCGGTGGACCTCCGGCGGAACCCATTCGGACCGGAATCCCTCTACTGCCGCGATGTACCGGTATTCTCAGGACCTCAAAATGCTGGTCGTCGATGGGGTCGCGGCGGATCTGACACCTGACAGCGAAGCTGCGCGGACGGTGACTTTCACCACGAGCGGAGGCGACACCTTTGAAGTCGCCACGGGCCAACCCCTCCCGGGCGAGACCCGTCGGCTGCTTTGGCTGCGACAACCGTCCCCGAGCGACGCCTACCTCGTCGACGATCGCTTTTTTCACCGGTTCACGCCCGCCGGCGCCCGGCTGTACGAGAGCCGGCCGGTCTTTGTCACCGAGGCCTCCCGCGGCGCCAGGATTACCTACGAACGGGACGGTCACCTGCTCGTCCTGGAACGGAATCAGCGCGGAGGGTGGGAGATCACCCGTCCGCGGATCCCCTACTCGATCCACACGCCGGAGCCCGAACCCGGCACACCGCCGGAAAGCATGGCCGAGATGTACGCCTCAGGTCTGGATTCCATCGGGACCGAAGAGCTCTTTGTACCCGACACCGAAGACCGGGAACTGCTCGTCGACGGGGTGTTTGACGAGCCCGCGGCCCGGCTCCTGGTGGAGGATTCGGACGGCGATCGCCTGGAGCTTCTCGTTTCGGCGCCCGTCGCCGGCACCGGCCGCGTCTTTGTCTCGATGAACGGCAAAATCGGCGTCCTCGACGAGCGCTTCATCGGCCGCCTGGCACCGGATATTAAGTATTTCCTCAATCCCCGGGAAGTGGAAGGAAGGACAATCGAATGGTAAAGAAACCCTCTGACAAAACCCCGCGCGACCTGCTCAAGCCGGCAGCGTTCGTATTCATGATGGGGGTTCTCCTCTGGATCGGTCTCGATCTGTATCTTGCGGCCCGTGCGCGGCAAACGATCGCGAACGACGTCAACGAAGCCATTGCCCTGTCCGACAACGGGGCCTATGTCGCCGCGATTTACAGGCTCCACCAGACGCAGGAACACCGCCAACGATTGAGGAACCGTACGGCTCATTTCTGGATGGAGAAACTCCGGCCGTTTGATGCCCGAATGAAACGGCGTCTCGCCTCGTTGCACCGCGCCGTCGCGATTGGATTCACCGAGCAGCAACTCCCCGCCCTGGCCGAACAGCACTACACTCTGGCCCTGCTTCACGACCCGGAAATCACCGGGATCGCCCGCCGCCTGCCCATGGAATGCTTCTACACCGGGAATTACGAACTGGGCTGGATTGCGACCCGTATGGCACGGAACGATCCCGAAAGCCGGATTCCCGGGCGCCTGGCCGCGTTCTTTGAGTCCAACTACGAGGGCCCGAGGTACGCTATCGGCGAGGAAAGGGGGGGTCGCTGAAACCTTCACCGCCCGACCGCCGCCGATCGCCATGAACCCTTCAGAAATCCATCCCACCCGCCGCCGTCCCTCCCGGCTCGCCAATAACGGCGAGATCCTCGTGGTTTCCCGCAACGGTCCGATCTATCGCCTCGAAACCCGGGAATGATCCGTTCGAACGGTTGCGCCCCTTTCAGCTGTAAGCCATGTCCACTGATGCCGTCGTCCTCTCCGCGCTCCTTCTGGTTGCCCTGATCGGTTTCGTCTCCGGCATTTTGCGCTACGACCTGGTCGCTCTGTCGATACTTCTGGCAGCCACATTCCTCGGCCTGGTGCCGCCCGAACGAACGTTTTCCGGGTTCGGGCATCCGGCGGTCATCACGGTCGCGGCGGTACTGGTTATCAGCCGCGCCTTTTTTCAATCCGGTCTCGTCGATCTCCTCTCCCGGGCCGCTCAGCGGGCCGGAGGGCGAACCGTCCTTCAATTGCTGAGCCTCACCGGCACCGTGGCCCTGCTTTCGGCGTTCATGAACAACGTCGGAGCCCTGGCGCTGATGCTTCCGGTGACTCTCAAGATGGCGAAGACCCACGGAATCCCCCCGTCCCGCCTGCTCATGCCGCTCTCCTTCGGATCCCTCCTGGGGGGGTTGACCACGATGATCGGGACCCCGCCCAATGTGATCATCGCCACCTACTGGGGTGAAGTGAGCGGCACGCCCTTCGGACTCTTCGACTTCACGCCGGTCGGCGTGGGCGTCGCGGTCGCCGGCATCCTCTTCATCAGTCTGATCGGCTGGCGCCTGCTGCCGGTCCGGCAGGGCCAGGATTCGCCGGAGGACCGGTTTGAAATCGAGGATTACCTCGGCGAATTGCGGGTGACGGAGGACTCGAAGGCGGTCGGACAGGCCCTGGGACAGCTCAAAGCCGACATTGAGGGGGCGCCGCCGGTTCTGGCCGTCATCCGGGACGACGCGCGCATTCCCGCCCACCGCTTTCGGGGGGTGCTGCAGGAGGACGACATCCTGCTGGTCGAGGGAGAGACCGAAGAGATCGAGACCCTCGCCAACCAGGCCAAACTCTCCATCGGTTTCGCCAGCAAGGAGGAGAAGGGGGAATCCGGGGACAAGGAGGACGCGGAAAAGGAAAAATCCGGCACCGCCGACCTCAACCTCGGCGAGGCCGTCGTCATGGCCCATTCGCGGATCATCGGGCGCACTGCCGCCCAGTTGCGCCTGCTGGAGCGGCACGGCCTGAACCTGATCGCAGTCGCCCGGCAGGGCCGCCGGTTGAAGGGACGGGTTCGCGACGTTCGTTTTGAAAACGGCGATGTCCTGCTGCTGGAAGGCGGCG
Organism: Opitutia bacterium; assembly: GCA_003558065.1. Lineage (GTDB taxonomy): Bacteria > Verrucomicrobiota > Verrucomicrobiia > Opitutales > T3Sed10-336 > PXDC01. The sequence continues at coordinate 1,353 of PWMU01000094.1, read as the reverse complement.
ATGACAACCTTCTGGAACAACTGCCCGAACTCGGGTGCCTGCCGTTGGCCGACCGGGAACTCAAGCTGGGCAAACCCCGCAAGCTGCTCCTTTCCCTTCTGCTTTTCGGCGGGGCGGTCGCGACGATCCTGACCGGCTGGCTGAGCGCGCCGGTCGCCCTGGTAGCGGCGGCGACGCTGATGATCCTGACCGGGGTCATCGACCTGAGATCCGCGTACGCCGGCATCGACCTGCCGGTGCTCGTGCTGCTGGCCTGCATGATCCCGGTCGGGCAGGCGCTGGAAACCACCGGCGGCGCCGCCTGGCTGGCCGAGCAGCTGCTGGTCTTCGGCGCGCAATGGCCGGCGCCGGCCACCCTTGCCCTGCTTCTGATCGCGACGATGTGCCTTTCGGACGTCATCAACAACGCCGCCGCCGCCGTTCTCATGGCCCCCATATCCGTCAGCCTCGCCCACGGACTGGAAGCCTCTCCGGAACCTTTCCTGATGGCCGTCGCCATCGGCGCTTCCTGCGCCTTTCTCACCCCTGTCGGGCACCAGTCCAACACCCTCGTTTTCGGCCCCGGCGGCTACCGTTTCAGTGACTACTGGAAGCTTGGGCTGCCGGCCCAGATCATCGCCTTCGCCGTAGCGATGCCGCTCCTTCTCTTGTTCTGGCCCCTGAACGGCTGACACGGAGAAGGGGGTTCGATCCCGGCCGGAAAACGTTCAAATCATCAAGCTTCTCTCTTGCCGCGAGTTCACGAACGGCCATTCAGGACAAGCCCGGCCGATTCGGACGAATGGTGCCGGCCCGTTTATTCAAACCTTTACCCGTAAACCCGAATGAAAGCCACCGCTGCCGACACGGACCTTCCCAACGACGCCGACCGGCGCCGCACCGATCTGGTCTGGCAATTCCCGCTCCCGCGTCCGCATACCGGCGTTCCCCTGGCCAACGGACGGCAGGGCTTGCTGGTGCGGGGACCGCAACCGCATGCGGGCGAACGGTGGTCCCTGATGGTCACCGTGGCCCGGGCGGGCTTCTGGGACCACCGCGGCGGGGGACAATTCGACACACGCATTACCTTCAGTCGCTTGCGGGCACTCCTCGAATCGGGCGACACCGAAGCGATCGAAGAGGCCTTCGCCCCGACGACCGCCGTGAATCGGCCTCAGCAAATGCCGGGCGGCCGCGTGATCCTGAGGCTTCCGGATAACGTGCGTCCCGTCCGGGCGCATCTGTCCGCGGATACCGCCGTTTGTATCGTATTTCTGCATACGCCTCGGGGAACCGCCAGACTGCGGATACGCCAGGCCATGGAATCGGAGCGCCACGATGATCTGGCATGGATCGAACTGCCTTCCGAATGGG